>NZ_JBHXTJ010000049.1:0-32288 GCF_042677525.1 Streptomyces sp. NPDC127114
GGGCCGGGGCGGCCGGGGCCGGGGCGGCCGGGGCGCCGAAGGCCGGCGGCGCGGCGGCCTGGGCCGGCGGGGCGAAACCGGGCGCGGCGGCGGGCTGCTGCGGGGCCGCGGGCTCCTCCTCGGCGACCTCGCCGCCGAAGTTCTTCAGGAGCGCCTCCAGGCCTCCGTCGAATCCCTGGCCGACGGCGGCGAACCGCCACACGTCCTTCAGGTAGAAGTCGCCGAGCATCACGGCGCGTTCGGTGGAGAACTCGGCGCCGGTGAAGGCGTACCGGGCGACCTCCTCGCCGCCCGCCACGATCCGGATCCAGCCGGGGCCGACCTGCGACATCTGCCCGGCGCCGTCGATCGTCGCGGTGAAGGACAGCTTGTGGATGTGCGCCGGAATGCGGTCCAGCGTCACGCGGAAGGACTCCGTGTCGCCAGCCTGCGCGCCGAGCAGCTGGATGGACTCCTCGGGCGACTTGGGCTGGTTGAAGAAGACGAAGTAGCGGTCGTCGGAGAGCCGCTCGTCGGCGTCGAGGCCGAAACAGCTGATGTCGAAGGTCAGACCGGGCGCCGCGATCTGCACGCCCACGTACAGATCCGTTCCCGCCGTGAGATCACTGATCTTGGCCTTGTGGCCGCGTTGGAATTCCCTGGCCATGTGTGACGACCGTCCCCCATCCCGAAATGACGAATGCGTCGCGCCAGGCTAACGGGTGGCCGAGACATTGCGGCAGGGCCGGGCCCGTTCGGTACAGAACCGGAGCAATGCGCGGGTCAGTCCTCGCGGGCGTCCGAGAGGTGCGGCAGCCGGCCGGCCGCGGCCACGCCCTCCAGGTAGCCGCGGGCGCGCTCGGTGCGCGGATAGGCGTCCAGGAGCCGCCAGAAGCGTGGTCCGTGGCCCGGCACGAGGAGGTGCGCCAGCTCGTGGCAGAGCACGTAGTCCACGACGTACTCGGGCATGCCCTGGAGCCGGTGGGAGAGCCTGATGCTTCCCTCGGAAGGGGTGCACGAGCCCCAGCGGGTGTTCTGGTTCGTCACCCATCGGACGGACGTGGGGCGAGCCCGGCCGTCGAAGTACTGCTCCGACAGCTGCGCGGCCCGCTCGGTCAGTTCCCGGTCGCCGCGGACGCTCCTGCTCTCCTGGGCGGCCAGCTTGTCCAGCATGACGGTGACCCAGCGCTGCTCCTCCGCCTCCGACATCCGGGCGGGGATGAGCACGATGGTCCGGTCGCCCTCGCGGTAGGCGGAGACCGTTCTGCTCCGGCGGGAGCTCCTCCGGACCTCGACCGCGCTCGTCCCCGAGCCGCGGGGCGGTCTGCTTGTCACGCTGTGCTGTGGGTCGGCCGACACGGCCCCGACGTTACCCGCTGGCGGCGGGGGAAGTCCCGCACCACCGCATTCGAATGATTAATGCCTCAGCCCTGTGGACAACTTTCCGCACCGCTCGCCCGGGCCGGGCAACCTGACTCGTGGAACCGACGGAGCAGCGGTCGGGACGGGACGACGGGGGTGGCTTGATGCATCCGATGGTGAAACCGGCGCTGCGGCGCGCCTGGCGGAACATGCGGTACGTGCAGTTCGGGGTGACGCCCGCGCACGCGGTGGTCCTGGGGCCGGTGGACACGACGACGGGCAGTCTGATCGGCCTGCTCGACGGCACGCGCGGCATGGAACTGCTGCGGGCGGAGGCGGCGGCACTCGGCCTGCCCGAGGGGCGCCTCGACGCCCTGCTCGCCCGGCTCGCCGCGGCCGGGCTGATCGCCGACGCCTCGGTCCGGCCACCGTCCGGGCCGCCGGGCGGCCCGGACGGCCGCGACGACGGCGATCCCGGCGGCCGGGCGGACCCGGCGCTCGACCCGGTGCGCGCCGACCTGGCCTCCCTGTCTGTGGTGCACCGCGCGCCTGACGGGGCGGCGCGGGCGCTGGCCGCGCGACGCTCGCTGCGCGTACAGGTGCGCGGCGCGGGCCGCGTGGGCGCGGCGGTGGCGGCCCTTCTGTCGGCGGCGGGTGTCGGGCGGGTCGAGGTCCTGGACGCCGGCACCGTCGCGCCGTGGGAGGTGTCGCCGGGCGGACTTCCGCCGGAATCGGTCGGCGAGCGGCGCGCGGTGGCGGCCCGCCGCCTGGTGACCCGCACCGCCCCGGGCGGCCGCCCACCGCGCCGCGCCCGGTCCGGGGACGGGAAGGGGAACGGGGAACGGATCCGGGGAAGGGACGGAGGACGAGGAGGAGGACGAGGAGGGGGAGCTGGTGGTGGAGGTGGAGGACGGGGAGGGGGACGGAGTGGGGGCGGAGGAGAGGGAGGGGGCGGGGGCGGGGAGGCCGGGGTCGCGCTCGTCGTGGTCGCCCCACGCGACGGCCTCGGCGCCTACGTCCCCGACCCGCTCCCGGCCGAGGCCTGGATCGCCACCGGCACGCCCCATCTCTACGCGGGAGTGCTCGAAGCCACCGGTGTGGTGGGCCCGTTGGTGCTGCCGGGCGGAACGGCCTGCGCAGGCTGCATGCAGCGGGAGCTGGCCGAGCGGGAGCCGGTGTGGCCGCGGCTTCCGGCGCAGTGGCGTTCGGGCCGGCCGCATCCGCTGCCCGCGTGCGACGTGACGCTCGCGACGGCGGTCGCGGGCCTCGCCGCGGCGCACGCGCTGGCGTTCCTGGACGGCGACCTGCCGTCGAGCACGGGGGCGCGCTGGGAGGTGTCGCTGCCCCTGCTCGGGTGGCGCTCGGCGCCGGTCCGGGCCCACCCGGCGTGTCCGTGCGGGGCGCGGCGCGGCGGTGAGGGGGAGCATGCGACGGAGGCTCGAGCGGCGCACGACACAATGGCGGGGTAGGGCCTGCCCCGAGGGCCCTGGCTCCGTGCGGAACTGCAGTCTGGGACTTGGAGGGCGCATGTCTGATCTTCCCCGGAAGGCGGTCACCCGGACCGCGAAGTTGGCCGCGTTGCCGCTGGGCTTCGCCGGGCGGGCCACGTGGGGGCTGGGCAAGCGGATCGGCGGGAAGTCGGCGGAGCTCGTCGCGCGGGAGCTCCAGCAGCGCACGGCCGAGCAGTTGTTCAGGGTGCTCGGCGAGCTCAAGGGCGGGGCGATGAAGTTCGGGCAGGCGCTGTCCGTCTTCGAGTCGGCGCTGCCGGAGGAGGTCGCCGGGCCTTACCGGGCGGCGCTCACAAAACTCCAGGACGCCGCTCCGCCGATGCCGACGCGGACGGTGCACGCGGTGCTCGAGGAGCGGCTGGGCGAGGGATGGCGGGAGCTGTTCCTGGAGTTCGAGGACAAGCCGGCGGCGGCCGCGTCGATCGGGCAGGTGCACCGGGCGGTGTGGCACGACGGCCGCGAGGTCGCGGTGAAGGTGCAGTACCCGGGCGCGGGCGAGGCGCTGCTGTCGGATCTGACCCAGCTGAGCCGGTTCGCCCGGCTGCTCGGTCCGCTGATCCCCGGCATGGACGTGAAGCCGCTGATCACGGAGCTGCGGGACCGGGTCTCCGAGGAGCTGGACTACGGGCTCGAGGCCGAGGCGCAGCGGGAGCACGCGGAGGAGTTCGCGGGCGATCCGGACGTGGTGGTCCCGGCGGTGGTGCACCAGTCGGATCAGGTGCTGGTCACGGAGTGGATGGACGGGATCCCGCTGTCGGAGGTGATCGCGGACGGCACGCCGGAGCAGCGGGACCGGGCCGGGCAGTTGCTCGCCCGGTTCCTGTTCTCGGGGCCGGCGCGCACGGGGCTGCTGCACGCGGACCCGCATCCGGGCAACTTCCGGCTGTTGCCGGGTCCGGAGGGGGCGGACGACGACTCGGCCGCCTCGTGGCGGCTCGGCGTGCTGGACTTCGGCACGGTGGACCGGCTGCCGGGCGGGCTGCCGGAGACGATCGGCGCCTGTCTGCGGATGACGCTGGCCGGGCAGGCGGAGCCGGTCTACGAGCTGCTGTGCGCGGAGGGTTTCGTGAAGAAGTCGATCGCGCTCGACCCGGACGCGGTGCTGGAGTATCTGCTCCCGATCATCGAGCCGGCCGAGGTGGAGGCCTTCGGTTTCACCCGTGGCTGGATGCGTGCGCAGGCGGCCCGGATCGCCGATCCCCGCTCCCCCGCGCACCAGTTGGGCAGGCAGCTCAATCTGCCGCCCTCGTATCTGCTGATACACCGTGTGACGTTGAGCACGATCGGGGTGCTGTGTCAGCTGGGCGCGACGGTGCGGCTGCGGGACGAGCTGGAGGAGTGGCTGCCGGGCTTCGTCGCCGAAGAGGAGTAGGGCGCCGTCCGGGCCCTGGGTCCGGACGGGTCACCACCAGGAGGAGTCGAGGCGGCCCTCGATGGCCCTGATGTTGGCGCGGGCGCAGTCCTCGCAGAAGTACTGGCGGGTGCCGTTCTCCACCGAGCAGGTCCAGGTGACGGGCAGCTCCGGGGCGGTTTTGCCGCAGCGGGCGCACACGTAGAGCGGCTTGTCGACAGAGGCGTCGTTCACCTTGGTGACGATAACCCGAGGGGCGCCCGTGTCGGGGGCAACGCACGGGGGGGGCGTGTCGGTTCGGCCCGGCCCCCGCGGTTTCAGGGTCTGCCTGGGTCAGTGCATGACGGCCATGGCCAGCGCGCGGCGGGCGCGCATCGACACGCGCTCGGCGCGCCGCTGCATGCGCCGGGCGGCGACCAGGCGCGAGGCCTGGCGTTCCGCGTCGGCTTCCCGCAGGCGGTCGTGCATATGGGCACGGGCCAGGGCTTCTGGGATGAGTTGCATCTCACGGGTCCTGTTCTGGCGCGAGCGCTTCGCGCCACTGATCGAAACGTCTGGAGTCGCGGAGCCGGAGGGCTCGTGGGCGGGCGAGGTCATCGGGGCCTGCTTCTGGGGATCGTGCGTGAGGGGGCGGTCGACGGTTCCGAGGGCGTTCATGCCGCAACCGGGTTCTTGCGCGGGCGGCCGCGGGGCCGCTTGCGGGCGACGACCACGCCCTGGACGAAGAGCTCTCCACCCCAGACGCCCCAGGGCTCGCGACGCTCCTTGGCGCCCGCGAGGCAGGCTTCCATGAGCGGGCAGGTCCGGCAGAGCGACTTGGCGTACTCGACGTCGGCCGGGGACTCGGCGAAGAAGACCTCGGGGTCGTACGAGCGGCAGGGGACGGGTACGCCGAGGTTCTCGATGGCGTCGTCGAGCGCGGTGAGCGCGGTGAGGGGGGTCAAGGTGGAGTCCTCCGTGAGGCCGGGCGGGGGGATCGTTTCGGAAGGCGGTACGGACGGGGCGTGCGCTTCGAGTTGCACGGGTCGACTTCCTCGTCTGGTCGTTCCGGCCTGTTGGCCGGGTTTTCTGTTGGTACCGGTCACTGCTGGTCCCGAGGCCCCCTCGCTCCGTCAGCCCCGTTCGGGGACAAACAGAAGGGCCGCGGATCCCTGATGGGGTTCCGCGGCCCTGAAGGCGCCGGCCTGATCGTCGATCAGGCTGGATCACTCCAGGGTTCGAGCCCACGGAAGGCCCACATCGTGTGGTGCTGCTGCGTCGTCCGCTGAATGCCGGCACCGGTCGCCGCGAAGCCGTAGGCAGCGGCCTTGGCCTTGCCCACCACTCCTGCTTCCAGTGCCTTGGTCGGTCGCTCATTGCGCTCAAGGCGGTCCATCAGCAGACCGGACATACCGAGAGGCAGACCGGCGCCGGACAGACCGGTGCCAAAGAGCGCGGAGGACGCGGAGGCGGCGAGGCCGAGCGAGCAGGCGGAGACGACGACCGAGCGATCGGTCATTTTGGCGGTGCTGGTCTTGATGTTCTTGATGCTGATCACTGGAATCGCCTCCTCTCGGCGTCTCGGAGGGCTCGGTGTGAGCCGGACCCTCATGTTCATTTGGACAAGTACAGCACGAAGACAGGGCTTCCAAGAAGCCGCTGTGTCGTGGTTAAGAACCTATGGGGCTTGACGGGGCGGGCGCAAACTATTTTTCCCACGAGTTTTTCTCAGGCCTCCTCGTGGCTTCCTCCGGGCTCCTCACCTGCGCAGATGGCCAGTACGTCGGCGCCGAAGCGGTCGAGCTTGCGGACCCCGACCCCGGAGATCGTGACGAGCTCCGCGTCGGAGGCGGGCACCCGCTCGGCGATGGCCATCAGCGTCTTGTCGGTGAACACGCAATAGGGCGGCTGGCCGAGCGCGCGGGCCTGCTCCATGCGCCACTCGCGCAGCCGCTCGTACAGCCCCTCGTCCATGTCGGAGGGGCAGTCCTCGCAGCGCATGAGCTTCATCTCGCCGGCCTCGGTGAGGGTGGCGCCGCAGACCCGGCAGCGCACCGGGCCGCGCCGCTTGCGCCGCCCCGGGCCACTGCCCCGGTCGATGCCTCCGCCGACGCCGTCGACGCCCGCGCCTCCGCCGCCGCCCGCGCCGGCCGGGGCGAGCGGGCCGGAGCCGGGGCGCAGGCCCTTCAGGAAGCGGGTGGGGCGCCGGGAGGCCCGGCCGCCCGGGGAGCGCGAGAGCGCCCAGGACAGCGACAGGTGGACCCGGGCCCGGGTGACGCCCACGTAGAGCAGCCGGCGTTCCTCCTCGACCTGTTCGTCGGTCTTGGCGTAGGTGATCGGCATCATGCCCTCGGTGAGGCCGACCAGGAAGACGGCGTCCCACTCCAGGCCCTTGGCGGCGTGCAGCGAGGCGAGCGTGACGCCCTGGACGGTGGGGGCGTGCTGGGCGGCGGCCCGTTCGTCGAGCTCGGCGACCAGGTCGGAGAGGGTGGCACCGGGCTTGGCGCGGGCGAAGTCCTCGGCGAGCCGGACGAGCGCGGCCAGTGATTCCCAGCGGTCCCTGACGGCGCCGGAGCCGGTGGGCGGCTCGCTGGTCCAGCCCTTGGTGGAGAGCACGGCACGGACCTGGGCGGGCAGGTCCTCGGCGTCGTCGAGCAGCGCGTCGTTCCCTCCGGCCCGGGCGGCGCCGCGCAGGGCGATGCCCGCCTCGCGGACCTCCTGGCGCTCGAAGAAGCGCTCGGCGCCGCGCAGCTGGTAGGGCACGCCCGCGTCGGCGAGGGCCTGCTCGTAGACCTCCGACTGGGCGTTGATCCGGTAGAGGACGGCGATCTCGCCGGCCGGGACGCCGGCGGCGATCAGGTCGCGGATGCGGCGGGCGGTGCCCTCGGCCTCGGCGGGCTCGTCGCCGTACTCGGTGTAGGCGGGCTGGGGGCCGGGCTCGCGCTGGGAGACCAGCTCCAGGCGGTGCTCGGCGGCGCGGCCGCGGGCCTGGCCGAGCAGCCCGTTGGCCAGGTGGACGACCTGTGGGGTGGAGCGGTAGTCGCGGACCAGCTTGATCACGGTCGCGTTCGGGTGGCGGGTGCGGAAGTTCAGCAGGTGGTCGGGGGTGGCGCCGGTGAACGAGTAGATCGTCTGGCTGGCGTCGCCGACCACGCACAGGCTGTCGCGGTCGCCGAGCCACAGGTCGAGCAGCCGCTGCTGGAGCGGGGAGACGTCCTGGTACTCGTCGACCACGAAGTGCTGGTACTGCCGGCGGATCTGGTCGGCGATGTCGTGCCGGTCCTGGAGGATGCCGACGGTGAGCAGCAGCACGTCCTCGAAGTCGATCACGTCGCGCTCGCGCTTGAGCTGCTCGTACATCGCGTAGATCTGGCCGATCTCCGCGGGGTCGCGGGGGCAGTCGCGCGAGGACTTGGCGACGGCGGCCGGGTAGTCGGCGGGGACGGTCTGGGTGACCTTCGCCCACTCGATCTCGCTCGTGACGTCCCGCAGCTCGTTCCGGTCGAGGCGGACGCGGCAGCGGGCGGCGGCGTCGGCGACCAGCTGGATCTTCCGCTCCAGGAGGCGGGGCAGCTCGCCACCGACGGCTTTCGGCCAGAAGTACTGGAGCTGGCGGAGGGCCGCGGAGTGGAAGGTGCGGGCCTGGACGCCGCCGGCGCCGAGCTGGCGGAGCCGGCCGCGCATCTCGCCCGCGGCGCGGTTGGTGAAGGTGACGGCGAGCACGCTTGCGGGTGCGAGGATCCCGGCCCGCACCCCGTAGGCGATGCGGTGGGTGATGGCCCGCGTCTTGCCCGTACCGGCACCGGCCAGGACGCACACCGGTCCGTGCAGGGCGAGGGCGACCTCGCGCTGCTCGGGGTCGAGCCCGTCGAGCACCGCGTCGGCCGACTCGGGGACCTGCGGGAAGAGAGTGGAGTGCGTTGCTGGTGTCACCCCGCCATGCTGCCAGGTCCGGAGGGACCGATGCGGTGCGTTGTCCACAGGAGGGTGGCGCCGGTCATACGAACGCGGTTCCGGGAATGGCCGGCCGGGGGCGTACGTTCTTCCTCTCGGCATCCACCCGCGAACAGAGGAGCGCCTGGCCATGCAGGGCACTGTGACGATGTACAGCACCACGTGGTGCGGCTACTGCCGCCGGCTGAAGAGCCAGCTGGACCGTGAGGGCATCGCGTACACGGAGATCAACATCGAGCAGGACCCCGAGTCGGCGAAGTTCGTCGAGCAGGCCAACGGCGGCAACCAGACCGTGCCGACCGTGCGCGTCGTCCCGGAGGCCGGCGGTTCCGAGGTCGTCATGACCAACCCGAGCCTGGCCCAGGTCAAGCAGGCGCTCGCCGCCTGACCGAGGGCCCGACGCCCCTGGTGGCCGAAAACAGCCCCCGCCCGGCAGTGCCGGACGGGGGCTGTCGCGTTCCGCTTACGGGCGTGCGGCCACGAGCGCAGGAGGGGGCGGGGGTACGAGGCGGCGCGGGGCCGTGGCTCAGACCACGTCGCCGGGCTTCGGCAGCGGCTTGCCGTACCAGATCTCGATCAGCCGGGAGGCGATCGAGATCCCGTACGGCGGCAGCACCTCGCCCGACTCGAAGGCCGCGGCCAGGTCCTCGCGGGAGAACCAGCGGGCCTCGTGGATCTCCTCGCCGTCCACCTCGATCTCCGACGAGGTCGCCCGGGCGAAGAAGCCCAGCATCAGGCTGGACGGGAAGGGCCAGGGCTGGCTGGCCACGTACTCCACCTCGCCGACCGTGACGCCGGCCTCCTCGAAGACCTCGCGCACCACTGCCTGCTCGATGGACTCGCCCGGCTCCACGAAGCCCGCCAGGGTCGAGAAGCGGCCCTCGGGCCAGTGGACCTGGCGGCCGAGGAGGGCGCGGTCCTCCTCGTCGGTGACCAGCATGATCACCGCCGGGTCGGTGCGCGGGTAGTGCTCCGCGCCGCAGGCCTGGCAGCGGCGGACGTGCCCGGCCGCGGCGATCACCGTGCGCTCGCCGCAGCGCGAGCAGAAGCGGTGCAGCCGCTGCCAGTTCTCCAGGGCCACGGCGTGGACCATCAGGCCGGCGTCCCGCGGCGAGAGCAGCAGCCCCGCCTCGCGCAGCCCGGCCGGCCGTGCCGACTGGTCCATGCGGCCCGGCAGGCTGTCCTTCTGGAGCGCGAAGTAGGAGACGCCGTCGGCGTCCGTGCCCAGGAAGTAGCGGTGGGTCTCGGTGACCGGGGCCTCGAAGGCCGGGGTCATGACCAGCTCGGTCCGGCCGTCGGGCGTGTCGTCGATCAGCACCTGACCTCCCGAGACCACGAAGACCCGGGTCGTCGGGTGGCTCCAGGCGGCCGCCAGCCACGCCTCGTCGAGACGGTGGTGGGCGGCGCGGTCGATCCCGCTCGGGGCGGTGAGCGAGACCGGGCGGTCCGCGAACGCGTTGTTCAAGGTGCTCACAGGTGCTTCCAACTCCCCCATCGGATTCGGGTTCAGCGCGCGGCGGTGCGGAGGGCGGCGGGCAGGTCGCCCCACAGGTGCGCGGTCGTCTCGACGCCCTTCATGAGGAGATCCAGCTCGATCTTCTCGTTCGGGGAGTGCCAGCCGTCGGAGGGGACCGAGATGCCCAGGAACAGCACCGGGGCGTCCAGCACGTCCTGGAGGTCGGCGGCCGGTCCCGAGCCGCCCTCGCGGGTGTAGCGGATCTTGGCGCCGTCGAAGGCGCGGCTCATGGCGCCGGCCACCGCCTTGAGCGCGGGGTGGTCGAGCGGCGTGAGGCAGGGCCGGGTCGGTGCGCCGAAGACGATCTCGTGCCGGACGCCGGCCGGCACCAGCTCGGCCAGCCACTTCCGTACGGCGTTCTCGATCCGCGCCGGGTCCTGGCCGGCGACGAGCCGGAAGGAGAGCTTCAGGTGGGCGGAGGCGGGCACGATCGTCTTGCCGCCGGGGCCCTGGTAGCCGCCGCCGATGCCGTTGACCTCGGCCGTGGGGCGGGCCCAGACGCGCTCCAGGGTGGAGAAGCCGGCCTCGCCGAGGGTGCCGTGGGACTTGGCCGTGTCGAGCCAGGCGCTCTCGTCGAAGGGCAGCTCGGCGACCAGGGCCCGCTCGGCGTCGGTCAGCTCGGTGACGCCGTCGTAGAACCCGGGGATCGCGACGCGCTCGTCGGCGTCGTGCAGGGCGGCGACGATCCGGCCGGCGACGGTGACCGGGTTGGGCACGGCGCCGCCGAAGGAGCCGGAGTGAATGTCCTGGTCGGGCCCGTACAGGTCGATCTCGCAGTCCGCGACGCCGCGCATGCCGGTGCACACGGTCGGCGTGGTCTCGGACCACATGCCGGTGTCGGAGACGATCACCACGTCGGCGGCGAGCCGGTCGGCGTGCTTCTCCACCAGGGCGCGGAAGTGCGGCGAACCCGACTCCTCCTCGCCCTCCACGATCATCTTGAGGTTGACGGCGGGCGCGGTGCGGCCGGTCACGGCGAGGTGCGCGCGGACGCCGAGGGTGTGGAAGAGGACCTGCCCCTTGTCATCGGCCGCGCCCCGCCCGTACATCCGGCCGTCGACGACCACCGGCTCGAACGGCTCGGTGTGCCAGCCGTCCTCGCGGGCGGCGGGCTGCACGTCGTGGTGACCGTAGACGAGGACGGTCGGCGCGTCCGGCTCGCCGGACGGCCACTCGGCGAACACGGCGGGCGCGCCGTCGGTCTCCCACACCTCGACGACGGGGAAGCCGGTGCCGGTCAGGGTGGCGGCGAGCCACTCGGCGCTGCGCCGGACGTCCGCGGCCCGCTCGGGCTGCGCCGACACGGAAGGGATCCGCAGCCACTCGGCGAGCTCGCCGAGGAACGCGGACCGGTGCTGCTCGATGTACGTGCGCACGGCACGGGTGTCCTCGGCGTGGACGGCGCTGTCCGGGGTCTCGCTCATGCTCCCGAGCCTATCCGGCGCCGGAACCCGCCCCGTCGTCGGCCGGTGTGCCGAGGAGCACAGCCTCCAGTTCCGCCCGGCCGGGCAGCCGGGCCGGGCGGACCACCTCACCGGTGCGCACGTAGACGAAGGAGGCGGCCACCTCCTCCGGGTCGAGGCCGTGCTGCTCGGCCCAGGCGAGGCGGTAGATCGCCAGCTGGAGCGGGTCCGCGTTGCGCAGATGGCTGGTCTTCCAGTCGACGATCTCGTACGCGCCGGTGTCCGGGTCCCGGTAGACGGCGTCGATCCGGCCGCGGACCACCCGGCCCGCAAGGGAGAGGTGGACGGGGATCTCCACGCGGTACGGGGTGCGGCGGGCGTACGGGGTGCGGTCGAAGGCCTCCTTCAGGGCGTCCAGGTCCCGCTCGTCCAGGATCTCCGGCTCGCCCGCGAACTCCTCGCCGCCGGGCAGCTCGTCCGGGCCGAGCAGGGGCAGCGGCAGCTCCTCGAAGCGGGACTCCACCCAGGCGTGGAAGCGGGTGCCGCGCCGGGCGGCCGGCTGCGGCGGCTTCGGCATCGGCCGGGCCAGCTCCTTGGCGAAGCCTTCGGGGTCGGCGGCGAGCCGCAGCACCTGGGAGGCGGAGAGGTACGCGGGCAGCAGGACGTCCCGGGTGGTGGCGCGGGAGCGGTGCAGCTCGGCGGTGAGGGCGGTGAGGTCGCGGTCCCACGAGGCGACGGTGCGGGCGTCCTCGGGCGTGAGGGCCGGTTCCGCCGGGCGGGCCTCGGCGCGGGGCGCCGGCACGTGCGGCCCGGTCCACTCCTCGTCGTACGGGGGTTCCTCGTGCGGCTCCTCCAGGTCCTCCGGGAACCAGAGGCCGTCCGGGTCCCCGTCCGCCGCGGCGGCTTCGGCCGGGGCGGGTGCGGCCGGTTCCCGGGACCAGAGGCGGGCCATGACGGCCCGCGCGGCCTCCCGGCGCCGCTCCAGGGACTCCTTGTCCAGGGGCAGGGGCCAGGCCTGGTCGGCGAGATCCGCGGTGAGGAGCGGGTTGTCGTCGCCCTCCTCGGGGGCGTCCGCCCAGGCCTCGATCTCGCCGTGGCCGGCGGCGCAGTGCTCGTACAGGGCCCGGAGGAAGTCCGAGGGCCCGCGCGGCTTCTTCTGGGCCGGGCCCCACCAGTGGCCGGAGCCCAGGAGGAGGGAGCGCGGGCGGGTGAAGGTCACGTAGCCGAGGCGTAGCTCCTCGGTGTGCTGGTGGTCGCGCAGCTCCTCCTTGAAGGACTTCAGGGAGGCGGCGGTCCACTCGTCGAGCCCGGGCAGGGTCGCCGCGTCACCGCGCAGGGCGTGCGGGAGGACCTGGGGCTGGGAGGTCCAGGACTCGCGGGCGCGGGTGGACGGGAACTGGCCGGTGACCAGGCCGGGAACGGCGACGACGTCCCATTCCAGGCCCTTGGACTTGTGGGCGGTCATCACCTTGACGGTGTTCTCGCCACCTGGCAGCGCGTTGTCCAGGCCCTTCTCGTACTGCGCGGCCGTGCGCAGGAAGCCGAGGAAGGCGAGCAGGGTGGCCTCGCCGTCGAGGGAGGCGAAGCCGGCGGCGACGTCCAGGAAGTTGCCGAGGGTCTCGCGGCGGCGGGCGGCCAGGGCGTGCGGCGAGGCGGAGAGCTCGACCTCCAGGCCGGTGGCGGCGAGGACCCGGTGCAGGACGTCCATCAGCGGGTCGGCGAGGGAGGTGCGCAGGGCGCGCAGCTCGGTGGCGAGGCGGGCGAAGCGGACCCGGGCCTCGGCGGAGAAGGGCAGGCCGTCGTCCTCGCCGCCGGAGTCGAGGAAGGTGTCGAGCGCGTCGGCGAGGGAGATCACCTCGGCGGGGTCGACGCCCTCGACGGCGGCGGCGAGCCGCTGGTCGGCGTCGTCCGTCCCCTCGCCCGGCCGGTGCACGAGGAGCCGGGCGCGGCGGCCGAGGAGGGCCAGGTCGCGCGGGCCGATGCGCCAGCGGGGGCCGGTGAGGAGCCGTACGAGCGAGGCGTTGGCGCCGGGGTCCTGGAGGACCTCGCAGACGGCGACGAGGTCGGCGACCTCGGGCAGGTGGAGCAGGCCGGAGAGGCCGACGACCTCGACGGGGACGTCCCGGGCGACGAGGGCGGCCTGGACGGCCGGGAAGTCGGTGGCCGTGCGGCACAGGACGGCGATCTCACCGGGCGCGGTGCCGGTGCGGACGAGGTGGGCGAGGGAGTCGGCGAGCCAGTCGATCTCCTCCGTGTGGGTGGGGAGCAGCGCGATGCGGACGCTGCCGTCCCGCTCGGCGCCCGGTGCGGGCCGCAGCGCCTCCACGCCCGCGTGCAGGGCGCGCAGCGGGGCGGCGAGGCCGTTGGCCAGGTCGAGGAGGCGGCCGCCGCTGCGCCGGTTCTCGGAGAGGGCGAAGCGGGTGGCGGGGCGGCCGTCCTCGTACGGGAAGTGCTCCGGGAAGTCGTCGAGGTTGGCGACGGAGGCGCCGCGCCAGCCGTAGATGGCCTGACAGGGGTCGCCGACGGCGGTCACGGCGTGCCCGGTGCCCTGTCCGAAGAGGCCGGACAGGAGCAGCCGCTGGGCGACGGAGGTGTCCTGGTACTCGTCGAGCAGGACGACCCGGAACTCGTCCCGGAGGATCGCGCCGACCTCGGGCCGGGTGGTGGCGAGCTCCGCGGAGAGGGCGATCTGGTCGCCGAAGTCGAGCAGGTCGCGGGAGCGCTTGGCGGCGCGGTAGCGGACGACGAGGTCGAGGAGCTCGCGGCGCGCGGCCGCGGCTTCGGGGAGTTTGCGCAGGTCGGCGTTGGTGAGCTTGGCCGTGGCGAGTTCGGCGAGCAGCTCGGTGTCGTACGCGAGGAGGCGCTCGGGCCGTACGAGGTGCTCGGCGAGCTCGGCGTCGAGGGCGAGGAGGTCGCCGACGAGGGTCGGGAAGGAGCGGGTGAGTGCCGGGTACGGGCCGGGGGCCTCGCGCAGGACGCGGGCGGCGAGCTGGTAGCGGGTGGCGTCGGCGAGGAGCCGCGAGGTGGGCTCCAGGCCGATGCGCAGGCCGTGGTCGGTGAGGAGCTGCCCGGCGAAGGCGTGGTACGTGGAGATGCGGGGCTCGCCGGGGGGGTTGTCCGGGTCGATCACGTCGGGGTCGGTGACGCCGGCGCGGACGAGGGCGGTGCGGACGCGCTCGGCGAGCTCGCCGGCGGCCTTGTTGGTGAACGTCAGACCGAGGACCTGCTCGGGCGCGACCTGTCCCGTGCCGACCAGCCAGACCACCCGGGCGGCCATCACCGTCGTCTTGCCGGAGCCGGCTCCGGCCACGATGACCTGCGGGGCGGGCGGCGCGATGATGCAGGCCGTCTGCTCCGGGGTGAACGGGATGCCGAGCAGCTCCTTGAGCTGCTCGGGGTCGGTGATGCGTGCGGTCACCCGAAAGAGGCTAACGGGCACCACCGACAGCGCGGTCCGGTCAGGCGCGCCGGGGCCGCGCGCGGCCGGTCACCGCGGCCGGTCACCGCGGCGGGTCGGGGCGGCCGGTCGGGGCGGTTCCGGTCAGGCCGGGGTGCCCGGGTCCAGCTTGGACAGGTCGACGGTCTCGTCGGCGGGCGGGACGACGACCTTCACGGGCTTGTCGTAGTCGGAGAGGGTCACGGATCCCGGCTCGGAGCCGCCCTTCTTGACCGTCTTCAGGATGTAGGGCTTCCCGCGCTCGGAGACGGACACGGTGGTGGTCTCGCCGCCCGGCTTCTTCTTGACCAGGGTGGCGACGGGTGTGCCGTTCACCTCACCGTCCCGCCCGCGGACCAGGCCGGTGCGGTCCTCCTTGTCCTTGCCGAGGTCGGCGAGGAGGGCCTTCAGGTCGCAGACGCCGCTGAGGCCCTCGGTGCCGGGCCGGCCCTGCGGGATCTTCAGCCAGCGCCCCTTGAGCAGTTCGATCGTCGCGTCGATCTGCGCGGGCGGCATGCCCTGGGAGGTCATGGAGGCACGCCAGAAGGCCTCGTCGCCCTTCATGTAGGTGACGCGGCCGGTCTGGCGGAGCTCGGCGGCGCCGCCCTGGAGTCTGATGGCGCCGGTGCACTCGCTCTTGTCGTTGACGGAGAAGTCGACGTCCAGCGGCTGTCCGCCGGAGACGACCCGGCCGGTCATGCGCAGCGAGGTCGCGGACTGGGTGGCGGTGACCGCCCGGGCGCCGATCTGGTCGGCGGTGAGGCCCTTGAAGGGGTCGGGCGAGGGACTGGGGGCGGCCGGTGCGGCGGCCACGGGTGGGGCCTGGGCGGCCAGGGCGGAGGGTGCGACGGGCACGGCGCCGGCGATCAGGGCGGTGCAGACGACGGTGGCGGCGCGAAGTGTGGTGGACGCCATGCGAGCCTCCTCGCGGTCTTCCCGATATTCCAGGGTGCCGGAGGGGGCGGGGGCTCGCGAGTCCGGGGCCGCTGCGGCCCCGGGGCAGGGCGTCAGTCCACGATGTGGCGGCCCTCCGGGCGGGCGCTGCACGAGGCGCGGAAGGTGCAGGTCGTGCAGTGCTGGCCGGTGGTCGGGGTGAAGCGCTCGTCGAGGACGCGGCCGGCGGCGTTGGCGAGGAGGCCGCCGATCCACTCGCCGTCGAGCGGCTGCTGGGCCTGGACCTTGGGGAGCGCGTCCCCGCCCTCCTTCTTGGGGGCGGCCTGCCGCAGGTGGACGAGTTCGGCGCCGCCGGGTTCGGGGGTGCGGCCGCCGAAGACCTCGTCGACGGCGCCCTCGCGGACGGCGAGCTGGTAGACGGCGAGCTGCGGGTGGTGGGCGACCTCGTCCTTCGTGGGCGCGGACTTGCCGGTCTTGAAGTCGACGACGTAGGCGCGGCCCTGTTCGTCGGTCTCGACGCGGTCCATGGAGCCGCGGATGCGGACCTGGTACTCGCCCGCGCCCAGCGTCACGTCGAAGTCGTGCTCGGTGGCGGCGGGTGTGCGCCCGGCGCGGTCCATGACGTGCCAGCGCAGGAAGCGCTCCAGGGCGATCCTGGCGTTCCGCTTCTCCTGCGCGGACTTCCACGGCGCGTCGAACGCGAGGGCGTCCCACACGGAGTCGAGCCGGGCCATGAGGACGTCGAGGTCGGCGGGGGTACGGCCGGAGGCGACCTCGTCGGCGAGGACGTGCACGACGTTGCCGAAGCCCTGGGCGGCGGTCGCCGGGGCGTCGGCCCTGACCTCGCGGCCCAGGAACCACTGGAGGGCGCACGTGTCGGCGAGCTGGTGGAGGGCGGAGCCGGACAGGGCGACCGGGCGGTCCCGGTCGCGCAGCGGCACGGCGCTGCGGGTCGGCTCGGCGAGGCCCCACCAGCGGTCGGGGTGGGCGGCGGGGACGAGCGGATGGCCGTCCTCGTCGGCGAGGGCGGCGAGCCGGGCGAGCCGCTCGGCGGCGGCGGCACGCAGGGCGGGCGAGGCGTCCGGGTCGACGGTGGTCGCGCGCAGTTCGGCGACGAGCGCGGCGACGGCGAGCGGGCGGCGGGGCCGTCCCGTCACCTCCTTCGGCTCCACGCCGAGTTCGGTGAGGAAACGGGAGGGCTGGTCGCCGTCCTCGGCCGGGGCCTTGACGGCGGTGACGACGAGCCGGTCGCGGGCGCGGGTGGCGGCGACGTAGAAGAGGCGGCGCTCCTCGGCGAGGAGGGCGCCGGGGGTGAGCGGCTCGGCGAGCCCGTCACGGCCGATCCGGTCGGCTTCGAGGAGGGAGCCGCGGCGGCGCAGGTCGGGCCAGAGGCCCTCCTGGACGCCGGCGACGACCACCAGGCCCCACTCGAGGCCCTTGGAGCGGTGGGCGGTCATGAGGCGGACGGCGTCGGGGCGGGTGTGGCGGCGGGTGAGGGTGTCGGCAGCGATGTCCTGGGCGTCGAGCTCCTCCAGGAAGTTGAGCGCGCCGCGCCCGCCGACCCGGTCCTCGGCGCGGGCGGCGGTCTCGAACAGCGCGCAGACCGCGTCCAGGTCCCGGTCGGCGTTGCGCCCGGCGGTGCCGCCGCGCAGGGAGGCGCGCTCGAGGCGGCCGGGCCAGGGCGTGCCGTTCCAGAGCAGCCACAGCGCCTCCTCGGCGGTGCCGCCCGCGGCCAGCCTGTTCCGCGCGGCCCGCAGCAGCTCCCCGAGCCGCCTCGCCCCGCGCGCGTACGACTGGTCGTGCGCGACCAGCCGCTCCGGCTCGGCGAGCGCCCGCGCGAGCAGCACGTCCGACGGCGCCGGCACCTTGTTCCCGCCGGCCCGCTCCTCGTCACGCAGAGCGCGCCCGAGCCGGCGCAGATCGGCGGGGTCCATCCCGGCGAGCGGCGAGGCGAGCAGCGCGACGGCGGTCTCGGTGCCGAGCCAGGAGACGCCGGCGGAGGCCCGCCCGCCCTCGGGGGCCTCCACGGCCTCGGGGGCCGCCGCGTCATGGGCCTCCGGAGCCTCGGAAGCCTCCGCGTCCACGGCCTCCGCGGCCTCGGGGGCCGCCGCGGCCCCGGGAGCCTCCGCGTCAACGGCCTCCGGAGCGTCCGCCGCCTGCGCCGCCGGGCCGGTCGCGGCCGTGCCCTCGGCGGCCTCGGGCTCCGTCTGCGCGCTTCCCGCCGCCGCTGCCGCCGCCCGGAGGGCGAGCAGGAGAGGGGCGACCGCCGGTTCGTGGCGCAGCGGGGTGTCCGCGGCGTCGGTCTCCACCGGGACGCCGGCCGAGGTGAGGGCGCGGCGGAGGGTGGTGAGAGGGGCCGTGGAGCGGGTGAGGACCGCCATGTCGTGCCAGGGGACGCCGTCCTCCAGGTGGGCGCGGCGGAGGAGGTCGGCGATGTTGTCCGTCTCGGTGGACGGCGTCGGGTACGTGTAGACCTCGGCGCGGCCGCCGTCCCGTACCGGCGCGAGCTCGCGGTGGGCGCGGACCCGGTCGGCGGGCAGGCGGGGCAGCGGCATCCGCTGGGTGAGCAGCCGGGTGGCGCCCAGGAGCGCGGCGCCCGAGCGGCGGGAGGTGCCCAGGACGCGGACGCTCGCCCCGAAAGCGGCCGGGAAGTCGAGGATGCCGTTCACGTCGGCGCCGCGGAAGGCGTAGATCGACTGGTCGGGGTCGCCGAACGCGACCACCGGCGCCGCCGATCCGGCGGCGAGACCGCGCAGCAGCCGCACCTGCGCCGGGTCGGTGTCCTGGTACTCGTCGACGAAGATCGCGTCGTAGGGGGGCAGCGCGCCGGCGGGGGCGGACTCCACCAGGAGGACCGCCCGGTGGACCAGCTCCGTGTAGTCGAGGACGCCCTGGAGGTCCATGACGTCCAGGTACTCGGCGAGGAAGCCGGCCGCGGCCCGCCAGTCGGGGCGGCCGACCCGGCGCGCGAAGGCGTCGAGGGCGCCCGGCCCGAGGCCCAGTTCACGCGAGCGCGCGATGACGGCGCGCACCTCGTCGGCGAAGCCGCGCGTGGTGAGGCAGGCGCGCAGTTCGTCCGGCCAGCGCACATGCCCGAGGCCGAGCTTCTCCAGGTCGATCTGGCCGGCGAGCAGTTCGCGTACGGCCAGGTCCTGCTCGGGGCCGGACAGCAGCCGGAGCGGCTCCGCGAACAGGTCGGCGTCCTGGTGGGCGCGGACGAGGGCGTAGCAGTACGAATGGAAGGTGGTGGCCTGCGGCGGGCGGCTTCCGCCCAGGCGGGCCGCCATCCGGTCGCGGAGTTCCACCGCGGCCTTGCGGCTGAAGGTGAGGACCAGGAGGCGTTCCGGGTCGGCGCCCCGCTCCATGCGCGCCGCGACGGCTTCGACCAGCGTCGTGGTCTTCCCGGTACCCGGTCCGGCGAGGACCAGAAGCGGTCCGTCCGCGTGCTCAACCACCGCCCGCTGCGCTGCGTCAAGCACAGGGGGCCGCACCGGTGCCGGCACGGCCCGCACCAGCCGGTACGCGCCGGGGCCCCGCGTGGACGCGAGGGTGGAGGAGGAAGTCACGTGGGTCGCCGGTCCTGCTGGTCTGTGTGCGGGGTGCTCGGGGTTCGCCGGATGCCCCAGGTTCTCGGAGGTCTCCGGTGAGAAACGCGAGCTTCGACGGTACGCGATCCCGGCGCCGTACCCCATGTGTCACGCCGTCAGGCGCGGCACCCGCCCGTCCCGCTCCCCCGGGCGCGGCACCCGCCGGCACCCGGTCGCCGTACCCCGCGCCCTCAGCCCTCCGCGCCGTCCCATCGCGCCCGCCGCATGTCGACCTTGATCCGGCCCTCGCCCTTGGGGTCCCGCAGCGGTGTGCCCTCCGCGCGGTAGTGGCCGAGGGCGCGGTGCTCGTGGCCCTCGAGCAGCGCGCCGTCCGCGCGCACCACGCGCCACCACGGCACGGAGCCGCCGTAGAGCGCCATGACCCGGCCGACCTGGCGCGGCCCTCCCTCGCCGAGCCACTCCGCGACGTCCCCGTAGGTCATCACCCGGCCGGGCGGGATCTCCTCGGCGACCTGAAGGACCCGTTCCGCATACTCGGGCAGCTCGGGCAGCTCCTGATTCTCCATTCGGCCCATCCTGCCTCACCCCACCGACAACCCCCTGATGCCTCCGAACGGCCCCTCTTCGTGCCACCATCGTCCGGGCGGTGACTGGTGATACGAGAACAAGAACACGCACAGCAGCAAGAAGAAGCGACAACGACGGAACGGCATGCAGAGACGGACATGGTGATGGCGCACGACATCCCGCCTCCGGGGGAGGCCGGACCTGGCACGCCCCGTCCGCCCGAGCGCGTATCCGGCGACGAACCGCTGCTCGCCGCGCGGGTGCACCGGCCGTCCGACCTGATGCGGCTGCTCATCGGCGTGCTCGCCATCGCCGTGGTCCTCGCCATCGCCGCCTTCGCCCACGGCACCACCTCCGGCCTCGAACAGGACATCAACAAGGGCGCCGGCGGTGCCCCCGACGTCTTCGTCAAGATCGCCGGCCTCGTCTCGTCCATCGCCGTCCTGCTCGTGCCCGTGGCCTTCGCCATCGAACGCCTGGTCAAACGTGACGGGCTGCGGATCGCCGACGGCGTGCTCGCGGCCGTCCTCGCGCACGGCGTGACCCTCGCCACCGACCTGTGGGTGGCGCGGGCGGCGCCCGGCACCATCCAGGACGCGCTGACCCAGCCGCAGTCCGGCGGCGGGCTCACCGACCCCGTGCACAACTACCTGGCACCGGTCATCGCCTACATGACCGCCGTCGGCATGGCCCGCAGACCGCGCTGGCGCGTGGTGCTGTGGGTGGTGCTGCTGCTGGACGCGTTCACGATGCTCGTCGCCGGCTACACCACCGCCTTCTCGATCATCCTCACCGTGCTGATCGGCTGGACCGTGGCGTACGGCACGCTCTACGCGGTCGGTTCGCCGAACGTCCGGCCGACCGGGCAGACGCTCCTCGCCGGTCTGCGCCGGGTCGGCTTCAGGCCGGTGACGGCGCTGCGCGCCGAGGGCGTGCCGGAGTCGGCGGACAGCGGGGACCGGGGCCGCCGCTACATCGTGACCCTGGAGGACGGGCCGCCGCTCGACGTGACGGTGGTCGACCGCGAGCAGCAGGCGCACGGCTTCTTCTACCGGGCCTGGCGCCGCATCACCCTGCGCGCCGTCACCACCCGCCGCTCGATCGTGTCGCTGCGGCAGGCCCTGGAGCAGGAGGCGCTGCTCGCGTACGCGGCGATCGCGGCGGGCGCGAACGCGCCGAAGCTGATCGCCACCTCCGAGCTCGGTCCCGACGCGGTGATGCTCGTGTACGAGCACCTGGGCGGCCGGACCCTGGACTCGCTCGACGACGGGGAGATCACCGACGACCTGGTGCGCAGCGCCTGGCGGCAGGTGAAGGCGCTCCAGTCGCGCCGGATCGCGCACCGCAGGCTCGCGGGGGACGCGATTCTGGTGGATCGTTCCGGCAGGGTGATCCTCACGGATCTGCGGGGCGGTGAGATCGCCGCGGGCGACCTGGTGCTGCGGATGGACATCGCCCAGCTGCTGACCACGCTCGGTCTGCGGGTGGGCGCCGAGCGGGCGGTGGCGGCCGCCGTGGAGGTGCTCGGCCCGGACGCGATCGCCGACTGTCTGCCGCTGCTCCAGCCGATCGCGCTGAGCCGGTCGACCCGCGCGGAGCTGCGCCGGCTCGCCCGCGAGCGGTCGAAGCGGGAGCGTGAGGCGGTGCTCGCGGCCTCCGAGGCGGCGAAGGGGGCCCGGGCGGAGGCGCGGGCGCAGGCGAACCTGGCGCCGGACCGGAAGGTGGCGCGGGCCGAGAAGCTGGCCGACAAGAAGGCGGAGAAGCGGGCGCTCGACGAGGCCCTGGACGAGGCCCGCGAGGAGGACCTGCTGGCACAGATCCGCCAGCAGGTGCTGCTGATCCGGCCGCAGGCGCCGGTGGAGCCGGTCCGTCTCGAGCGGATCAAGCCGCGGACGCTCGTCAGTCTCATCGCGGGCGCCGTCGCCGCGTACTTCCTGCTCTCGCAGATCGCCCGTACGCCGCTGTCGACGATCAGCGAGGCGGACTGGCGGTGGGTGGCCGCGGCCGTGCTCTTCTCGGCGATCAGCTATGTGGCGGCGGCGATGAGCCTGCTCGGCTTCGTGCCGGAGCGGGTCGGGTTCTGGCGGACGGTGGTGGCGCAGGTCGCCGGGTCGTTCGTGAAGATCGTGGCCCCGGCGGCGGTCGGCGGCGTGGCCCTGAACACCCGTTTCCTGCAGCGCTCGGGCGTACGGCCGGGGCTCGCGGTCGCCAGCGTCGGAGCCTCGCAGCTCTTCGGGCTCGGGGCGCACATCCTGCTCCTGCTGGCCTTCGGCTATCTGACCGGCACGGAGAAGTCGCCGTCGTTCACGCCGTCCAGGACGGTGATCGCGGGTCTGCTGACGGTCGCGGTGCTCGTGCTCGTGGTGACGGCGATCCCGTTCATGCGGAAGTTCGTGTCGACCCGGCTGCGCTCGCTGTTCGCGGGCGTGGTGCCGCGCATGCTGGACGTGCTCCAGCGGCCCATGAAGCTGCTCACGGGCATCGGCGGCATGCTGCTGCTGACCGGCTCGTTCGTCCTCTGTCTTGACGCGTCGATCCGTGCCTTCGGGCACGGCGAGGCGACGATCAGCTACGCGAGCGTCGCCGTCGTCTTCCTCGCGGGCAACGCGCTCGGCTCCGCCGCGCCGACCCCGGGCGGCGTCGGCGCGGTCGAGGGCGCGCTCACCTTCGGCCTGGTCACACTCGGCAACCTCCCTCTGGAGGTCGCCACCCCGGCCGTGCTGCTGTACCGGCTCCTGACCCTGTGGCTGCCGGTCCTGCCGGGCTGGATCTGCTTCAACTGGCTGACGAAGCGGGAAGCCCTGTAGACACCCTCGGACGCCCTTCGGACGCTCCCGCGACAGACGGCGCTCCGAAGACGGACCTTCTGGAAGACGGCCACGAGGAACACCAGCAGCGGCACCGAGCAGCCCACCTCCGCCGCGCCCCCCACCGGCATCTTCAGGCCGCGCCCCGGCAGGACGGCGGCCCGCGCGAGGTACACCGCGAAGGGAGCGGGTGCCGGTGACGGCGCGGGGCCCTGAAAGGACGGTGTCCTGACCGGCGTCCGCGCCGCCGGGCCGCCACCCGCATGGCCCCCTGCCCCGCGCGGGCGTACGCCGGGCGGCCCACGATGGGGGCATGCCGATCTCCGCCGCCCAGCGTCCCGCCCGGCGCGCTGCCCAGAGCGCCGCCCTGCTGACCGCGACCGCTCTGCTCGCCGCGACCGCCGGGTGCTCCGACGACGGAGGCCCGGCGACGCCCGAGTCCACGGGTCCGAGCGGGCTCGACGCGCTGGCGGCGCAGCGGCTCGAATGGGGGCCGTGCCTGCCGCCGTCCCCGGCGGAGGGCGGCGGTCCCGCGCCCACGCCGCTGCCCGGCGGGACGCCGTGGGAGTGCACCTTCATGACGGCGCCGCTCGACTACGCCAAGCCCGACGGCGAGACCGTCGACCTGGCCCTGATCCGCGCCAGGGCCGCCGACCGCGGCCGGCGGATCGGCTCCCTCCTGTTCAACTTCGGCGGCCCCGGCGGCTCCGGCATCACCGGCCTGCCCGGCTTCGCGAGCGACTTCGAGACCCTCCGTTCCCGCTACGACCTGGTCTCCTTCGACCCGCGCGGAGTCGGCCGCAGCGCGCCCGTCGAGTGCGCGAGCGACAAGGAGCTCGACGCCTACTACGCGCTCGACTTCATGCCCGACGACGCCGCCGAGGAGCGGACCCTCTCCGACGCGCAGAAGAAGTACGCGAACGGCTGCGAGAAGAACTCCGGACTCCGCCTCCCCCACGTGGGCACCGAGAACGCCGCCCGCGACATGGACCTGATGCGCCGGGTCCTCGGCGACGACAAGCTCCACTACTTCGGCATCTCGTACGGCACCGAGCTCGGCGGCGTGTACGCCCACCTCTTCCCCCGGAACGTCGGCCGCGCCGTCTTCGACGCGGTGGTCGACCCCTCGGCGGGCGTGGAGGAGGGCGCACTCGGCCAGGCGCGCGGCTTCCAGCTCGCGCTGGACAACTTCGCGCAGGACTGCGTGGACCGCGCCGAGGAGTGCGTGCTGCCGGGCTCGACGGTCGCCGAGATCGAGGAGTTCGTCATCGGCCTGCTCGCCGAGCTCGACGCGAAGCCGATCGCGGGCATCGGCGACCGCAAGCTCACCCAGACCCAGGCCGCCAACGGCATCGCCCAGGCGCTGTACTCGCAGGAGTTCTGGCCCTATCTGGAGCAGGGCCTCGACGAGGCCGACGGCGGCAACGGCGCGCTGCTGCTCGCCCTGTCGGACTCCATGAACGGCCGCAGCCAGACCGGGAGTTACAGCAACATCCAGGCTGCGAACGCCGCCATCAACTGCGTCGACTTCAAGGAGCGCTACACCCTCGGCCAGGCCAAGGAGCGGCTCCCCGAATTCCGCAAGACCTCCCCGGTGTTCGGCGACTTCATGGGCTGGGCCCTCGCCAGCTGCGCCCCGTGGCCGGTGCCCGGGACCTGGGAGAACCCGGACGTCTCCGCCGCCGGCTCCGCCCCGATCCTGGTCATCGGCAACACCGGCGACCCGGCCACGCCGTACGAGGGTGCCCGCTCCATGGCCGAGGCCCTCGGCAAGGGCGTCGGCGTGGAGCTCACGTACAAGGGCCAGGGCCACGGCGCCTACAGCAGCGGCGACGCGTGCGTGAAGGCCGCGACGGACGCCTACCTGCTCGAAGGCAAGGTGCCGGCCTCCGGGACCGTCTGCCCGTAGCGCGTCCGGCGCCGCCTACGATGGCGGTCCGGTACGGATCAGGGGGTGGCGCATGGGGCGCTCGTTCATACGCGGTGGCATACGTACGGGGGCGGCCCTCGCCGTCGGAGGACTTCTCGCGGCGGGCTGTACGGCCTCCGGTGACGGCGCCGTCGCCGGTGACGACCCCAAGCCCGCGGCGACCAGCCCGTCCGCCCGGCCGTCCGCGTCGGCGAGCGCCGCCGCCGGCGGCCCGGCGCTGCCCGCCGCGCTCACCGGGCAGCGGCCCGACTGGCGGCGCTGCACCGCTCCCGAGGGCGGCGAGGCCCCCGGCTCCTCCTGGCGCTGCGCCACCGTCAAGGTGCCGTTCGACTACGCCAGGCCCGACGGCGCGACCATCCCGATCGCGCTGATCCGCAAGGAGGCCGGGTCCAAGGACGCCCGGCTCGGCTCGCTGCTCTTCAACTTCGGCGGTCCCGGCGGCTCCGGCGTCGACATCCTGCCGCGCGGCGCCGCCGAGTACACGGCCCTCGGCAGCCGCTACGACCTCGTCTCCTTCGACCCGCGCGGCGTCCAGCGCAGCGCGGGCGTGGTGTGCCGGGACGACGCGGAGCAGGCGAAGGCCGAGCGGACCGTCGACTACACGCCCGACACGGCCGCCGAGGAGCGCGCCTTCCGCGCCGACGCCGCTGCCTTCGGCAAGGGCTGCGAACGCCGCTCCGGACCGGTCATCTCGGCCACCACGACCAGCAACACCGCCCGCGACATGGACCTGATCCGCCAGGTCCTCGGCGACGCGCAGCTGAACTACTTCGGCATCTCGTACGGCACGCAGCTGGGCGCCGCCTACGCGCACCTCTTCCCCCGGAACGTGGGACGCATGGTGCTCGACGCGGTCGTCGACCCGACCGCCGACTCGGTCGGCCACGCCCGCAACCAGACCGTCGGCTTCCAGCGGGCCCTGGACAACTACCTGAAGTCCACCGGCCAGGACCCGAAGGAGGGCACGGCCCGGATCGTCCGGCTCCTGGAGAAGCTCGACCGCCGGCCGCTCGCGGTCGGCGACAGGCGCCTCACCGACTCCCTGGCCCTGACCGGCGTGGTCATGCCGCTCTACTCGCAGCAGAGCTGGCCGCTGCTCACCTCGGCGCTGGCCAAGGCGGAGAACGGCTCGGGCGCCGAACTCCTCGCGCTCGCCGACTGGTACAACGACCGGGACGCCACCGGCCACTACTCGACCCAGTCGCACTCGCAGCGGGCGATCTCCTGCGCCGACTCCGCCGAGCGTCCCACCCTCGACCAGGCGCGGGCGCTGCTCCCGGAGTTCCGCCGCCTCTCCCCCGTCTTCGGCGCCTTCCTCGCCTGGGACACCGCCGGCTGGTGCGCCGACTGGCCGGTGCGGGGCGAGTACAAGGTGATGGACGCGAGCGCTCCCGGCGCCGCCCCGGTCCTGGTCGTCGGCACGACCGGCGACCCGGCCACCCCGTACGAGGGCGCGGAGAGGATGGCGAAGGCGCTGGGCCCGGGCGTGGGCGTCCTGGTCACCAACAAGGGCGAGGGCCACGGCGCGTACGGCTCCGGTGCCTGCGTCACGAAGACGATCGACGCGTACCTGCTGAAGGGCACGGTCCCGGCGAACGGCACGACCTGTTCCTGACGGGCCGCGCGCAGCCGGAAGGCCCCGGACCTGAACCAGGTCCGGGGCCTTCCTCGTACCGCCGGGAAGGACCGGTTCTAGTAGACCGGCTTCTCGGGCTCGATCTGGTGGACCCAGCCGATCACGCCGCCGCCGACGTGCACCGCGTCCGCGAAGCCCGCGGACTTGAGGACGGCGAGGACTTCCGCACTGCGGACACCCGTCTTGCAGTGCAGGACGATCCGCTTGTCCTGCGGGAGGTCCTGGAGGGCGTTGCCCAGCAGGAACTCGTTCTTCGGGATCAGGCGGGCGCCGGGGATCGAGACGATCTCGTACTCGTTCGGCTCGCGGACGTCGATGATGTCGATGTTCTCGCCGTCGTCGATCCACTCCTTGAGCTGCTTCGGAGTGATCGTGGAGCCGAGCGCCGCCTCCTGGGCCTCCTCGGACACGACGCCGCAGAAGGCCTCGTAGTCGATGAGCTCGGTGACGGTCGGGTTCTCGCCGCAGACCGCGCAGTTCGGGTCCTTGCGGACCTTGACCTGGCGGTACTGCATCTCCAGCGCGTCGTAGATCATCAGACGGCCGACCAGCGGGTCGCCGACGCCGGCGAGGACCTTGATGGCCTCGGTGACCTGGATGGAGCCGATGGACGCGCACAGCACGCCCAGGACGCCGCCCTCGGCGCAGGACGGGACCATGCCCGGCGGCGGGGGCTCCGGGTAGAGGCAGCGGTAGCAGGGGCCGTACTCGGACCAGAACACCGAGGCCTGGCCGTCGAAGCGGTAGATCGAGCCCCACACATAGGGCTTGTTGAGGAGCACGCACGCGTCGTTGACCAGGTAGCGGGTCGCGAAGTTGTCCGTGCCGTCGACGATCAGGTCGTACTGGCTGAAGATGTCCATCACGTTCTCGGCCTCGAGCCGCTCTTCGTGAAGGATCACGTTCACGTACGGGTTGATGCCGAGCACGCTGTCGCGCGCCGACTCGGCCTTGGAACGGCCGATGTCGGACTGGCTGTGGATGATCTGGCGCTGCAGGTTCGACTCGTCGACCTCGTCGAACTCCACGATGCCGAGGGTGCCGACACCGGCCGCGGCCAGGTACATCAGGGCCGGGGAGCCGAGACCGCCGGCGCCCACACAGAGCACCTTGGCGTTCTTCAGCCGCTTCTGTCCGTCCATCCCGACATCCGGGATGATCAGATGACGGGAGTACCTGCGGACCTCGTCTACGGTGAGCTCGGCGGCCGGCTCGACCAGGGGTGGCAGCGACACGGAGACCTCGTCAATACAGATGGTCGGGATGTCAGTACGACACTTGTTCTCCGCACAACACTGCCACGGCCCTCCTCATTCCGAGACACCCCGTCCGATACGCGAGACAATTTCGTCCCAGTAGCCGGGCAGCGTATGGAATTGGTCGCTTTGTCCCGGGCGGCCCCTGCGGTCGGTCATGAACACCGTGCCGGCGCCCTGCCAGCGGGCGATCCGCAGCGCCTCCTCCAGGTGGGTGCGGGGCACCCCGTGGACCAGGTGCGCGAACTTGCGCGCCGGATAGTCGGCCGTCCACTCCGCGACCTGCGACCAGCGGTAGTCGGCCCAGGCGCCGGAGAAGGTGACCAGCTGGTCGGCGACCTCCGCGTAGCCCGGGTACGGGTGGGTGCCGTGGCCGAGGACCAGGTGGACCTCGTCCTCGCGCAGCGCCTCGAGGGTCGCGGCGATCCGCCGCACACCGGGCAGGTCGGCCCGGTCGGCCGGGGCGCGGTCCAGGTAGAAGCCGTCCGCCTTGTACCAGTCGAGGTAGCGCTGGGCGTCGGAGACGATCTCGCCGAAGGGCCGCGAGCCGTGGTCGAGGCCGAGGTGGCCGAGCACCCGGACGCCCGCGTTGCGCAGCCTGCCCGCCGCCTCCAGGCAGTGCGGGTCGGGCCGGTCGCCCGGCCCCTCGGCGACGTTGAGCACGGCCCAGTGCACGGGTGTGCCGGGGCGGGTGAGCTCGGCCCACTCGACGGGCGCGAGCAGGGGGTGGGCGTACCCCGGCACGCCGAGACCCGTCTCGGTGACCGTCCCGGTCGCCGTCCCGGTGGCGGTCAGATGCGACATGCCGCCTCCATCCAGATGTCGGCCAGTGACTCCTCCAGGTTGATCCGGGGCCGCCAGCCGAGCCGGTCACGGGCGGTGCGGACGTCGGCCTGCTGCCAGGGTCCGCAGCCGTCGGGGTACGGGTAGGGCGCGGCGGCCAGCTGTTCGGCGATGGTCGCCTCGGTGCGCGGGGCGCCGATCACCGGGCGCGGCGGCGGCCCGTCGATCTCGTGCAGCTGACCGGCGTATCCGGCGACCCTGGCCAGCACGGCGGCGGCGTCGCGGAGCTTCACCGCGCGGCCGGTGCCGATGTTGACGACGCCCTGGGCGGCGGAGAGCGAGGCGGCGTGCACCGCGCGGGCGACGTCGCGGACGTCCACGAAGTCCCGCTGCACGCCCAGGCCGCTGAGCTTCAGCTCGCCGTCGCCGGCCTGGATGGCACGGCGCATCGCTTCGGCGAGCCGGCCGAGCGGGGAGCCGGCCGGGGTGCCGGGGCCGACCGGCGAGAAGACCCGCAGCACGACCGCGTCGAGGCCGGAGCCGAGGACGAGTTCGGTCGCCGCGAGCTTGGACACGCCGTAGGGGCCGCCGGGCCGGGGCACCGCGTCCTCGGCCGTGGACGAGCCGGGCTGGCTGGGCCCGTACTCGGAGGCGCAGCCGACCTGGACCAGACGGGCCCCGCAGCCGCTGCGGCGCAGGGCCTCGCAGACGGTGGCGACGGCGACGGTGTTGTGCCGGGTCAGGTCGCGGGCGCCGCCGCGGGTGGCGCCCGCGCAGTTGACGACGACTCCGGGGTGGACGGCGTCGAGGAACCGGGTGAGGGCGCCGGGGCTGCCGGTCGCGAGGTCGAACCGGACGTCGGCGTCGTCGCCGCGTCCGAGGGCGGTGAGGTGGACCGCCGGGTCGGCGAGGAGGCGGTCAGCGACGAACCGGCCGATGAATCCGTTGGCTCCGAGCAGCAGCACCCTCATCGTGCGGCCCCTTCGTGCCGACCGGCCGTGGCGTGGGATCGGGGTGTCATGGTTCTTCCTTCTCCTTGGGAGGTCTTGCGTGGGGGCGCGCCCGCGGCGTCGGCTCCGCGGGTGCGGCGGTTCAGACGTGGGCGGAGGCCCGGGACAGCGCGTCGGTGGCGTGGACGAGCAGGGCGAGAGCGGCGAGGCCGCAGACCAGGGCGGGCACCGCCGCCGGGCCACCGAGCGCCACGAGGGCGCGGACCGGGGCGCCGAGGACGTCGCAGCCCGGCAGCCGGGCGGCGAGGACGCTCGCGAGGGCGAGGGCCTCGGCCGCGCAGGCGGCGGCGACGGTGCCTGCCGCGGCCTCCGGGAAGCCGTGCACGGCGAGCAGCCGGGCCAGCAGCAGCAGGGTGCCGAGCGCGAGGGCTCCGGGGTGGAATCCGGTGAGGGCGAGCAGTCCGGCCAGGGCGGCGAGGTGGAGGACGACGCTGCCGAGGAGCAGCGGGCGGGCACCGGCCGCGAAGTCGGCGAGTCCCCGGCTGGCGGCGAGTCTGCGGCGGGCGCGGACCGCGAAGAGCCGGGCGCACCAGGCGGCCGGGGCGACCGACAGGGCGAGGGCGAGCAGCGGGCCGGTGTCGAACGCCCATCCGACGTCGGCGACCGGGCCGTCCAGGACGGTGACGACGGCCGGGCCGCCGTCCGGGCCGCCGCCGAGGAGCTGGTCCAGCAGACCGTCGCCGGCCGCCGCGTACGCGAGCAGCCAGAGCGTGCAGAGGGTCCCGAGGACGGTGGTGGACGCGGTGCGGCCGGTGGCGCGGAGCGGTCCGCCGCGTACGGCGAGGGCGAGCGCGGCGGCCAGGGCGAGCGCGCCGAGGAGACCGGCGGTGATGTGCAGCCCGTCGGTGGTGACGGCGAGCGCGGCGGTGGCGAGGGCGGCGGCGGCGCCGGGGACGCAGGCGACCAGGGCCCAGGCGCCGCGGCCGGTGCCGCCGGCCGGGTCCGGCGTGGTCCGGGCCGGTGCGGCCTCGCCGCGGGGGACGCGCGCGTACAGCTCCTCGGCGAGGGAGAAGACGTCGCGGTGCCGGAAGCGGGCGGCGGTCCGGTCGGTCACGCCGTGCGCCTCGAGTCCGGCGGCGATCTCCAGCGGGTCGACGGCCCGCTCGCACAGCTCGCGGTGGCGGTGCATCAGGGCCTTGACCGGGTCGGCGGGGCCGCGCCGCGCGGGCCGTGCGGGCTGGTGCTGAATCGCTTCGGCATGCCCGGCGGGCGGCTCGGGCACCGCGTCGCCGGCCGGTGTGGCGGCGAGCCCGGTGGTCGCCTCGGCGACCGGCGCGGTGGTCGGTGCGGAGATCGGGTGGTTGGCCGGGGCGTTGGCCGGCGCGGAGGACAGGTCGAGGGCGCCGGGCGGGAGGGCCCGCGCGGTGGCGGCCCGCGCGAGCGCCGGGGCGCCGAGCAGCGCCTCGGAGCGGGAGTCCCAGGGGCCGGGGCTGGTGGGAGCGGCGGGGCCGCGCATGGGTGTGCCTCCTTCAGGCATCGGGATCTCCCGCGCCGGCCGTCGCGGTGACCGGCTGGTCCGCCCAGCTGCCCGGCACATGGGCCTCGGCCGGGTGGGCGAAGGGCACGGCGCTGGTGGTGCGGCGGCGGACCGGCGAGTGGGAGAGAAGTTCGAGGTAGATGCCGCGGAACGCCGCCAGGTTCTGCTCCACGGTGAACAGCTCCAGGGCGCGGGCGCGGGCGGCGGCGCCGAGGCGGTGCCGCCGCTCGGGGTCACGCAGCAGCGCGAGGCAGGCGTCGGCGAGCGCCTTGGGGTTGCGCGGAGGGACGACGAGCCCGGTGCCGCCGATGACCTCGACGACCGCGCCGACGTCGGTGGAGACGGTGGCCCGGGCACAGAACATGGCCTCGACGAGACCGACCGGGAAGCCCTCCACGACGCTGGAGAGCACGACGACGGCGCTGGCGGCGTAGGCCTCCTCCAGGGTGGGGGCCTCGGGTCCGCCGAGCTCCTCGAAGGAGACGGGGTTCTCGCCGACGGCGTGGGCACCGGCGGCCTCGTCGGGGAAGAGCTGTTCGGCGAGGCCCCGGCAGTGGGCGAGGTACGCGGCGGCGCCGGGTTCGCGCACCGGCGCGGCGATGATCCGCAGCCGGGCGTCGGGCTGCTGCCGCCGCACCTCGGCGAAGGCGTGGAGCAGGGCGACCAGGTCCTTGGCGGGCTCGACCCGGCCGATCCAGGAGAGGGTGGCCGGGTCGCCGCTCTCCTCGTCCTCGCCGACCTCGGCGAAGCGCTCGGCGTCCATGCCGGGGTGGACCGTGCGGAGCCGGGCCCGGTCGGCACCGCACCGCTCCTGCCAGCGGCGGGCGTGGGCGTTGCCCGGGGTGAGGAGCGCGGCCTGGCGGTAGACCTCGCCGGCGAGCCGGCCGTGGAAGGCGGCGAGCAGGGCCCGTACGGGTGTGGCCAGGGGCGCGCCCGCGGCGGCGAGGTAGTGGGCGCGGAGCTGGACGCCGTACTCGGTGACGAGCAGCGGGGTGCCGAAGAAGCGTTTGGCCAGCAGACCCGGGAGCGCCGCGGCCCCGGCGGAGGCCGCGTGGCAGAGGTCGACGAGCCCGAGGCCGCCGAGCCCGTCGGGGCCCTCGTCCTCGGCGTACCAGCCGAGCGAGAGGGGGCGCAGGGCGCGCTCCAGCTGCTCGGTGAAGGCGAGGTGGTCGCGGACGGTGGCGGCGGCGACGCTCCGGCGCGCGCCGGGCGCGCGGCAGGCGGACTCCAGGATGCGGACGGCGGCTTCGGAGCGGAGCGCGGTCGGCAGTCCGCCGTGGGCGCGGGCGAGTTCGGCGAGTGCGTAGAGCCCGGCGGCGAAGCGCTCGGGGATCTCCTGGCCGGCTTCGGGGCGGAGGGCGTCGTCGGCGCAGACCCCCTCGGCCAGGTCCCGGAACGCCTCTTCGAAGAGGCGCCGTTCGCGCCGCCCGTAACCGCGCCCGTATCCACGGCCGCTGCCGCGCCCCGGGCCGCCGCGCAGCCGGCTGCGGCCCTCGTCGTCGGCGGTCCACAGCGGCGCGGTGCGCACGCTCCGCACGTTGGGCGGCAGCGGCAGCCGGCCGCCTGCTTCCTGCCGGGCGTCGCGGCTGAGGGCGTAGAGGTCGAACTCGTGGGGAGCGAGCCCGCGCACGAGCCGGTCGCACCAGAGCCCGGACTCACCGGCGGCATACGGGTAGCCACCCTCCGTGATCAGTCCGATCCGCATGAGCACACCCCCGTTCTCCCGTGACGACGACGGTCACCGTTCGGTCCGGCGACCCGCAGCGGGAAGAACGTAAGCGGACATGACGGTGGTGGGGGGGGCGGGGGTGGGGGGAGCTCAGCAGCGACGTCAGTCTGGCGTAAAATGAACAAACACCCACGTGACGGCGGCGGTACGGGGTCGGAAGGGA
>NZ_JBHXTJ010000049.1:32298-52914 GCF_042677525.1 Streptomyces sp. NPDC127114
CGCGGTCTTTCTTGTTGGGGCCGCGGGTGGGGTTTTTCTATTTTTTTTGGTTTCGGTCGGGGTGGCGGGCGTGGTCGTCCCCCCCCCCACCACCGGAAGGGGTGAATGCACGTAACTTTCCCACCCCGGTCGCGTTCCGTCGCGCTACGGGGCGGTTCGGTCACCCTTGGTCAGGGCGACGGGCGGTCGGCACGGACGCGGCCTGAACCGTGTCCGACGAACCGGCAATGGCTCAACTCCCCGGCTGCACCCAGGGGTTGGGGCGACACTCGATCCCCTCGATGTCGAGCGACTTCGTCTGCTGCTGCATGACCGGCGCGAGCGCGCCCGGCGTGCGACAGCTCACGTGGCTGTGCCCGAGCCGGTGCCCGACCTCATGGTTGATCAGCATCTGACGGTAGGCGTGCATCGCGTCCGGCCCGAACGTGTCCGAACCCTGCGCCCAGCGGAACGCGTTGATCATCACGCGGTCGGTAGACGCCGAGTCGCAGGACACGTTGTCGACCGTGGTGTCCAGGCCGGACTTCCGGCACCAGTCGCCGGTGGTCCCCGGGCTGGCCAGGGTGATGACCCACTCGGGCTCGCCGCTGGAGATCCGCTCGAAGGTCATCTCGCCGTTACCGGCCCAGCTGCGCCGGTCGTTGAGCGTCTTCTGCACCGCCTGGGCGAACAGCGCGCCGTCGAGCCCGAGGCCCTGCTCCACGTCGACCCGGTAGCGGATCTTGCGGCCCTTCCCGGGCGCCTTGTCGAAGCCGGGCACGGCCTCGAACCTGCCCGAGCCGTGCAGCTTCGGGTCGATCGGGAACTGACGGGCCATCAGCTGCTCGTACGTCGGCGGCGCGGACGGCGGCGCCGACGGGGTACGGGCGGGACGGTCGTCCGAGCGGGAGGCCGGGCTCTCCACGCCGGCCCGGTCGGCGGGGTCGTCCGCCGCGTGGGCCTGCGGCGCGCCGCCGCTCCCGCGCTCGGCGACCTGACCGGCCACGACGACGGCGAGCACGGTGGTGATCGCCGCCGCGGCGATGCCGGTGAGGGTGCGTCCGACGCCGCCGGACCGCGTGGGCGGCCGCTCCCCGGCGGCCTCCTCCGTACCGGCCCCGGTCCCGGTGCCCGCCGGCCCCTCCGCCTGCTCCCCCGGCCGCCGGGGCGGCGCCTCACGGCGCGGCCCGGGGATGTAGGGAGCGGCGGGCACGGCGGTCTCGCCGGTCTCGTCGTGGACCGGATGCCCGCCGCGCACGAAGGAGCCGTCGGCGTCCGGTTCGTACGGCCCCTGGTAACGCGGCGTGCCGTGCATCGGCGTGTCGAAGACGGGCGCGGGGCGGGGCGCCTGGGCACCGTAGGCGGGGATTCCGTGCGCCGGGGTGCCGTCGTACATGGGAGTGCCATGCGCCGGGGTGCCGTCGTACATGGGAGTGCCATGCGCCGGGGTCCCGTCGTACGCGGGAGTGCCGTGCGCCGGGGTGCCGTAGCCCTGCGGGGCGTACCCCTGACCGCCGTGGCCCTGGGGGCCGTACGGGCGCGGGGACTGCTGCGGCGTCGGGGCCTGGAAGCCGGCCGGGGGCCTGGGGCCGGTCTGCGGCGGGGGCGCGGGCTGCGACGCGGGCGCCGTCCGGGTCTGCGGCGCCACGGGATGCCGGGAGGCGGCCGACGGCTGAGGGGCCGCCGGAGTCCGGAGGGCCGTCGGGTTCTGGGAGCCCGTCGGGTTCTGGGGAGCCATCGGGTTCTGGGGGGCGGTCGTGGGCTGCCGGCCCTGCGACCTGCGGCGTCGCCCCGTCCCCGGGCCCGGCCTCGCGGCCTCCTGCTGCCCGGTGTCGGCCACCGGGGCAGCGGCCCCCTTGCGACTATGTCGTCCCACGGTCCGGCTCAGCTCCCGCCCTCGGCCGCGGCCCGCGCGGCATCGGTGATCAGCTCCCGTACCGCCGCGGCGACGGTCTCCGGATACTCCATCATGGCCACGTGCCCGGCCTCCGGAAGCGTGAGCAGCCGCGAGCCGCGGAACGCGGCGGCCGCCCGGCGCGCCATCCGGTAGCCGACGAGCTGGTCGCGCCCGCCGTAGACGAGCAGCGTCGGGGCGAGCACGCGCTCCGCCTGCCGCCACAGGCCGTGCTGACCGCCCAGCGTGTACGCGTCGACGATGCCGCGGGAGGAGCGGGCCATCGCGTCCCAGAAGTACGGCAGCTCCAGGCGCCGCTCCATCTCCTCGACGGCGTGCCGCAAGCCCTCCTCGCTGACCCGGCCGGGATCGCCGTAACAGAGGGCGAGCACTCCACGGACCCGCTGCTCGGCCGTCCAGCCCTTGGTGAGCCTCGCGAAGAGCGGGGCGATGCCGGGCATGGCGAGCAGCGCGGTCGGCCAGGCGGTGCGCTGGGCACGCAGCTCGGGCAGGGCCGGGGAGATCAGCGTGAGGGTACGGACCAGGTCGGGCCGGACGGCGGCGACCCGGGTGGCGACCGCGCCGCCCATCGAGTTGCCGAACAGGTGCACCGGGCCGCGGCCGCCCGCGTCGAGCAGCCGGATGACCGCCCGGGCGTGTCCGGTGACGGAGTAGTTGCCGTCGTCCGGCGGCGGCGAGTCGCCGAAGCCGGGCAGGTCGACCGCCTCGCCGTCCACGACGTCCGCGAGCAGCGGCATCAGGTCCGACCAGTTCTGCGAGGAGCCCCCGAGGCCGTGCACGTACAGCGCGGGCGGCAGACCGGGCCGGGCACCGGGCCGGGAGCGCACGCTCAGGGTGAGCCCGGGCAGCGCGACGGAGCGCAGTCGCTCGCCGTCGGCGACCCGCACGGCGCGCGGCCGGGTCGCGGGCGGTGCGGCGGTCCGGGTTTCCGGCAGCTCGGTCGAGGACATGGCAGCGATATTACGAGACGATCACGCCCGGACGCGTGTGTGCGGCGTCACAGGATCGGGTGCGCCGCGCCTGAGGAACTCCTACGCTCGGAGGTGAGGGTCACGGACAGGACCCGCGGACCCGCCCCGCCGGAAGGAACCGCATGACTGTCGACCCGGACGAGCCGGACACATTCGCCGAGAAAGAGGACGACGTGCTCGACGAGGAGATCCCCGAGGCCGACGCGGCCGAACAGCACGCCGAGCTGCAGCAGCACGAGGACGAACCGCTCAGCCAGGTCAGGAGAGACGCCGCGAACGACGCGGACGCCGCGGAGCAGGCGCGGGTCGTGGCGCTCGACGAGGACGACTACCGCTGACGGCTCCGCTTCCCGCGGCACCTGCGGACGTATGACCTCACGGACGTATGAGCGGTGCGGTCCGTACTGCGGTACGGCCCGCGGAGACCCGACGGGAGACTCGACGCCCCCGACGGGCCGCCCGCCCCGGACGGGTTTTCCCTGTGCCGGCCGCACCGCCGGGGGTTCCTCGCGCCCTCATCCAGGTCGATTGCATGACCATCTCGTTGCCTGCCGCCTCTCGCCCCGGGCGTCCGGTCCGTGAAATTCTGCGTTCGCACCGCGCACAGCCGGGTTACCCAAAAGTACGATGGCGGCGCGACGCCAATGCGCGCACAGATCGAACTTTGGGAGGCGGCGTGAGCGCCATCGAGCAGACAGAGGCAGCACGCCCTCGGGGCACGCGCCTGCCGCGCCGTGCCCGTCGGAACCAGCTCCTCGGCGCGGCCCAGGAGGTGTTCGTCGCCCAGGGGTACCACTCGGCGGCCATGGACGACATCGCCGAGCGGGCCGGAGTGAGCAAGCCGGTTCTCTACCAGCACTTCCCGGGCAAGCTGGAGCTCTACCTCGCCCTGCTCGACCAGCACTGCGAGGCGCTGCTCCAGTCGGTGCGCACGGCCCTGGGCTCCACCACCGACAACAAGCTCCGGGTCGCCGCGACCATGGACGCCTACTTCGCCTACGTGGAGGACGAGGGCGGCGCCTTCCGGCTGGTCTTCGAGTCCGACCTGACCAACGAGCCTGCCGTGCGCGAGCGCGTCGACCGGGTGTCGCTGCAGTGCGCGGAGGCCATCTCCGACGTCATCGCCGAGGACACCGGCCTGTCGAAGGACGAGTCGATGCTGCTCGCGGTGGGTCTCGGCGGCGTCTCCCAGGTCGTGGCCCGCTACTGGCTCTCCAGCGAGTCCCCGGTCCCCCGTGACAAGGCGGTCGCGCTGCTGACCTCGCTCGCCTGGCGCGGCATCGCGGGCTTCCCGCTGCACGGCGCGGAAGGCCAGCTGGCCGCCGAGGGTCACTGACGCGTCGGCCCGCGAGGCCGGGTGTTCGCTCTTGGCGTGGCCCGGCCGCGCCGTTTCCGTCCCCTTACCGGGCTAATGTGTGGCGAGTACGGCGCGGGACCCACGCGCAAGGCTGACGGTTCGGAGGGACATAGCCGTGGAGGTCAAGATCGGCGTGCAGTACGCACCCCGGGAGATCGTGCTGGAGAGCGGGCAGTCCGCCGAGGAGGTCGAGAGCGCGGTGGCCGCCGCACTGTCCGGCAAGTCGCAGCTGCTCAGCCTGACGGACGAGAAGGGTCGCAAGATCCTGGTTCCGGCCGACAAGATCGCGTACATCGAGATCGGCGAGCAGGCGGTGCGCCGCGTGGGCTTCGGCGCCCTCTGAGGACATCCCTACGAGAGGCCCGGTGGACTTCGGTCCGCCGGGCCTCTCGCATACGCCCGAACGCCCACGTCAGGGGGTACGGGGAGGATTGTCATCACGAGTGACCGGGTAGGACGGGTGTGACCGAACTGCCCGCCCCGCACCCCACGCGAGGTGATTCGCCGTGTTCCTGGAAGCCCTCGGTGCCGCACTGCTCGGATTCGCCCTGGCCTGGGCGGCCGTGCACCGGCTCCCCGATCGCCTCCCCGCCCGGGTCGTCGTCCTGACGACGGGTGCGCTCGGCGGTGTGTTCGGCGCCCTGGTGACCCACGGGGCGCTCGGCCCCGGGCACTTCCTCGCCACGCTGATCGGCGCCGTGGCGGTGGCGGCGGTGCTGCTGTCGCTCCTGCTCCGTCCTGCCTCGCGCCGACTGCGCCGATCAGCCGCGGTCTGACGTCCTCACGCGGCCAGGCCGAGCGCCGCCATCCGCTTGGTGTGCGCCTCGGTGATGCGGGAGAACATGCGGCCGACCTCCGCGAGGTCGAAGCCCGCGGCCATCCCGTCCACACCGCCGACCAGCATCGTCGACAGCGCGTCGCGCTCGGCGACCACGCGCTGCGCCTGCGACAGGGCCTCGCCCATCAGCCGGCGGGCCCACAGCGCGAGCCGGCCGCCGACGCGCGGGTCGGCGTCGATCGCCGCGCGGACCTTCTCCACGGCGAAGTTGCCGTGACCGGTGTCGTCGAGCACGGACAGCACCAGGGCACGGGTGTCGGCGTCGAGCCGGGCCGCGACCTCGCGGTAGAAGTCGCTCGCGATCGAGTCTCCGACGTAGGCCTTGACGAGGCCCTCCAGCCAGTCGGACGGCGCGGTCTGCCGGTGGAAGTCGTCCAGCGCCTTGGCGAAGGGCTCCATCGCGGAGGTCGGCTCGGCGTCCACGGCGGCGAGCCGGTCGCGCAGCTGCTCGAAGTGGTGGAACTCGGCGGAGGCCATCTTCGCCAGCTCCGCCTTGTCCGCGAGGGTCGGCGCCAGCTTGGCGTCCTCGGCGAGCCGCTCGAAGGCCGCGAGCTCGCCGTAGGCGAGGGCGCCGAGCAGGTCGATCACGGCGGCGCGGTACTGCGGCACGGCGGAGGCCGTCGCCCAGTCCTGGGCGGCGATACCGGTGGGTGTGGCGTTGTCAGGCGTCTCCATGAAGCGCACAATAGCCCGCCCCGCCGGACGCCCGGGGCCCCGGTCGGACGGCGGTCGGCCGGCGATCCGGGCCCGGAGGGCCCGGGTGGGCGGCCGGCCGGCGGGTGTGACCCCGGCCTCGCCGGGAATTCTCCCGACACACATGCGCGATTCCGGGGTACAGTGGTATTGCGCCTGCTGAGTATGCGGACATGCTTTCGCACGTTCGGACGTACCCGGTGGGCCGACTGATGAATGAGGATGCCCGGTCGGTGGCCCGATCGGCTCCGGCCCGACAGCCCTCCTGCGGACCCGCGGAGGGGTCCCTCAGCGGCACGACGCTCGAGCGACGGCAGTGGTCCCGCGCCATCTGACGGTGATCTTCCCGACCCCGTCGGCGGTTCCCGGCACGGTGAGACCCCCTTCGTTCGCCTCGCGCCGCGTCTCACAGAAGAGGCAGCACCCTGACTACGTTCCGAGACCTCGGGATTCTTCCCGAGACGGCCGAGGCCCTCGAGGCCGTCGGCATCGTTTCCCCCTTTCCCATCCAGGAGATGACCCTTCCGGTCGCCCTTTCCGGCACCGACGTCATCGGCCAGGCCAAGACCGGCACGGGCAAGACCCTCGGCTTCGGCCTCCCGCTCCTGGAGCGCGTCATCGTCCCCGCGGACGTCGAGGCCGGCCGGGCGCAGCCCGAGCAGCTGACCGACGCCCCGCAGGCGCTGATCGTCGTCCCCACCCGTGAGCTGTGCCAGCAGGTCACCAACGACCTGCTCACCGCCGGCAAGGTGCGCAACGTGCGCGTCCTCGCCATCTACGGCGGCCGGGCCTACGAGCCCCAGGTCGAGGCGCTGAAGAAGGGCGTCGACGTGATCGTCGGCACCCCCGGCCGGCTGCTCGACCTGGCCGGCCAGCGCAAGCTCGACCTGTCCCACGTCAAGGCGCTGGTCCTGGACGAGGCCGACGAGATGCTCGACCTGGGCTTCCTGCCCGACGTCGAGAAGATCATCAACATGCTTCCGGCCACGCGCCAGACCATGCTGTTCTCGGCGACCATGCCGGGCGCGGTCATCGGCCTGGCCCGCCGCTACATGTCGAGGCCCACGCACATCCGCGCGACCTCGCCGGACGACGAGGGCGCGACCCACGCGAACATCGCGCAGCACGTGTTCCGCGCCCACTCCATGGACAAGCCGGAGATGGTCGCCCGCATCCTGCAGGCCCGCGGCCGCGGCCTCGCGATGATCTTCTGCCGTACGAAGCGCACGGCCGCCGACATCGCCGAGCAGCTGGAGCGGCGCGGCTTCGCCTCCGGCGCGGTCCACGGCGACCTCGGCCAGGGCGCCCGCGAGCAGGCGCTGCGCGCCTTCCGCAACGGCAAGGTCGACGTGCTCGTCTGCACCGACGTCGCCGCGCGCGGCATCGACGTCGAGGGCGTCACGCACGTCATCAACTACCAGTCCCCCGAGGACGAGAAGACCTATCTGCACCGCATCGGCCGCACCGGCCGCGCCGGTGCGAGCGGTACGGCGATCACGCTGGTCGACTGGGACGACATCCCGCGCTGGCAGCTGATCAACAAGGCGCTCGAGCTGGACTTCAACGACCCGGTCGAGACCTACTCCAGCTCGCCGCACCTCTACGAGCAGCTCGACATCCCCGAGGGCACCAAGGGCGTTCTGCCGCGTTCCGAGCGCACCCGCGCCGGCCTCGACGCGGAGGAGCTGGAGGACCTCGGCGAGCCCGGCGGCCGCCGTGGCCGCGGCCCGCGCCAGGAGAAGACCGAGGAGCGCCCGGCCCGCACCCGTACGCCGCGCCAGCGCCGTCGTACCCGCGGCGGTGCCACGGTCGCCGACGAGGCCGTCGCCGCCACCGAGCAGACCGTCGCCCCGGCCGCCGCCGACGCGGCCGACACCGCCGAGGCCCCGTCCGGCCCGCGCCGGCCGCGTCGCCGCCGTACGCGCGGCGCCGCCCCGTCGGGAGGCATCCCGGTCGCGGGCGCGCAGCCCACAAGGGTCGCCGAGACCTCGGTGCCGGAGACCCCGGCCGCGGAGGCTCCCGCGGTGGAGACCGCTGTCGTCGAGGCGCCCGCCGCCGAGACCCCTGCCGCGGAGCCGCGCACGCGGCGCCGTACGCGCAGGCCGCAGACGGAGAAGGCTGTCGAGACGGCCCCGGCCGCCGAGGAAGCGCCCGCCGTCGAGGCCGCTCCCGTCACGGAGGCCGCGCCGGTCGTCAAGGCCGCTCCCGTCGCGGAGGCCGCGCCCGCCGTCAAGGCCGCTCCCGTCGCCGAAGCTACTGCCGTCGTCGAGGCGCCGGCCGTCGTCGAGGCGCCCGCCGCCGAGGCTGCCACCGAGACCCGGCCGCGCCGGCGTCGTGGCCGGGGCGCGCGTCCGGAGGTCGCCGCGCCGCTGGCCGCCGCCGCGCCCGCTCCGGTCGAGGCACCGGCCCCGCGTCGGCGCCGGGTGCGTCCGCGTCCGGTCGAGGAGACCGTGACGTTCCAGACGGTCGAGACGGCCGCCGCCGCGCTGGCCGCCGCCCGGACCACCGCGACGGTGCCCGCGCAGACGACCGCCGAGCCGAAGGTCGGGGAGCCGAAGGCCGCCGAGCCGAAGGCCGCCGCTCCGGTCGCGGCCGCCGTGACGGTGCCGGCACAGGCCGCCGAGCCGGTGACCACCGCCGCGCCGTCCGCGCCGCGGGCGCGTCGCCGCGCGACCCGTCCGGTGACCAGCACGGCCCCGGTCGTCGAGGCCCCGGCCGCGCCGGAGCCGGTCGCGGCCCCGGTCGAGGAGCCGAAGCCGCGCCGGCGGGCGACCCGCCGGGCGTCGAGCCCCGTGACGTCGACGCCGGGTACGGATGCCGTGGTGGTCGTCGAGGCCGCGGTCGTCGAGGCCGCGCCGGCCGTGGTCGTCGAGGAGCCGAAGAAGGCCGCCCCGCGCAAGCGGGTCGCCAAGAAGGCCGTCGCGCCGGTCGAGACCGTCGCCGAGGTGACCGAGGCCCCGCGCAAGCGCACCACCAGGAAGGCCGCGGCCGCCCAGCCGGAGGCCGCGGACACCGCCGCCGCCGAGGCGCCGAAGAAGGCGGCGCCGCGCAAGCGGGTCGCCAAGAAGGTCGCCGAAGCCGTCGCGGACGTGGTCGAGGCCGTCGAGGCCGCGCCGAAGGCCCCGCGCAAGCGGACCGCCAAGAAGGCCGTCGCGGCCGAGGCGCCGGACGCGTCGGAGCCGAAGACCACGACGACCCGTCGTCGTACGACGAAGAAGGCCGCGGCCGAGCAGCCCGCCGAGGTCACGGAGGCCGCGCCCAAGGCCCCGCGCAAGCGCGTGGCCAAGAAGGCCGCCGCCCAGCCGGAGGCCTGACCGGCACGTCCCACCACCGCGCCCGGCCCTCGGAAACGAGCGCCGGGCCGCGGTGCGTGCGGACGGGAACCGCCCGCGCCGCCGCCGTCGGGCGCTGAGGTTACAGTCCCTGTATGAGCAAGCCCCGGTCCCTCGCGTTGCCGCCGCGTACTCGTGGCTATCGACTGTCCACGGCGCGGGGCGAGTTCGCCGTGCTCGACGCCGAGGCCGCCGGGAAGCGGCACGGGACCGTGCTGCTGCTGCCCGGGTACACCGGCAGCAAGGAGGACTTCCTGGCGCTCCTCGAGCCGCTCGGTGAGGCCGGGTATCGCGCGGTCGCCGTCGACGGGCGCGGCCAGCACGAGTCGCCCGGGCCGCGCGGGCGGGCCGCGTACCGGCGCAAGGCGCTCGCGCTCGACGTGGTGGCGCAGGCGGCGGCGCTCGGGGACGGCCCGGTACATCTGCTGGGGCACTCGTTCGGCGGGCTCGTGGCCCGCGCGGCGGCGGAGCTCGCGCCTGACGCGTTCGCCTCGCTGACGCTGCTGTCCTCGGGGCCGGGCCGGGTGGCCCGGCCGCAGCGGGTCCGGGTCCGGGTGCTGCGGGGCGCGCTGGCGCTGCTGCCCAAGGAGCGGGTGTGGCGGGCGACGCGCTGGCTGGACAGCCGGGGCGAGGAGCCGGGCGTGTCGGATCCGCCGGAGATCGTGCGGTTCCTGCGGCGGCGGTGGATGCGGACCCGGATCGCCCAGCTCTCGGGCGCGGGCCGGCTGCTGCTCGGCGCCCCGGACGGCACCGCCGCGCTGTGCGCGCTGCCGTTCCCGCTGCACATCGCGTACGGGGACGAGGAGACGGTCTGGCCGGTGCCGGACCTGGCGGCGGCCGCCGCCCGTACCGGTGCGCACCACACCGTGGTGAACGGTGCCGGTCACTCCCCCAACGTCTCGCACCCGCGGGAGCTGGCGGCGCGGCTCGCCGCGTTCTGGGACGGGATCCCCGCGCGGATCGCGGTGGGGGCGGAGGCGGAGGCGCTCCAGGCCCCGGTCGCGACGACGGCCACCGTCGTCACCGGCAATCCGGACGAAGCGCGCCCGTAACGCGCGTCGGCGAAGATGGTCGCAGCGGCCCCGTGGTTTCCCGGGCGTCGCGCAGCCCGGTTCCGGCGTCGCCGTCGCCGCCGCACCGGCCCTACCCATCAGTACTTAGCCAGCCGAAAAATTTCCTTAGCGTAGGGAATGTTTGCAGGCTGCACCTCGTTGGACAGGTACGTAACCCAGTTCTCCACCAGGAGGAACACCTCAGACGAAGGGAGAAGCCCGTGCGCTTCGAAATCCTGCGACTCGACGACGTCGACGGCACGCCCGTCGACCGGACCGTCGTGGACGCCGCCTCCGTCAACGGAATCGTGCAGCAGGCCGCCTCGATCGGCCAGCGCATCTGGATCCGCCCGGCCGAGACCGCGGCCTCGTAAGGCCCACGGCCGGACCACACGCACCGCGCCCCCGTACGGACTCCGTCACCGGAATCCGTACGGGGGCGCAGTGGTGTCCGGCCGCGCCGGCCAGCGGCGTCAGGCGCCCTGGATCACCTGGGTGACGCCGTTGATGATCTGCTGCACGGCGATCGCGGCGAGCATCATGCCGGCCAGGCGCGTCACCAGGACCACGCCGCCGTCCTTGATCACCCGGATGATCAGCAGCGAGTAGCGCATGGTCAGCCACAGCACGACGTGCATGGCGACGATCGCCGCCCAGACGGAGACCTGCGCGGCGGCGCCGTCGGCGTGCTGCACGGCGAGGATGACCGACACGATCGCGCCGGGACCGGCGAGCAGCGGCATGCCGAGGGGTACGAGCGCGACGTTGACGTCCTTGGTCTGCTTGGGCTCGTCGGTCTGGCCGGTGAGCAGGCTCAGCGCGATCAGCAGCAGGAGCAGACCGCCCGCGATCATCAGCGCGGGGACGGAGACGTGCAGATAGGCGAGGATCTGCTGGCCGAGGATGCCGAAGACGGTGATGACGCTGAAGGCGACGGCCACGGCCTGCCAGGCCATGCGCCGCTGGACCTTGGCGGCGCGGCCGGAGGTGAGGGCGAGGAAGATCGGGGTGATCCCCGGCGGATCCATGATCACGAAGAGGGTCAGGAAGAGCGAGCCGAAGACGGCGACGTCGAACACGGTGAAGGGCCTTGCGGGAAAGGGGTGTACACGAACGTCCGGAACTGGGGATTCCGGAGAGTGGGCAGGGTGATGCCCGACGGGAGGACGTCAGTAGGGGAGGGCGGAGGGCCGAGGGCACGCACCCGGAGAGGCCATGGCGCCGCAGCGCCACGACAGTCCGGCGCCGGCACCGGAACGCGACCGGAAGCCGACGAGCCGTGGGGCCGGGCCCCGGAGAAGGGGAGCGCGGCCGGCCGGACGGGCCCTGGAACCTGTCCGGCGAATCAGGGCCGGACCATGATCCGCCGGACGGGCCCTAGGCGCGTCCGCCCGCGCCCGGCACCGGGAAGGCGCCGGCGGCACGGCGGGTGATCTCGCCGTAGATCTCGGGGTCGGTGGTGAAGTCGCCGAGGCCGACGGTCTTGCGGCTGCCGTGGTAGTCGCTGGAGCCGGTGACCAGCAGCCCCAGCTCCTTCGCCAGGCCGCGCAGCCGCGCCCGGGTCGGCTCGTCGTGCTCCATGTGGTCCACCTCGATGCCGTCGAGACCGGCCTCGGCCAGCTCGGCGATGGCGGACTCGGGCACGCACTCGCCGCGCTTGACCGCCAGCGGGTGGGCGAAGACGGTGACGCCGCCGGCCGCCTTGACCAGGCGGATGGCGTCGACCGGGTCGAGCTCGTGCTTCGCGACGAACGCCCGGCCGCCGTCGGCCAGCCACTCGGACGTGAAGGCGCCGGAGACGTCCGGCACCACACCGAGCTCGACCAGCGCCTCCGCGACGTGCGGGCGGCCGACGGAGCCGTCCCCGGCGATCCGGGCGACCTGCTCCCAGGTGACGGGGACGCCGAGCTCCTGGAGCTTGCCGACCATCGCGCGGGCCCGTGGCACCCGGTCGTCCCGGACCAGCTCGCGCTCGGCGAGGAGGGCGGGCTCGTCGGGGTCGAAGAGGTACGCCAGCATGTGGAGGCTCACGCCGTCGTAGCGGCAGGAGAGCTCGGCGCCGGTGACGAGGGTGAGCCCCTCGGGCAGGGCGGCGATCGCCTCGCCGTAACCACGCGTGGTGTCGTGGTCGGTCAGCGCGACCACGTCGAGCCCGGCGGCGGCCGCGTTGCGGACCAACTCGGCCGGGGTGTCCGTGCCGTCGGAGGCCGTGGAGTGGGTGTGCAGATCGATGCGCACGACGCGTGACTCCAAGGGGCTCGGGACGGACGGACAGGGACGCTCCAGCATAACGGGCGAATCAAGCACACACGTACGGATCCCCCGAAGCCCTCACCCCTTACTGCGCCGCTCCCCGGCCGACCGGCCGTCCCCCCTGTCCCGGGGCGGCCTCGGGACACGCCCGGGACACCCCCAGGCCCTTTCCGGCGGATCAGGGTCGCGGGCCTGCCATGATCCGCCGGACAGGCCCTAGGCCAGCAGCCGCGGCGTCAGCGCCCCGCACGGCAGCAGCTCGACCTCCGCGCCCGCGTCCCGCAGGTCGGTGAGGACCAGCTCGTCGTACATCAGCAGCCCTGACTGCTCGGGCCAGACGATCGCCCAGAGCCACAGACCGCGCGCCTCGCCGGCGAAGACGGCGCGGTCCTGCGGGGCGCCGTGGACGTGCCAGAGCGGGGTGGGACGGCCGGCCGCGAGCACCTTGACCTGGGGCGGCTTGTCGATGGCCATGCCGGGTCCGGGGTCGGGGCCGTCGATGCCCGCGTACCGGGCGCCGAGGCCGACGCCGAGCTCCTCGGCGACGAGCAGCAGCTCCCCGATGCCGCCGAGCGGGCCGGGCCCCGAGCAGGCCACGGCGGTCGCGCGGCCGCCGCTGCGGTCGTCACCGGCGTACGCGACCCCCGTGAAGAGCCAGCCGACGGGCAGGGGCCACGGCATCCACACCGGCACGTGGGCCCGGTGCACGACGACACCGAGGCCCTCGACGCTGGGCGGGATCACGGGTTGTAGCGGGTGCACCGAGCCGTGCACGTCGCACTGCCAGGAGTCGGCGAAGAGACCGGGCGCCCTGACCCGGCCACCGCACTTCGGGCAACTGGGTTCGCCCCTCATAGGGCTCAACGGTCCTACCGCTTCGGCCCCGCGTCAAGGACGATCACCGATGATCACCCGTCCGGCCGGAGCCGTTCACCTCCGGCCGGAGAGCGGTCAGGAGGGAACAGAACAGGGGCCGATACGAACGGATCGGCGGACCGCGGACCCGGCCCTGATCCGAAAGAAACGGCCTAGTCCAGGTTCACCGACCTGCGCAGCGGGTCACGCAGGTCCGTGCCGTTCGCCAGCCAGCGCTCCTCCAGGGCCTTCGCCCCGTGCACCCGCTTCCACGCGGCCTCGTTCGAGGTCATCGGGAGCAGCGGCAGGAACCTCACCGGGTCCATCGGCTCGTCGAGTTCCAGGTCCTCCACCAGGCCGCCCGGCTCGGCGACGAGGACGGAGCTGAACGCCGCGTCCGGCCACAGCGGCTCACCCACGTCGAGCGAGGCGCCAGGGGCGACGACCACGCCCTCCACCTGCGGGGTGGCGGCGAGCACCGCGAGCGGGCGCAGCACCTTGTCGGTGTCGGCGCGGCCGGCCCGTACGGAGAGCACCAGTTCGGCGCGGGGGCCCTTGACCGGGTCGGCGAGCACCGCGGTGGGGTCGGCCATCGGCTGGGCGGACATCCCGAGGGTCGCGTAGCGCACCAGACCGGCGTCGGCGTCGATGAACCGGAGCACCTCGATCCGGTCGGTGCCGAGGAACGTGATCGCGGCGCGCGCGTCCGGCTCGCCGAGGGCCGTGCGCAGCCGGGCCTCGACCAGAGCGAGAATTTCTGCCATGCGGCGAGCATAAAGCGCGTATGGAACGGGCAAAGTAAGGGATTGACCCTCAGTCGGCTGATAGTGTTTGCCACTGGTCGGGATTCCCGACTGCTCGTCACACGTCATCCCTCACGAGGGACCGGCCGGAGGAGGTGGGACTGCGATGGACCGAAGTCGATCGGGCAGTACCAGCCGCTCTTCCGCCGCCCCGCACCCCAGCCCGGTGCGCATCTCCCTCCGGTGACGTCGAGGACCCTCGCAGGTTCCCCCCTTCCCGGCAGCTCGCACGACGGAAGAGCACCTCTCTTTGCCTGTCTGTAGCGAACGCCGTCACCGCGATCCTCCGGTGCCGCCCGCTTTGTGGACGACGTAAGCACCACGTCCCCATTCCGGGCTGTGCCACGCTCGCCGACGGCCTCTCCGTGAAGGAGCACGCCCGTGTCGATGATCCGTGACCTGCGCGCCGCCGTCCGTCCGTCGCTGCTGCACCCGCTGCGCAGGACCGCCCCGGCCGCCTCCTCCCCGTACGCCAACTACGACTCCACCCGCGACCCCACGGCCGCGAGCGCCGTCGTCGACTGCGCCGTCTACCGCGACGGCCGCCGCGTGGACGACCGCGCCTGCCTGACGCCGCGCGGCGCGATGCGCCAGGTACGGGAGAGCGGCGGCTTCGCCTGGATCGGCCTGCACGAGCCGACCGAGGCCGAATTCGCCGGTATCGCCGCCGAGTTCGGGCTGCACCCGCTCGCCGTCGAGGACGCCGTCCACGCCCACCAGCGGCCCAAGCTGGAGCGGTACGACGACACCCTCTTCACCGTCTTCAAGACGATCCACTACGTCGAGCACGCTGAACTCACCGCCACCAGCGAGGTCGTGGAGACGGGCGAGGTCATGGTGTTCACCGGCCCCGACTTCGTCATCACCGTCCGGCACGGCGGCCAGGGCTCGCTGCGCAACCTCCGCCACCGCCTCCAGGGCGAGCCGGAACTCCTCGCCAAGGGCCCCTCCTCCGTCCTGCACGCCATCGCCGACCACGTTGTCGACGGCTACATCGCGGTCGCGGACGCGGTCGAGCTCGACATCGACCAGCTGGAGATCGACGTCTTCTCGCCGGCCGCGAAGGGCACCACGCGCGGCGCCGACACCGGCCGGATCTACCAGCTCAAGCGCGAGGTACTGGAGTTCAAGCGGGCCGTCACACCGCTGCTGCGCCCGATGCAGCTGCTCAGCGAGCGGCCGATGCGGCTGGTGGACCCCGACATCCAGAAGTACTTCCGGGACGTCGCCGACCACCTCGCCCGCGTCCAGGAGCAGGTGGTCGCCTTCGACGAGCTGCTCAACTCCATCCTCCAGGCCAACCTGGCGCAGGCGACCGTCGCGCAGAACGAGGACATGCGCAAGATCACCTCGTGGGCGGCGATCGTCGCCGTCCCGACGGCGGTCTGCGGCGTGTACGGCATGAACTTCGACCACATGCCGGAGCTGCACTGGAAGTACGGCTACCCGATGGTGCTCGGCGGCATCGCCGTCATCTGCTTCGCCATCCACCGCACCCTCAAGCGCAACGGCTGGCTGTAGGCGGCGGAGCGCGGTCGATAGGCTTCGGCCATGACCGACAAGCTGCTCACCGGCGCCCTCGTCGAGGAGGCCGCCAAGAAGTCCGGCCTCATCTGGGTGCGGGGCGAGGCCCCGGCCGCCCGGCCGCTCTGGCACGTGTGGCACGACGGCGCCGTGCACGTCGTCGGTGACGGCCCGGGCGAGCAGCCGCTGCCCGGGCTGCGGGACGGCGGGACCGCCGAGGTCACCGTGCGCAGCAAGGACAAGGGCGGCCGGATCGTCGCCTGGACCGCCGACGTGCGCGAGCTGACGCCGGGTACGGACGAGTGGGACGCGGCCGTCGCCGAGCTGAAGGGCAAGCGGCTGAACGCGCCCGACGGCGAGGCGATGCCGGAGCGCTGGGCCCGCGAGTGCCGGCTGGTACGGCTCGACCCGCGTGTCTCGACGACCGAGCTGCCGGACGGCTCGCTGGCCGCCGCGCCGCTGCCGTCCCCGGGGATCACCCGCCGGCCGATCCCGGCGGGTCTGCCGAAGCTGCTCCTGAAGCGGAAGCGCCGCAAGCCGTAGGCACGGGCCCGACCGCGCGCCCGCGCGTGAGCCGCGGGCGCCGGCCTGACGCCCCAGGTGCGTGAGCTGCGGGCGTCGGCCTGATGCCCAAGGTGCGTGAGCTGCGGGCGTCGGTTTGATGCCCAGGTGCGTGAGCCGTCGGCAACGGCCCGAAGACTCCGGGCCCGGCCCGAAGACGCCTTGCGCCGGCCCCGCGTCGACGCCGGCCCGATGCCGCAGGTGCGTGAGCCGTCGGCGCCGGCCCGAAGGCGCCGGGCGCCGGCCCGAAGACGCCTTGCGACGGGGCCGGGCCTGAAGGCGCGGCCACGGCCCCGTACCTCCGCCCGGGCCGGTGCCGGGCCGCCTGAGCCCTACGTCCGGGGCAGCTGCTTGCCGTAGTCGAGGGTCTGGCCCTTCGCGGGCTCGGTGAGCGGGAAGTCCTTGTCCCACTCGGACAGGATCACCACCCCCGCGCCGCCGCCGCGCGCGAAGCGCAGCGGGAAGGGCGTGCCCTCCAGGGAGACGTCGAGGGAGCCGCCCTCGCCGTCCTCGCCGCCCTTGACGTTGATGGTGCGCACGCCGCCGATCTTGTCGTGGTCGCCCTTGACGAGGTCACCGTGCAGCCCGATGAGGCCGTCGAGCAGCAGGTCCATGTCGGTGAAGCCGCGCAGCTGCTTGTACGCGGGGTCGTCCTCCGGCACCTTCACGTACATGTCGTCGAGCTTGTCGGCGGCCTCGGACCCGGCTTCGTCGGAGCCGGAGCCGGAGGCCGAGGAGGGCGCGGCCGACGGCTTGTCGTCGTCGTGCTCCCAGAAGGCCGCGTCCGCCTTCAGATAGAGCGCGTCGCCGACCCGCAGCAGCTCGAAGGTGCTGTTCTTCGTGGTCACCGAGCCCGCCGCGCCGTCGTCCTTCAGACGCATGTTGAGCTTGTACGTGCCGCCCTTGCTGACCAGCGTGCCGGACAGCCGTACCGCCTTCGCCGCGTCCGCCGCCGACTGGGCCTTGTCCTCGATCGCCGTCGCTTCGAGCTTCCCGACGCCGTTGGTCCCCTCGTCGGGGTCGGCCGCGCAGGCGGTCAGCGCCGAGGCGAGGCCGACGCACAGCGCCAGCGGAACGACGGCCCCGCGGATGCGCGAGGTAGGACGGAGCACGGTCACCTGGGCACCTCTCGAGTCGGTGGGGGACGGACCGGGGGAACCGGAGCCGGTGGGGGACGGCAGACCGCAGCGTACCCGGGCCGGGTGACCGCTCCGCAGGCAGCCGGACGGGCGCTCTGCCGAAGCGGGGCCGGTCGGCACGGGCTAGCCTGAACCCGGCAAGCCGGGTCAAGAGCCCCGGACGGACCCGAATCGTGCGGCATCGAGGAGGCGCGTGGCATGGCGGCAGGCGCCCCCCGGATCTTCGTCTCCCACCTCGCCGGGGTCCCCGTCTTCGACCCCGTCGGCGACCAGGTGGGGCGGGTCAGCGACCTGGTCGCCATGCTGCGCGTGGGCCGCAGGCCGCCACGGCTGCTCGGCATGGTCGTCGAGGTGCTGTCCCGGCGCCGGGTCTTCGTGCCCATGACCCGGATCACGGGCGTCGAGTCCGGGCAGGTCATCACCACCGGCGTGGTGAACATGCGCCGCTTCGTGCAGCGCCCGACCGAACGGCTCGTGCTCGGCGAGCTCCTCGACCGGCGGGTGACGCTGGTGGAGACGAACGAGGAGGTCACCGTCCTCGACGTGGCGATCCAGCAGCTGCCCGCCCGCCGCGACTGGGAGATCGACAAGGTCTTCGTGCGGCGCGGCAAGGGCGGGGCGCTGCGCCGCAAGGGCGAGGCGATCACCGTCGACTGGTCCGCCGTCACCGGCTTCTCCCTGGAGGAGCACGGGCAGGGCGCCGAGAACCTGGTCGCCACCTTCGAGAAGCTGCGCCCGGCCGACCTCGCCAACGCGCTGCACCACCTCTCCCCGAAGCGGCGCGCCGAGGTGGCCGCGGCCCTCGACGACGACCGGCTCGCCGACGTCCTTGAGGAGCTGCCTGAGGACGACCAGATCGAGATCCTGGGCAAGCTGAAGGAGGAGCGGGCCGCCGACGTCCTGGAGGCGATGGACCCGGACGACGCGGCCGACCTGCTGAACGAGCTGCCGGAGGACGACAAGGAACGGCTGCTCACGCTGATGCAGCCGGACGACGCGGCGGACGTGCGCCGGCTCATGTCGTACGAGGAGCGCACGGCGGGCGGTCTGATGAACTCGGAGCCGATCGTGCTGCGCCCGGACGCCACGGTCGCCGACGCGCTGGCGCGGGTGCGCCAGCAGGACCTCCCGCCGGCGCTCGCCGCGCAGGTGTACGTGTGCCGGCCGCCGGACGAGACGCCGACCGGCAAGTACCTGGGCACCGTGCACTTCCAGCGGCTGCTGCGGGATCCGCCGTTCACGCTGGTGAGCTCGCTCGTGGACAGCGATCTGCCGCCGCTCGGCCCGGACACCCCGCTGCCCGCCGTGACCAGCTATTTCGCCGCGTACAACCTGGTGGCGGCGCCGGTGGTGGACGAGAGCGGCTCACTGCTGGGGGCGGTGACGGTCGACGACGTCCTCGACCACCTGCTGCCGGACGACTGGCGGGAGACGGAGTTCCACGAGGAGGGGGTGCACGGTGGCTGATCGTGCTCAGGAGCGGGACCGTGAGCGGGAGCGGGAGCGGACGCTGCCGCGGATCCGGCTCGACCAGCCGCGGATGCGGCGGGCACGGCTGCTGCCGGAGTACGACCCCGAGGCGTTCGGGCGGCTGTCGGAGCGGATCGCCCGCTTCCTGGGGACGGGGCGCTTCCTCGTCTGGATGACGCTGACCATCCTGGTGTGGGTGCTGTGGAACATCTTCGCCCCGCAGGCACTGAAGTTCGACGAGTACCCGTTCATCTTCCTGACCCTCGCGCTGTCGCTCCAGGCCTCGTACGCGGCCCCGCTGATCCTGCTCGCGCAGAACCGGCAGGACGACCGGGACCGGGTCAACCTGGAGCAGGACCGCAAGCAGAACGAGCGCTCGATCGCCGACACCGAGTACCTGACGCGGGAGATCGCGGCGCTGCGGATGGGCCTGGGCGAGGTGGCCACCCGCGACTGGATGCGCTCGGAGCTCCAGGACCTCCTGAAGGAGCTGGAGGAACGGAACGGAGAGCGGCATGGAGAGCGCCGCGATCTATTCCCGCCGGACGGCTCCCGCCGGAGTGACGTACCCGACCGTTAACAACCTTTCATCACCCGGTGCCCGTCGCCGTACCATCTCCCTATGGCTACGGAAGACGCGGTGCTCGAAGCACTGGCGACGGTGAACGACCCCGAGATCAACAAACCGATCACCGAGCTCGGCATGGTCAAGTCGGTGGAGATCGCTGACGACGGCAGGGTCGCCGTCACGGTCTACCTCACCGTCTCCGGCTGCCCGATGCGCGAAACGATCACCCAGCGCGTCACGGACGCCGTCTCCCGCGTCGAGGGCGTCACCGGCGTCGACGTCACGCTGGACGTGATGAGCGACGAGCAGCGCAAGGAGCTGGCGTCGGCGCTGCGCGGCACCACCGCCGAGCGCGAGGTCCCGTTCGCCAAGCCGGGCTCGCTGACCCGGGTCTACGCGGTCGCCTCCGGCAAGGGCGGCGTCGGCAAGTCCTCGGTGACGGTCAACCTGGCGGCGGCGATGGCGGCCGACGGCCTGAAGGTCGGCGTCGTGGACGCCGACATCTACGGCCACAGCGTGCCGCGCATGCTGGGCGTGGACGGCCGTCCGACCCAGGTCGAGAACATGATCATGCCGCCGGCGGCGAACGGCGTGAAGGTCATCTCCATCGGCATGTTCACGCCGGGCAACGCGCCGGTCGTCTGGCGCGGCCCGATGCTGCACCGCGCGCTCCAGCAGTTCCTCGCGGACGTGTACTGGGGCGACCTGGACGTGCTCCTGCTCGACCTGCCCCCGGGCACCGGCGACATCGCGATCTCCGTCGCGCAGCTGGTGCCGAACGCGGAGATCCTGGTCGTCACCACCCCGCAGCAGGCGGCGGCCGAGGTCGCCGAGCGGGCCGGCTCGATCGCCGTGCAGACCCACCAGAAGATCGTCGGCGTGGTCGAGAACATGTCCGGCCTGCCGTGTCCGCACTGCGACGAGATGGTCGACGTGTTCGGCACGGGCGGCGGCCAGAAGGTCGCGGACGGCCTGACCAGGACCACGGGCTCGACCGTCCCGGTCCTCGGCTCCATCCCGATCGACGTGCGCCTGCGCGAGGGCGGCGACGAGGGCAAGCCGGTCGTCATCACCGACCCCGACTCCCCCGCGGGCTCCGCCCTGCGCGCCATCGCCGGCAAGCTCGGCGGCCGGCAGCGCGGCCTGTCGGGCATGAGCCTCGGCATCACGCCGCGCAACAAGTTCTGAGACGACGCGAAAGGGGGGCCCCCCCGGGGGGGGGGGGCCCGGGGGGGCGGGGGCGCGCCGAGGGAGGGGCCCCCGGGGGGGGGGAATTAATTTAAAAAAGAGAAATTTGGGGGCGCCG
>NZ_JBHXTJ010000050.1:0-50574 GCF_042677525.1 Streptomyces sp. NPDC127114
TACTGCAGGGGGGACCCTGTGGGAGAGTAGGACGCCGCCGAACAATCATTGTGGGAAAGCCCCGCACCTTATGGTGCGGGGCTTTTCTGCGTTTAGGCTCAGGTCATGAATTATGACTTGGTCATCTTCGACAACGACGGTGTGCTCGTCGACAGCGAGCCCATCTCCAACCGCCTCCTCGCCGCCTACCTCACCGAGCTCGGGCATCCCACGACCTACGAGGAGTCCGTGCGGGACTACATGGGGTCGGCGATGCACCGGATTCACGAGCTCGTCGAGGAGCGCAGCGGGCAGCGGCTGCCGGCGGACTTCGACGCGGTCTTCCACGGGCGCGTGTTCGCCGCCTTCGAGCGGGAGCTGGAGGCCGTGGCCGGGGCCGCCGACGTGCTCAAGAAGCTCGCCGCGGAAGGCGTTCCGTACTGCGTGGCGTCGTCCGGGAGCCATGAGCGGATCCGCGTCGGGCACCGGAAGACCGGGCTCGACGTCCATTTCCCCGACGGGGTCGTGTTCAGCGCCGACGACGTCGGCCGCGGGAAGCCGGCGCCCGACCTCTTCCTCCACGCCGCCGAACGCATGGGCGTGGCGCCCGAGCGGTGCGTGGTGGTCGAGGACAGCGGGCTCGGCGTCCAGGCAGCCCTCGCGGCCGGGATGGACGTGTACGGGTTCACGGCGATGACGCCCCAGGCGAAGCTCGCCGGGGCCGGCGGGTTCTTCGGCTCGATGCGGGAGCTGCCGTCGATTTTGGGTCTGTGATCCATCTACCCAGCGGTAGGTCCCGGCCCTACGCTGTGCCGCCATGACGGATGCGCGGTTGCGGCGTGGGCGGGGATCCCTGGCGGTCGGCTTTTTCGTGCAGGGGGTCACCTTCGCCCTGCTCGTGACCCGGATACCGGCGATCCAGGACCGGTACGGGATATCCGACGGGCTGCTGCCCGTCTTCCTCGCCGCCGTGCCCGTGCTGGCCGGCGTGTCCAGCGTCGGCACCGAGAAGATCGTCGCGCGGGTCGGCCCTTCCGCGGTGCTGCGGTGGTCCCAGCCCGTGGTCCTCCTGGCGCTGCTGGCCGTCGGGGCCGGCTCGGAGCTGTGGATGGCGGCCGTCGCGCTGGGCGTGTTCGGGCTGGCCGTCGGGGCGCTGGACGCGTCCATGAACATGCTGGGCGTGAGCCTCCAGCGGGCGTACGGCCGGAGCATCATGCTCGGCTTCCACGCCGCGTACAGCCTTGGCGGCATCGCCGGTGCGTCGCTCGCCTGGGCGGGGGCGCACTGGCACCTGTCGCTCTTCGTCTCCTATCTGCCGGTGGTGGCGCTGCTGTTGCCCGCCGCGTTCGTCGGGAGCCGCTGGTACGTGGACGGGGAGGCGGGAAGGCCGGGGGAGTCGAAGGACGCGGGGGAGGCGCGGGAGCCCGCGTCCGTCGGCGCACCGGGGAAGGAAGGGGCGGCGTCCGGGGTCGCCTTCCGGATGCTGCTGCCGCTGTGCATGGTGATGACCTTCGCGTACATCGGGGACTCGACCGTCTCCAACTGGTCGGCGAAGTACCTCCAGGACGTGCTGCACAGCTCGGAGGAGCTGGCGACCGTGCCGTACAACGCGTACATGGTGACGACGCTGCTCGGGCGGGCCGTAGGGGACTTCGGCGTGCGGCGGCTGGGGGCGGTCCTGGTGGTGCGGGCCGGAGCGGTACTCGCGGCGCTCGGGTTCGCGGTGGTGGCGGTGGCGCCGGGGGCCTGGGCGGGGATGGCCGGGTTCACGGTGCTGGGGCTCGGGCTGAGCGTGGTCGTGCCGCAGACCTTCGCGGCCGCCGGGCGGCTCTTCCCGGGGGCGAGCGACGCGGCGGTGGCGCGGCTCAACGTCTTCAACTACGTGGGTTTCCTGATCGGATCACCGCTCGTGGGTGCGCTCGGTGACGCGTGGAGCTACCGCGGGGCGATGCTGGTGCCGATGGTGCTGGTCCTGGTGACGGTGGTGTATGCCACGTCGTTCGGGCCGGAGAAGGCCCGATACGGTGGCTCGCATGAGCGGCCGCGCACTGTTGATGTGGGATGAAGCTGTCACGGGGTACGACTTCGGGTCCGAGCACCCCATGGACCCGGTGCGGCTCGCGCTGACCATGGGCCTGGTGCGGGCGTACGGGCTGGACCGGGCGGTGGACGTGGTGTCCGCGAAGCCGGCGGGGGAGTCGACGTTGCGGCTCGTGCACCGCGAGGACTACGTGGCGGCGGTGCGCGCGGCCTCGGCGGACCCGAGGTCGGCGGACCAGGCGTACGGACTGGGGACGGTGGACGATCCGGCGTTCGCGGGGATGCACGAGGTGTCGGCGCTGATCGCCGGGCAGTCGGTGGGCGCGGCGGAGGCGGTGTGGCGCGGGGAGGCCGCGCACGCGGTGAACTTCGCGGGCGGTCTGCATCACGCGATGCCGGGTGCCGCGTCCGGGTTCTGCATCTACAACGACGCGGCCCTGGCGATCGCGCGGCTCCTCGAGCTGGGCGCGGAGCGGGTCGCGTACGTGGACGTGGACGTGCACCACGGGGACGGGGTGCAGGCGGCGTTCTGGGACGATCCGCGGGTGCTGACGGTCTCGCTGCACGAGCATCCCCGGACGCTGTTCCCGCAGACCGGCTGGCCGGAGGAGACGGGCGCGGCGGGCGCGGGCGAGGGCGGCGCGGTGAACGTGGCGCTTCCGGCGGGGACCGGGGACGCGGGCTGGCTGCGGGCGTTCCACTCGGTGGTGCCGGAGCTGCTCGCCGATTTCCGGCCGCAGGTGCTGGTGACGCAGCACGGCGCGGACACCCACTTCGAGGATCCGCTGGCCCATCTGGCGGTGTCGCTGGACGCGCAGCGGGCGGTGCAGGAGGCGTGTCACGAGCTGGCGCACGAGTACGCCGAGGGGCGCTGGGTGGCGCTCGGCGGCGGCGGGTACGCGGTGGTGGACGTCGTACCGCGGTCGTGGACGCATCTGGTGGGGATCGCGGCGCACGCGCCGGTCGATCCGGAGTCGGTGATCCCGGCCGCGTGGCGGGACGAGGTGTACGCGCGGACGCGACAGCCGGGTCCGCTGCGGATGACGGACGGGCGGTGGCCGGTCGGCTGGCGCGACTGGGCGGAGGGCTACGACCCGGCGGACCGGCTGGACCAGGCGGTGCTCGCGACGCGGCGCGCGGTCTTCCCACTGCGCGGACTTCTCGCCTGACCGGACGGCCGTCGGCCTGGCCGGGTGTCGGTGCGGCCGGCTACCGGCGAGACCGTGCGCCTCGCCTGACCGGCCGGTGGCGTGACCGGCCCCCCCCTCGTCCGACCCGCCGCTGGCCTGATCCGTTCGTACGGGCGGCGCGTACGGGGCGGGTGGCCGTTACGCCGACTGTGCGTCATCCAGCGGGTTTTGACTCCGGTGCAGGGTCGTTCCGGCAGCATCGGCAGGGTGCTGAGTACCGGGGCGCTGCGGGCGCATCTGTTGGCGGCCGGGTTGGCCGGGACCGTGGCGACCTCGCGGGAGGTGAGCCTGCGGAGTTACCGGCTCTTCGCCGCTCGTGACCCGCGGGTGACGCTGGGGCTCGATCCGGCGTGGGGCTGGGACGAGGGTGAACTGCTGCGCCTGATGGCGGACAAGTGCGGGGTGTCGGACGACCCGGAGCACCGCTCGGGGCCGGACGTGATCGATCCGGAGCGGACGCTCGGCGCGCTCGCGGCGTTCGCGGAGCGGCTCGCGGCGGCGGCGCGGCGGCGGGCTCCGGTGCTCTTCGGGACGGGGCATCCGCACCGGCTGCTCGGTTTCTACGCCGCCCTCGCAGACGCTTTGTCGGCGGCGGGATGTCTTGTTCTCACCCCGGCGCAGGGGCGATGTGTCGACATAACGACCCGGTTCGGCGTACGCACGCACCTTCTGGACTACGTACGGGGCGTCGCGCTGGTGCGAGATGCGGACCTGCCGCCCGCAGGGCGTGAGTCAGGGGCGCACACCCACTCGCCGCTGCCGGTTAGGGCGGCCCTGGAGAGCGCGTTCGAGGCCGGCGGGCCGCTTCCGGAGCTGGTGGTGGGGGACCACGGCTGGGTCTGCGGGGCAGGTCAGCTGGGTATCGAGGCCATCGGGCTCGCCGACACGGACGATCCCGCGTTGTTCGTGGGGGAGGCGGAGGGGCAGGTGTCGGTCGCCGTTCCGCTTGATGACGGGGTGCGCTCGGACTACTACCGTCCACTCACTCGCTATGTACTCAATCGAGCGTGTCTGTCACGGTAAACGGCCGATGGCTGCTCCTCTTCCCCACTCGTACCACCCGCCCCTACTCTGGGCGTGAGCGCTCGGCGACGAAGAGTCACCGGAGGGGAAGCCGGTGGGCGTCGCGGCGGAAGGTACAGGTGGGTCATGGCTGCTGGCGACAGGCCTCTCAACGAGGTGAAGTTCCTGACCGTGGCGGAGGTCGCCTCGGTGATGCGCGTCTCGAAGATGACCGTGTACCGCTTGGTGCACAGCGGTCATCTGCCGGCGATCCGGGTGGGCAGGTCCTTCCGGGTGCCCGAACAGGCGGTGCACGAATACCTCAGGGAGTCGTTCGTGGGGGTGGCGACCGCGTAGCGGGCGCGCGGCCGGAAAGCGGGCCGGAAGCCCGATGCCGCCCTCGGTTTACGAGCCGGTCGCTCGGGGCGGTAGGCTAGCCCCTCGTAGGTCGTGTGGGCCCAGACGCCCCGCACCGATCCCCGCTGGCGCGGGGATGTTCCGAGTAGTGAGCGAGGGTAGTCGTGGGCTCTGTTATCAAGAAGCGGCGTAAGCGGATGGCGAAGAAGAAGCACCGCAAGCTGCTCAAGCGCACGCGCGTTCAGCGTCGCAACAAGAAGTAAGCGACGCGGCGACGACCGCGTACAGCGTCAGGTGTGGCCCTTCACCGTTTTCCGGTGGAGGGCCACGCTTTTATTGCGCCGAAATGTGGAGGCGCTACGGTGGCGGTCAGCGGAACACCGATGGAAGACCGACGGAAGGCGCTTCTCTTGGGCAAGGTCGTGCTCGTCACCGGTGCGGCCCGGCACCTCGGTGCGCGTTTCGTCCGGCGCGTCCAGCGGGACCCCGACGTGGAGCGCGTGATCGCCCTGGACGCGGTGCCCTCACCGCATCCGCTCGGCGCCGCCGAGTTCGTCCGGGCGGACATCCGGCAGCCGGCCGTCGCCAAGGTCCTGGCCCGGTACGACGTGGACACCGTCGTGCACATGGACGTCACCGGGACGGCGCTGGGCTCCGGCGGCCGTACGTCGGTCAAGGAGACCAACGTCATCGGCACCATGCAGCTGCTCGGCGCGTGTCAGAAGGCGCCCCGGATCCAGCGGCTGGTGGTGAAGTCCAGCACCAGCGTGTACGGCTCCGCGCCCCGTGACCCGGCGGTGTTCACCGAGACGACGCCGGCGAAGTCGCTGCCGAGCGGCGGGTTCGCGAAGGACGCGGTGGAGGTCGAGGGATACGTACGGGGCTTCGCCAGGCGCCGCCCGGACGTGGCGGTGTGCGTGCTGCGGTTCGCGAACATCCTCGGGCCACGGGTGGACTCCCCGCTGGCCGAGTACCTCGACCTGCCGGTGCTCCCGACGGTCTTCGGCTACGACCCGCGGCTGCAGTTCGTCCACGAGGACGACGTCATCGACGTCCTGGAGCTCGCCTCGCGCGAGCCGCGCCGGGCCACCCTCAACAGCGGCACCTTCAACATCGCGGGTGACGGCGTGCTGCTGCTGTCCCAGTGCGCGCGGCGGCTCGGACGGCCGACGGTGCCGGTGCTGCTGCCCGCCGTCACCTGGGTGGGGCAGGCGCTGCGTACGGTCGGCGTCACCGACTTCTCGCCGGAGCAGATCCGGCTCCTCACCCACGGCCGGGTGGTGTCGACCGTCCAGATGCGCGAGACCCTCGGCTTCTCGCCGCGCCGCACCACCGCCGAGGCCTTCGCGGACTTCGCGGACAGCCGCGGGCCGGGGCTGCTGCCGCCGGAGCTGCTCGCGGGGGCCGTGGACCGGCTCGCCGAGCGGCTCGCGCCCGAACCGACCTCAACGACCGCGGAATAGGAGCCCAGATCGCCATGGCGGACGCCAAGGTCATCCCCTTCGACGACGACCGGTCCCGGGCGCGGCGGAGGCCCGCCAGGAGCGACGGTGAGGCCTCCGTACGGGCGCTGCCGGCCCAGCAGCCGGCCGAGCGGCAGCCGCTCGAGGAGCCGGCCCCGGCGCCCGCGCCCGGCGGCTGGGAGCGGCGGCTCGCCGGCGGGCTGGCGTTCCTGCGGCGGCGGGTCACGGGCGACTACGAGGTCGACGAGTTCGGCTACGACAAGGAGCTCACCGACCAGGTCCTGATGTCGCTGCTCCGCCCGGTGTACGACAAGTACTTCCGGGTCGAGGTGAAGGGCGTCGACAACATCCCGAAGGAGGGCGGCGCCCTGGTGGTGGCCAACCACTCGGGGACCCTGCCGCTCGACGGCCTGATGATGCAGGTCGCCGTCCACGACCATCACCCGGCCGGGCGTCATCTGCGGCTGCTCGCCGCCGACCTGGTCTTCATGCTGCCGGTGGTGAACGAGCTGGCGCGCAAGGCGGGGCACACGCTGGCCTGCTCGGAGGACGCGGAACGGCTGCTGCGGGCCGGGGAGATCGTCGGCGTGATGCCGGAGGGCTTCAAGGGCATCGGGAAGCCGTTCGCCGAGCGGTACAAGCTGCAGCGCTTCGGGCGCGGCGGCTTCGTGTCGACGGCCCTGCGGGCCGGGGTGCCGATCGTCCCGTGCTCGATCGTGGGCGCGGAGGAGATCTATCCGATGCTGGGCAACGCCAAGACCCTGGCGCGGGTGCTCGGCCTGCCGTACTTCCCGCTGACCCCGACCTTCCCGTGGCTCGGGCCGCTGGGCGCGCTGCCGCTGCCGACGAAGTGGACGATCCAGTTCGGCGAGCCGATCCCGACGGACGGCTATCCGCTAGAGGCGGCGGAGGACCCGATGCTGATGTTCAACCTGACGGACCAGGTCCGCGAACAGATCCAGCACACGCTGTACAAGCTGCTGGTGCAGCGGCGGTCGGTGTTCTTCTGACCGTACGGCGTTCTTCTGACCGTACGGCCACGAGGCTGCCGGCACCGAGCGTCGGCGGACGGAGTCCGGCGCAGCCGTGCGAAGCCCGTGAGGCCCCTTGGGGCCGAGGGGCGCGAGGGCGGCAGAGAAGGAGGGGCCAAGCTGCTGGTGCAGCGGCGGTCGGTGTTCTTCTGACGGACGGCCACGAGGCAGCCGGCACCGAGCGTCGGCGGACGGAGTCCGGCGCAGCCGTGCGAAGCCCGTGAGGCCCCCTGGGGCCGAGGGGCGCGAGGGCGGCAGAGAAGGAGGGGCCAAGCTGCTGGTGCAGCGGCGGTCGGTGTTCTTCTGACCGTACGGCCACGAGGCAGGCGGCACCGGGCGCCGGCGGACGGTGTTCCTCTCCTGGACGGCCACGAGGCAGCCGTACGGGATGGGGCGCCGCCCTGGTGGGTGGCGCCCCATCCCGTGCCGCGGTGCTAGTTCGCGTCGCTGCTGTCGATGCCCAGGCCCGGGAGCAGGCCCGGGAGGATCGGCGGGATCGTGACGTCCGGGACCGGCGGGGTCGACTCCGAGCCGGACGGGTCGGTGCTCGGGCCCGTGTGCGGCGGGTTGAGCAGGTCGCCGGTGCCGCCCAGCAGCCCCTCGTCCTGGGGCGTGCCTGTGCCCGAGCCCGAGGGCTTCGGCTGCGTGGGCGTGCCGCCGTGGGACGGTGTGGCGGACGAGGCGTGCGGGCTCTGGGGTGTGGCCGGTGAGGTGTTTCTCGGCGTGCTCGGGCCGCCGGAACCGATGGGGCCGCGCTCGGGGGTGCGCGGGAGGACGGACTGGAGCGGCTCGACCTCTTCGTCTATGGCGTCGAAGACGTCGTTCACCGCGTTGCCCACGTCCGTGAGCTGGACCGGGAGGCGGTCGCGCAGCCCGTCCCAGGTGGCGCGGTGCGCCTGCGCGAAGGAGTTGAGGCGGGCCATGGGGCCGATCTCGCCGTCCCGCTCGTACGCCTGGCGGAGCAGGCGGTGGCCCTCGGAGGCGTCGTGCTTCATGCCGTCGAGGACGCGGCGGATCTCGCCGAGCGACTCGTGGTCGAGGTCGCCGGCCCGGCCGCGCTCCATCAGCCGTCGGGCCTCGCTCAGGCGCGTGGACGCCTGGTCGAGGTAGAGGCCGCCGCGGTCGGCGTCGTCGTCCGCCATCCCCAGCTTGATGTCCTCCATGCCACGCTTGAGGCCGTAGAGCGAGTCACCCGGCAGGGCGTCGGAGCTGGCAGCGGCCACGCCGCTGAACGCTCCGGCGGCCACACCGACGGTGAGGCCGCCCGCGGCGAGGCCTTTCGACCAGCGGGAGCGTGGCCGCAACTTCCGGAGCGGGGAGGCCCGGTGGGCTCCCTTGGCTCCGGCGGTCCGCTGCTCCGGCACCGTAGGGCCCGCTGCCGCGCTTCCTTCCGCGAGCATCGCTTCCATGGCGGCGACGAGCTGGGCTCGCTGCACCACCTTGACCTCGGGGTCCATCTCCGGCTTCGGCAGCTCGCCGAGACCGTTCGCCAGGGCCAACAGCCGTCCGTGCTCGGCCGGTTCGGCCGGTGCTTCGGGCTGCTCGGCCGCCGCGCCCTCGGACGTCCGATCCTCCAGGGCCTGGGCGAAGGCGTTCGCCCGCCGGTGCGCCGAAACGTTCGCGATCACTGGCGGCACCTCCTCTCGTCATGACGGTCGACTCCCCGAGGGGTTCGGAAGGTTGCACACCTTGAACGCATCCACACGAAAGAGTGAGTGGAAGTGGACATGGCGTGACCACAGGGAGCCTGCATTTCGCACAACGAGCGGCGCGGCACTTGGGTTACGCGCGAAAGATGATCGGACCAGTGCGTCATCGAGGCGTCACCGACTGTGAGTTGAGCGGGGAGCTGGGGACAGGGGAGAAGCGGGCGTGCGGGGACCGTGATGCCGGCGACGAAGGGTGCGGGTGGCGGCGGCGCGTGTGGGGGGCGCGCAGCGCTCAGCGGGCGTCGTCCGGGAGGAGGCGGGCCAGGGTGCGGACGGCCCGGTACTGGAGGGTCTTGATCGCTCCCTCGTTCTTCCCCATGACCCGGGCGGTCTCGGCGACCGACAGGCCCTGGAGGAAGCGGAGCGTCACGCACTCCTGCTGCTGCGGGTTGAGGCGGCGGACGGCGTCGAGGAGCGCGGCGTTGGAGAGGGACTCGAGGACGGAGTCCTCGGGGCTGCGCTCGACCTCGTTGGCGTCGAGCATCTCGCCGGTGGTGACCTCTAGGCGGAAGCGGCTCGACTTGAAGTGGTCCGCGACGAGGTTGCGGGCGATGGTGACGAGCCAGGCGCCGAAGTCGCGGCCCTGCCAGGTGAAGGTGGAGATCCGGCGCAGGGCGCGCAGGAACGTCTCGCTGGTGAGGTCCTCCGCCGTCGCCTTGCCGCCGACGCGGTAGTAGATGTAGCGGTAGACCGTGTCGCTGTACTGGTCGTAGAGCCGGCCGAAGGCCTCGGCCTCGCCGGCCTGGGCGCGCTCGACCAGGTCCATCATCCGGGCGCTGTCGCTGTCCGCGGTGGGCCGGCGGGCGGCGGTCGAGGTGCCGGCGCCGCCCCGGGTGCCGCGTCTGCCGACGGCGGCGCCGCTTTCGGCCAGGGCATAGCAAGGACCGGCGGGTGCCGGCCCGGCGAAGGCGGGCCCGGCGAAGGCCGGTCCGCCGAAAGCGGGGACAGAGCCGGCGTACGCGGTGGGGACGAAGCCGCGCAAGTGGTCGAGGACCGTTGCGCGCAGCGTAGCCAGGCCCGAGGCGTCAACCCCGACGTGTGGGTACACGGGACTCCCAGAGGCAGAGCTTCCATCACGTGCAGTGCGGGACCGTTCACTCATGGTGGCGAAGTGCGGGTCCGTCGTGCGTCTGAGGAGAATAACGCTTAGTACAGGCAGCGCTACACCCAGTTGCTCAAATCATCGATTCAGTCTGATCTGTTACTGCTTGTGGTCGTGATCACTCGCACTTGATGACCGGTTGTTGATCGGATTGCTTCCGACTGTGATCAACCGGGGGCCCGCTTGTGCTCAAGTGCGGTAGAGGGGAGTGACCGGGGCCGCTGCCGGGTAGGGAGTGCGGAATGCCCGGGGCATGCCGTGTGCGGGGCGTGTTCGACCACGGACGGGTGAGGGTCGCTGGTCGCGGGTTGTCTCGCCCGATCGCAGCCGAAACGTATCGGCATGATCGGTAAATCCGTCCGCGGGACCCGTTCCGGAATCCGTCGGCGGCGCGCCGTGTGCCGGGCTCAGCGGCGGCGGCGGTGCAGCGCGAGCGCCGCGGCGGTGCCGCCGGCGAGGGCTCCGACGCCCGCGGCGGCGGGGATGCCGACCTTGGCCGCCTTGCGGCCGGTGCGGTAGTCGCGCAGCCGCCAGTCACGGTCCCTGGCGTGCCTGCGCAGCTTGGTGTCCGGGTTGACCGCGTACGGGTGGCCCACCAGCGAGAGCATCGGGATGTCGTTGTGCGAGTCGCTGTACGCGGCGCAGCGCGCGAGGTCCAGGCCCTCGGCGGCGGCCAGCGCGCGCACGGCCTCGGCCTTGGCGGGGCCGTGCAGCAGTTCGCCGACCAGCTTGCCGGTGTAGACCCCGTCGACCGACTCGGCGACCGTGCCGAGCGCGCCCGTGAGGCCGAGGCGGCGGGCGATGATCGTGGCGGTCTCGACCGGGGCGGCGGTCACCAGCCAGACCTTCTGGCCGGCGTCCAGGTGCGCCTGGGCGAGGGCGCGGGTGCCGGGCCAGATGCGGTCGGCCATGTACTCGTCGTAGATCTCCTCACCGATCTCCATCAGCTCGGAGACGCGGTGGCCCTTGACGATGGACAGGGCGCTGTCGCGGGCCTCCTGCATGTGCTCCGGGTCCTCGACGCCGGCCAGCCGGAACCAGATCTGGGCCCAGGCGAACCGGGCGAGTTCGCGCCGCTGGAAGAACTTCCGCTTGTACAGGCCGCGGCCGAAGTGGAAGATCGCGGCGCCCTGCATCACGGTGTTGTCGAGGTCGAAGAAGGCGGCGGCCCTGGTGTCGCCGACGACGGGGAACTCCGGCTCCGCGGCCGCGGCTTCGGCGGCGAAGGCCTCCTCCCGCTCCTGTTCGAGCTGCTGCGAGGTCTTGCGCGCCGCCTCCGCGGCGGCCTCGCCTGCCAGGACGCTGCGCGCGGTGGCGGAGCGCCTACGGTGGGTGAGCCATCCGGGAGGGGCCATGCGGTGAGCATAGCCAGTCTGTTCGGTCCTTCCCGACTTGTGAGGATGCCGTGGTGTGAACAGTGACGGACTCCTCTGTTACGCGTACCGCCGGCTCCGGGCCGCAGAATGGACGGCATGTTCGGACGTACGAGGAAGAAGAGCGCCGCGCGGGAGAGCGGGCCGCGCACGGTGACGCTGATCGGCAGGCCGGGGTGTCATCTGTGCGACGACGCCAGGGCGGTGATCGAGACCGTCTGCGCCGAGACGGGAGCACTCTGGGAGGAGAAGGACATCACCCAGGACGAGGAGCTGTACCGCGCGTACTGGGAGCAGATCCCGGTCGTTCTGGTCGACGGGGAGCAGCACACGTTCTGGCGGGTGGACGCCGGGCGGCTCCGGCGTGAACTGGGTGCCTGACCGAAAGGGGGCTACCATCGTGGACGTTTTGTTGGGTTTCGGGGGCGGCTTCCAAAGGAGAGTGTGCGGTTTTGCCCCCTTCGGGTTCCCAACGCTCTGAGGCCGTCGGCGGTTCCGTACCGCCACGATCCGGCCGCGTGACCCCGGTCACTTTGGGCGGACAAAACGGACACCATCTTTGTGCACGCGTTCACAAAGACATAGCCTGCATTCGACGGGGCGGTCCTGGGACACACGGCCGCCTGCAGCCCCGCTCATCCCGCAGGAGCACCGTGGCAACTGGCCGAACTCACCGACCGGCGACCCGTAGCCGAGGAATTCCCGAGGCCACCGTCGCCCGCCTTCCGCTGTATCTGCGTGCCCTCACGGCACTGTCGGAGCGCTCCGTGCCCACGGTCTCCTCGGAGGAGCTCGCGTCCGCGGCGGGGGTCAACTCCGCGAAGCTCCGCAAGGACTTCAGCTACCTCGGCTCGTACGGGACGCGCGGCGTCGGCTACGACGTCGAGTACCTCGTCTACCAGATCTCCCGCGAACTCGGCCTGACCCAGGACTGGCCGGTCGTCATCGTCGGCATCGGTAACCTCGGCGCCGCGCTCGCCGGCTACGGCGGCTTCGCCTCCCGCGGCTTCCGCGTCGCCGCGCTGATCGACGCCGACCCCGCCATGACCGGCAAGCCGGTCGCCGGCATCCCCGTCCAGCACAGCGACGACCTCGAGAAGATCATCAGCGAGGACGGCGTCTCCATCGGCGTCATCGCGACGCCGGCCGGCGTCGCCCAGCAGGTCTGCGACCGGCTCGTGGCCGCCGGCGTCACCTCGATCCTCAACTTCGCGCCGACCGTGCTGTCCGTGCCCGACGGCGTGGACGTGCGCAAGGTCGACCTCTCCATCGAGCTGCAGATCCTCGCCTTCCACGAGCAGCGCAAGGCCGGCGAGGAGCCGGGCGCCGAGACCGCCGCCGGCGAGGGCGCCGAGACCGCCGCCGTACCGCCGGCCGCCCGCGCCGCCGAGGACGCGAGCCGCAAGGGACCTGACGGGGACATGCCCGCCGTGATGCCGGCATGAGCCTCCTCGTCGTCGGCCTCAGCCACCGCAGCGCCCCCGTCAGCGTCCTGGAGCGGGCCGCCCTCTCCGCGGACGCCCGGACCAAGCTGCTCCACGACACCCTCGCCGCCGAACCGGCCGCCGAGGGCGCCGTCCTGGCCACCTGCAACCGCATCGAGCTCTACGCCGACGTGGACAAGTTCCACGCCGGTGTCGCCGAGCTGTCCACGCTGCTCGCCCAGCACAGCGGCGTCGGCCTCGAAGAGCTCACCCCCTATCTCTACGTCCACTACGAGGACCGGGCCGTCCACCACCTCTTCTCGGTGGCCTGCGGCCTGGACTCCATGGTCGTCGGCGAGGGCCAGATCCTCGGCCAGATCAAGGACGCCCTCGCGGTCGGCCAGGAGCTGCACACCGCCGGACGCCTCCTGAACGACCTGTTCCAGCAGGCCCTGCGGGTCGGCAAGCGCGCCCACAGCGAGACCGGCATCGACCGGGCCGGCCAGTCGCTCGTCACCTTCGGGCTGGAGCAGCTGGCCGACGGCACCGACGTCGCGGACTGGGCCAAGGCCAAGCGCGCCCTCGTCATCGGCGCCGGCTCCATGTCCTCGCTCGCCGCCGCCACCCTCGCCCGCGCCGGCGTCGACGAGATCGTCGTCGCCAACCGCACCGCCGCCCGCGCCGACCGCCTCGTCGAGATCCTCACCGAGCCCGGCGGCACCGGAGTGGCCGCACGCGCGGTCGAGATGGTTGCCGTCGGCGACGAACTGACACGTGCCGACGTCGTCGTCTCCTGCACCGGCGCCACCGGACTCGTCCTCACCGGCGAAGCCGTCGAGACCGCCCTGCAGGGCCGCGACCGGCCCCTCTACCTGCTCGACCTCGCGATGCCCCGCGACATCGACGCCGCCGCCCACCGCATGCCCGGCGTCCGGCTCGTCGACATCGAATCGCTCGCCGAGGCCTCCGCCGACGCCCCCATGGCCGCCGACGTCGACCAGGTGCGCACCATCGTCTCCGACGAGGTCGCCGCCTTCGGCGCCGCCCAGCGCGCCGCCCACATCACGCCGACCGTGGTCGCCCTGCGCGCCATGGCCGCCGACGTGGTCGCCGGCGAGGTCGCCCGGCTGGAAGGCCGGCTGCCCGGCCTCGACGACAAGCAGCGCGCCGAGATCACCCAGACCGTGCGCCGGGTGGTCGACAAGCTCCTGCACGCGCCCACCGTGCGCGTCAAGCAGCTCGCCAGCGAACCCGGCGGCGCCGGGTACGCGGACGCACTGCGGACACTCTTCGACCTCGACCCGGAGACGGTTGCCTCCGTCAGCCGGGCCGACCGAAACGACGGCGACGTCAAGAACCGAGGGCGAGTATGACCGAGAGGGCACTGAGGCTCGGGACCAGGCGCAGCAAGCTCGCCATGGCCCAGTCCGGACATGTGGCCGACGCCGTCCGGCAGCTGACCGGCCGGCCCGTCGAGCTCGTGGAGATCACGACGTACGGGGACACCTCGCGCGAGCACCTCGCGCAGATCGGCGGCACCGGCGTGTTCGTCGCCGCGCTGCGCGACGCGCTGCTCGCCGGCGAGGTCGACTTCGCCGTGCACTCCCTCAAGGACCTGCCGACCGCCCAGCACCCCGACCTGGTGCTGGCCGCGATCCCCCGCCGCGAGGACCCGCGCGACGTCCTCGTCGCCGGGCAGGGCGTCACGCTGGACACGCTGCCCGCCGGCGCACGCGTCGGCACCGGCTCCCCGCGACGCATGGCCCAGCTCAACGCGTACGCGCGCAGCCACGGCCTGACCATCGAGACCGTACCGATCCGCGGCAACATCGACACCCGGGTCGGCTACGTATCCAAGGGAGAACTGGACGCGGTGGTCCTCGCCGCGGCCGGACTCAACCGCATCGGCGGGACCGAGGAGCTGACCGGCTCCCTGTCGGTCGACCCCCTGTCGGTCGACACGGTCCTGCCCGCCCCTGGCCAGGGGGCCCTGGCCGTCGAGTGCCCGGCGTCGAACGCCGACCTCGTCTCCGCGCTCGCCGGACTCGACGACCCGCTCACGCGGGCCGCCGTGACCGCCGAGCGATCCCTGCTCGCCGCCCTGGAGGCCGGCTGCTCCGCACCCGTGGGTGCGCTGGCCGACCTGCCGGCCGACGGCCCCGGTCACGGGCAGGTTGTCACCGAGATGCGCCTGCGCGGCGTCGTCGGCACCACCGACGGTTCCACGCTGGTGCAGCTGTCCACCACCGGTCCCGTACCCACCTCCTACGACGAGGCGGTGGCACTCGGACGCGAACTCGCGGACGAGATGCTCGCCAAGGGTGCGGCCGGTCTTATGGGGGAGCGAGCACTTTGAGCCCCACCAGCCCGACCACCAGCCCCGCGTCCGCCGCCTTCCCCGGCCACGGTCACGTCACCTTCCTCGGCGCCGGCCCCGGCGACCCCGGACTGCTGACGCTCCGGGCCGTCGAAGCCCTGGCAGGCGCGGACGTCCTGATCGCCGAGCCGGAGGTGCTCGAAGTCGTCCGCGGCCATGCGCGCGCGGGCGTGAGCACGCCTGAGCTGACGGTTGTCGACGAGGCGTCAACAACCGTCGGTGTCCCCGTGTTGAGGGATGCGACCAATCTTGTCATGGAGGCCGCGCGGGGCGGCAAGCGGGTCGTCCGTGCGGTGACCGGCGACCCCGGCCTCGACGGCAACGCCGGCCAGGAGATGCTCGCCTGCGCCTCCGCCGGCATCCCCTTCGAGGTCGTCCCCGGCGTCGCCACCGCCGTCGGCGTGCCCGCGTACGCCGGCGTGCCGCTGCGCGACGCCCAGGGCACCGACGTGCGCTTCGTCGACGCCCGCACCGCCGACGACCGCTGCTGGGCCGAGGTCGGCGCCTCCGACGGCACCGTCGTCGTGTCCACCTCCCTGGACTCGGTCGCCGCGGCGGCCGGCGAGCTGGTGGCGGCCGGCCGTAAGCCGGACACCCCGCTCACCGTGACCATCGCCGGCACCACCACCCGGCAGCGCACCTGGACCGCCACCCTCGGGACGATCGCCCAGGTCTTCAAGCAGGGCAAGGTGCTCCCCTCGCCCGAGGGCCACCGGCCGGTGATAGCCGTGGTCGGCGAGCGCAGCGCCCCCGCGCAGCGGGACCAGCTCGCGTGGTTCGAGTCCAAGCCGCTGTTCGGCTGGCGGGTGCTCGTGCCGCGCACCAAGGAGCAGGCCGCGTCGCTCTCCGACCAGCTGCGTTCCTACGGCGCGGTGCCGCACGAGGTACCGACGATCGCCGTCGAGCCGCCGCGCACCCCGCAGCAGATGGAGCGGGCCGTCAAGGGCCTCGTCACCGGCCGCTACGAGTGGATCGCCTTCACCTCCGTCAACGCCGTCAAGGCGGTCCGCGAGAAGTTCGAGGAGTACGGTCTCGACGCCCGCGCCTTCGCCGGCATCAAGGTCGCCGCGGTCGGCGAGCAGACCGCGGCCGCCCTCGTCGACTTCGGCGTGAAGCCCGACCTGGTGCCCAGCGGCGAGCAGTCCGCGGCCGGCCTCCTGGAGGACTGGCCGCCCTACGACCCGGTCTTCGACCCGATCGACCGCGTCTTCCTGCCGCGCGCCGACATCGCCACCGAGACCCTCGTCGCCGGCCTCATCGAGCTCGGCTGGGAGGTCGACGACGTCACCGCCTACCGGACCGTGCGCGCCTCGCCGCCGCCGGCCGACACCCGCGAGGCGATCAAGGGCGGCGGCTTCGACGCCGTGCTCTTCACCTCCTCGTCGACCGTGCGGAACCTCGTCGGCATCGCCGGCAAGCCGCACAACGTGACGGTCATCGCCTGCATCGGCCCCGCGACCGCGAAGACCGCGGAGGAGCACGGCCTGCGGGTCGACGTCCTGTCGCCGGAGCCGTCCGTGCACAAGCTGGCCGAGGCCCTGGCCGAGTTCGGCCTGCGCCGCCGCGCCGCCGCCCTCGAGGCCGGCGACCCGGTGACGCGCCCCAGCGAGCGACGGCCGGGCGCCCGGCGGCGCCGCACGACGTAACGGCCGGGAACGGTCGTACGCCGCGGGGCGCGGGTGGCCGGGAACGGTCGTGCGCGCGGGGCGGGTGTTCCGAGATCAGCCGTACGCGCGGGGCGCGGGTCCTTCACAGGGCCCGCGCCCCGCGCGCTTACGCCCTCCCGCATGCCCACAAGGCGTCGGTAAGGGCACGGCCCGCGCGGGCGTAGCCTCGGGTGCATGAACTCGTACGGAAGCTTTCCCGGGGCGCGGCCGCGGCGGCTGCGGACGACGCCTGCCATGCGGAGGATGGTCGCGGAGACGCGACTGCATCCGGCCGATCTGATCCTGCCCGCGTTCGTGCGGGAGGGCGTCACCGAGCCCGTGCCGATCGCCGCCATGCCCGGCGTCGTGCAGCACTCCCGGGACACCCTGCGCAAGGCCGCCGTCGAGGCGGTGGAGGCCGGCGTCTCCGGGATCATGCTGTTCGGCGTGCCCGAGGACGACAAGAAGGACGCCGCCGGCACGGCGGGCACCGACCCGGACGGGATCCTCCAGGTCGCCATCCGCGACGTCAGGGCCGAGGTGGGCGACGACCTCGTGATCATGTCCGACCTGTGCCTCGACGAGTACACCGACCACGGCCACTGCGGCGTCCTCGACGCCGACGGCCGCGTCGACAACGACGCCACTCTGGAGCGGTACGCCGAGATGGCCCAGGTCCAGGCTGACGCCGGCGTCCACGTCGTCGGCCCCTCCGGGATGATGGACGGCCAGGTCGGCGTCGTCCGCGACGCCCTGGACACCATCGGCAAGGAGGACGTGGGGATCCTCGCGTACACCGTGAAGTACTCCTCCGCCTTCTACGGACCCTTCCGCGAGGCCGTCGCCTCCTCCCTGTCCGGCGACCGCAAGACCTACCAGCAGGACCCGGCCAACGTGCGGGAGTCCCTGCGGGAACTCGCCCTCGACCTCGAGGAGGGCGCCGACATGGTCATGGTCAAGCCCGCCGGGCCCTACCTCGACGTCCTGGCCAAGGTCGCCGAGTCGGTGCACGTGCCGGTCGCCGCGTACCAGATCAGCGGCGAGTACGCGATGGTCGAGGCGGCGGCGGAGAAGGGCTGGATCGACCGCGACAAGGCGATCTTCGAGACCCTCACCGGCATCCGCCGGGCCGGCGCGCAGATGATCCTCACCTACTGGGCCACCGAAGTCGCCCAGAAGCTCGCCCGCGGCCTCTGAGACCGGCCCCGTCGGGCCCCGGCGCGCCCGCCCGGCGGGCTCTGGGCGCGCGGACTGCCCACCCTGGGATGCACCCTGGAGAGGTACCCGACAGGTACCTCTCTGGAGGTGGTCCTCATGATGAACACACTCGTCGGCTGGCACGTCGAGATGGAATTCAAGGAAGAGGGCGACCGGACGCGGGCCGCGGCGATGGTGCGGCTCACCGACGGCACCGAGATGCGCGGACACGGCAATGCCAATCGCCACCCCTCCGACCCGGAGCAGCTGAGGGTCGGCGAGGAGATCGCCGGCGCCCGCGCGCTGATGGACATCGCCTCGCAGATGCTGCAGAAGGCGCACGCCGAGATCGACGAGGTGTCGGGCCGGACCTCCCACCCCATCCCTCGGTGACCCTCGGTCAGTATGTGAGGGCGTCCTCAAGAGATCGCTGCCAGTACGACACGGCGGCGCCGGCGTCGGCGAACGTGCCGCTCGGCGCCGCCACCGTCGTGCCGCTCCCCGGGGTCAGATCGACGCGGATCTTCCGCACCGTGCGCCCGTGCGTGTCGGTACCCGGCTCCCCGGTGAGGATCACCGACGCGTAGCCCGACTCGCCAGGAGCCAGGGTGACGACGGCCTGCGGCCTGCTGTCCTCCACGACCGCGATCGGCGCCTGCGGGTCGTCGAAGCCGACGATCGGCGCGCCCAGGGCGTTGCACGGGCGGCCACCGACGTTGGTGACGGTCAGCAGCAGGTGGTTGACGGGCCGGCTCACCCTGCTCGCGACGATCTTGGTGTTCGCCGCCGTGCAGGTGACGGCCTTGGCGGAGGTGCTGCTCCCGGCGGGCGTGGTGGGTTTGGCGGACGTCGTGGGCCTGGCGGTCCCGGCGGCGGGGGGCTTCGGCGCGTTCGTCTTCGTCGGCGTGGGTGCGGCGTCGGTGGGCTCCGTGGCCCCTGGGGTCTTCTGGACCGCCGACGCCGACGCGTCCGGTGCCTTCGGCGACGCCGCCGGGGCGTCGTCCGACTGGCAGGCGGTGAGGGCGAGCGCCGCCGCGAGGGCGGCGGCGGGCAGGGCGAGACGGCGGGCGGCGATGCGCATGGTGGATTTCCCCCGTGGTGTGGTCAGTGGTCGGTGTGCGGCAGTGGTCTGTGCGTCAGGCGGCAGGGGTCTGTGTCAGCGGTGGTTGAGCAGAACGATCACGACCGTGGCGCAGACGATCAGCACCGCCGTGGCCACTGCGTCGATGACGCGGCTGTCCGGCATGGCTCAGAGCTTGCGGTGCCGGGTGATCCACCCGCAACCGGCACGGGACAATGGGGAACGGTGGAACGCGTTCACATACTGTGACCTGGGGAAACGACCGTCCCCTGGAATGCGTTCCCGGGATGCGGAACGGGGGATCCGATGGATGGGGCGAACGGCCTCGCCGGGCTGCTGAGGGGTCTGAAGGAGCGGTCCGGGCTCAGTTACGGGGCACTGGCCAGGCAACTGCACGTCAGCACCTCCACACTCCACCGCTACTGCAACGGCGACGCCGTCCCGGCCGACTTCGCGCCCGTCGAACGGCTCGGGCGGCTCTGCGGGGCCACCCGGGACGAGCTCGTCGAGCTGCACCGCGCCTGGATCGTCGCCGACGACGCGCGGAGGAGAGGGAGGACCGCCGAGCCGGAGCCCGGCGCGCAGGCTGAGCCGGCGGTGTCGGCAGAGCCCGCGGAGTCCCGTGAGCGCACCGAACCCGCCGAGCCCGCGACCACCCTGCTCGTCGCCTCGGAGCCCACCGAACCCGGCCGGTCCTCCGGACCAGGCCAACCCTCCGGGCCCTCCCGTAGCCGCCTCAAGGGCGCCGTCGCCGCCGCCGCGGTCGTCGTCCTCGCCGTCCCCGGCGCCTACCTCGTGGGACGCGTCGGTGACACCGCCCCCGACGACGACAGGCCCGCCGCGCCCGCCACCACGGCTCCCGCACCCCTGAGCGTCGGCATCAGCTCGTACAACTGGGCCGAACCCTGCGGCCAGTACTTCCTGCTCGACCAGGACCCCGGCCACGTCCCGCCGCCTCCCCCGCCCCAGGACAACCGCACCTGGGGCCGGTCGCTCGGCGGCGTCGACGGCGGGCACATGCAGCTCCAGCTCACCGTCACCGGCCGCACCCAGGCGCCCGTGGTGCTCGCCAAGCTCCACGTACGAGTCGTGGAACGGGACAAGCCCCTCGACCGCACCGCGTACTCGATGGGCGACGGCTGCGGCAGCGGGATCACCCCGCAGACCTTCGACGTCGACCTCGACGCGCCTCGCCCGTACGCGAAGCCGGTCGCCGGACAGGACGGGGACGGCGTCGTACCGGCCAAGGACTTCCCGTACAAGGTCGCCACCGGCGATCCCCAGGTGCTCAACCTGGACGTGCACACCGAACAGCACGCCACCGCCTGGTACCTGGAGCTCGACTGGAGCAGCGGCGACAAGAAGGGCCGGATCCGCGTCGACGACGGCGGGGAGCCCTTCCGCACCAGCGCGATCGAGGGGCGGCCGACGTACGGCTACTGGCCCGACAAGGGCGAGTGGATCAGACAGTGACACAGCGACGGCCCTGCCGCAGGGCAGGGCCGTCAGCTCACGTCACACCGGACGCACCGGTGGACGTCAGAGGCGCTCGGGCGTCCGGATGCCCAGCAGGGCCATGCCCTGGTGGAGGGTCCGGGCGGTGAGGTCCACCAGGAAGAGCCGGTTCTCCTTCAGCTCCTGCGTCTCCGCCTTCATGACCGGGCACTGGTCGTAGAAGGCCGTCAGGTGCGACGCCAGCTGGTAGAGGTACGCGGCCAGCTTGTGCGGCGCGTACTCCTCCGCCACCTCGGCCAGCGCGGCACCGAACTGGTCCAGGTGCAGGCCGAGGGCCCGCTCCGCCGGGGCCAGCTCCAGCTCCGGGTGGGCCGTCGGCTCGGCGTCCGTGACGTTCCGCTTGATCGACTGGATACGGGCGTACGCGTACTGCAGGTACACGGACGTGTCGCCGTTGAGCGACACCATCTGGTCCAGGTCGAACTTGTAGTCCCGCACCGCCGACGTCGACAGGTCCGCGTACTTCACCGCGCCGATGCCGACGTACCGGCCGTTCTCCACGACCTCCTCGTCGCTGAGACCGGCCTTCTCCTTCTTCTCGGACACGACGGCCGTCGCCCGCTCGATCGCCTCGTCCAGCAGATCCACCAGCCGCACCGTCTCGCCCTCACGGGTCTTGAACGGCTTGCCGTCCTTGCCGAGGACCGTGCCGAACGCCAGCTGGTGCGCCTTCACCTCGTCGTTCAGCCAGCCGGCCCGCCGGGCCGTCTCGAAGACCATCTTGAAGTGCAGCGACTGACGGGCGTCCACCACGTACAGCAGCGTCGACGCCTTCAGGTTCCGCACCCGGTCGCGGATCGCGGACAGGTCCGTCGCCGCGTAACCGAAACCGCCGTCGGACTTCTGCACGATCAGCGGGACCGGGTTGCCGTCCGGGCCCTTGACGTCGTCGAAGAACACGCACAGCGCGCCCTCGGACCGGACCGCGACACCCGACTCCTCCAGCAGACGGCAGGTCTCCTGAAGCATGTCGTTGTAGCCGGACTCGCCGACGATGTCGGGGTCACGGATGTCCATGTCGAGCTTCTCGAAGACCGAGTAGAAGTAGATCTTCGACTCGTCGACGAACCGCTGCCACAGGGCCAGCGTCTCCTCGTCGCCCGCCTGGAGGTCGACGACCCGGGCGCGCGCCCGCGTCTTGAACTCCTCGTCGGAGTCGAACAGCGCACGGGACGCCTTGTAGAGCCGGTTGAGGTTGGACATGGCCTCCTCGCCGGAGACCTCCCCGTCCGCACCCTCCGCCTTGTGGTCCAGCTCGTGCGGGTGCTCGATCAGGTACTGGATGAGCATGCCGAACTGGGTGCCCCAGTCGCCGATGTGGTGACGGCGCACCACCGTCTCGCCCGTGAACTCCAGGATCTCCACCATCGCCGCGCCGATCACCGCGGAACGCAGGTGGCCGACGTGCATCTCCTTGGCGACGTTCGGCTGCGCGTAGTCGATCACCGTCGTGCCGGCCGACGCGTTGAACGGCACGCCGAGGCGGTCGTCCGCGGCACGCGCCGCCAGCGTCTTCACGATCGCCGCGTCGGAGACGGTGATGTTGAGGAAGCCAGGCCCGGACACCTCGATGTCCTTCAGGACGTCGTTGGCCGGGATCGCCTCGACGACCTTCGTCGCCAGCTCACGCGGATTGCCCTTGAGCTGCTTGGCGAGCGCCAGGATGCCGTTGGCCTGGAAATCGGCCCGGTCGCTTCGTCGCAGCAGCGGATCGGCGGAACCGGCCTCCGGCAGGGCTGCCGAAAGGCCTTCCGCGAGACGCTGCTGCACGGTCGAAGCGAGGGAAGGGACCGAGGCCATGAGCTTCCGTTCCTGTGATGGGAGTCTTACGGGCTATTTCGCTTGTCAAGTGTCCCATGCGTGGGCAACGTGTTTTCTCCCCTGTGGACAACCTCGGAGTGTCTCCTTCCGTCTGGGAGAATGGCTGATGCGAGGGAAACAAGGTCAGCAAGGACCAAGGAAGAAGGACGAACCGATCGTGGCTCAGAGCAGCACCGAGACCGACTGGGTCTCCCGTTTCGCGGACGAGGTCATCGCCGAGTCGGAGCGACGTGCGCCTGGCAAACCGGTCGTCGTCGCCTCCGGCCTCTCCCCGTCCGGCCCCATCCACCTCGGCAACCTGCGCGAGGTCATGACCCCGCACCTGGTCGCCGACGAGATCCGCCGCCGCGGCCACCAGGTCCGGCACCTGATCTCCTGGGACGACTACGACCGCTACCGCAAGGTGCCCAACGGCGTCCCCGGCATCGACGAGACCTGGGCCGAGCACATCGGCAAGCCGCTGACGTCCGTCCCGGCCCCCGCCGGCTCGCCCCACCCCAACTGGGCCGAGCACTTCAAGGCCGCCATGGTCGAGGCGCTCGCCGAGCTCGGCGTCGAATACGACGCGATCAGCCAGACCGAGCAGTACACCTCCGGCGCCTACCGCGAGCAGATCCTGCACGCCATGCGCCACCGCGGCGACATCGACGCCATCCTCGACCAGTACCGCACCAAGAAGGCGCCGAAGAAGCAGTCCCAGAAGCCGGTCGACGAGGCCGAGCTCGAGGCCGCCGAAGGCTCCGGCGCGGCCGCCGAGGACGACGGCTCCGGCGGCGGCGCCGGCTACTTCCCGTACAAGCCGTACTGCGGCCGCTGCGAGAAGGACCTCACCACCGTCACCTCCTACGACGACGAGACCACCGAGCTCGCCTACACCTGCTCCGCCTGCGGCTTCGCCGAAACCGTCAAGCTCAGCGAGTTCAACCGCGGCAAGCTCGTCTGGAAGGTCGACTGGCCCATGCGCTGGGCCTACGAAGGCGTCATCTTCGAGCCCTCCGGCGTCGACCACTCCTCGCCCGGCTCCTCCTTCCAGGTCGGCGGACAGATCGTCGGAATCTTCGACGGCGTACAGCCCATCGGCCCCATGTACGCCTTCGTCGGCATCAGCGGCATGGCCAAGATGTCCTCCTCCAAGGGCGGCGTCCCCACCGCGGCCGACGCCCTGGAGATCATGGAGCCGCAGCTGCTGCGCTGGCTGTACGCACGCCGCAAGCCCAACCAGTCCTTCAAGATCGCCTTCGACCAGGAGATCCAGCGGCTCTACGACGAGTGGGACAAGCTGGAGGCCAAGGTCGCCGACGGCACCGTCCTCCCCGCCGACGCCGCCGCCTACGCCCGCGCCGCCCGCACCGCCGCCGGCGAGCTGCCGCGCACCCCCCGCCCCCTGCCCTACCGGACCCTCGCCTCGGTCGTCGACATCACCGCCGGCCACGACGAGCAGACCCTCCGCATCCTCGGCGAGCTCGACCCGGAGAACCCGGTCACCTCCCTCGACGAGGTCCGCCCCCGCCTCGACCGCGCCGAGAACTGGATCACCACCCAGGTCCCGGCCGACCAGCGCACCATCGTCCGCGAGGAGCCCGACACCGAACTCCTCGGCTCCCTCGACGACGAGGGCCGCGAGTCGCTGCGGCTGCTCCTGGAGGGCCTGGACAGCCACTGGTCCCTCGACGGCCTCACCACCCTCGTCTACGGCGTCCCGAAGGTCATGGCCGGCCTCACCCCCGAAGCCAAGCCCACCCCCGAGCTCAAGCTCGCCCAGCGCTCCTTCTTCGCCCTGCTCTACAAGCTCCTCGTCAGCCGCGAGACCGGCCCCCGCCTGCCCACGCTGCTGCTCGCGGTCGGAGCCGACCGGGTCCGCAAGCTGCTCGGCGCCTGAGCCCCGAGAAACGGCACCGCCCTCCTCCGAAGCACTCGGAGGAGGGCGGTTTCCGTTCCCGTATCCGTATCCGCGCCGCAAGCGCCGCGCCTCACGGCGTGTGGGTCTCCGCCCACTCCTCCTCGATACGACGGCGCAGCTGCGGCGTCAGCTCCCGCAGGATCGACGCGCTACGCGGGTGAGTGACCTTGTACGTGTCACTCAGCCATATGTCGAGCTGCTCCGAGTTCGGGAACTCCTGCTTCTCCTCGACGTAGTTCCACATCGCCTTGTACGCCGCCTCGGCGAACTCGTCCACGGACGGCTGCTCGTCCACGAACTCCTGATACTCCTCGAACTGCTCCGGCCCCGGCGGCGGAACATCGTCCGGACCCTGCGGGATCGGCACCGGAATCGGCTCCAGACCCTCGACGATCTGCGGGTCGTACGTCCCCTGGTACGCCTCCGGCGACACCTGCTGCGCCACGAACCACGGGTTGCCGCCGTCCGTGCCCTCCGCCGCCGACTGCGGCATCGGCTGCACCTGACCCGGCACCTGGCCCGGCACCGGCATCGGCTGCACCTGACCCGGCACCTGGCCCGGCACCTGGCCGGCCATCGGCTGCACCTGACCCGGCACCTGAGCCTGCGGGCGCGACTGCTCCAGCTCCGGCGTCACCCCCGCCGACACCGAGGCAGGAACCTGCACCGGGAGCCCGGCCTGCACCTGCACCTGGCCCTGGGCCGCCACCGGAGACGGCGGCAACAACACCGGCTCGATCCCCGCCGCCGCCAGCCCCGCCGGCGCTGTCTCCGACAACGGCACACCCAGATGCGCCAGCCGCAGCGGCATCAACGCCTCCACCGGCGCCTTGCGCCGCCACCCACGACCGAACCGCGCCTGCAGCCGCGCCTGATAGATCAGCCGATCCTGCTCCAGCTTGATCACCTGCTCGTACGAGCGCAGCTCCCACAACTTCATCCGCCGCCACAACCGGAACGTCGGAATCGGCGACAGCAGCCACCGCGTCAGCCGCACACCCTCCATGTGCTTGTCGGCCGTGATGTCCGCGATCCGCCCCACCGCATGCCGCGCCGCCTCCACCGCGACCACGAACAGCACCGGAATGACCGCGTGCATGCCCACACCCAGCGGGTCGGGCCAGGCCGCCGCACCGTTGAAGGCGATCGTCGCCGCCGTCAGCAGCCAGGCCGTCTGCCGCAGCAACGGAAACGGAATCCGGATCCACGTCAGCAGCAGGTCGAGCGCCAGCAGCACACAGATGCCCGCGTCGATGCCGATCGGGAAGAAGTACGAGAAGGTGCCGAAGCCCTTGTCGACGGCGAGCTCGCGCACCGCGGCGTACGAGCCGGCGAAACCGATACCGGCGATGATCACCGCGCCCGCGACGACCAGGCCGATGAGTATCCGGTGCGTGCGTGTCAGCTGCATCGCGGCCACCCGCGATCCCTCCCGTCAATCGACATCTCGCGGGCACAGACTGGCACATGTGCGCGAAGCCCGGCCCTCTGGGGAGGGCCGGGCTCCGCGCCAAAACGGACAAACGCTTCCAGGTCGGCTACTTGTTGGCCGCCGCGACCGACGCGACCGCCTCCTTCACCGCCTTCAGCGCACCCTCCTGGATCGACTTCTCGGACGGGGTGTCCGCGCCCGCGTAACCGGCACCGTTGTAGGAGAGCAGCACCACGACATTGCCCGTACGCGCCACCACCGACGCGTAACGGAAGTCCTCGTCCGTCTTCCGCAGCTCATACGTGACCGTGTCCGCCTGGTCACCCACACCGGAGGCCTGCGTCGTCCGCAGCTTCTTCGCACCCGCCGTGGCCTGGAGCTTGGCCAGCTCCTTGGCATAACTGTCCGCAGCCCGCTCCTGACCGCTGCCGAGCGTGGCATCCGACTCGTAACGGTAGAAGGAAACGTCCAGCCAGCGGTACTGCGAACCCTTCGTGCCCTTGTCCTCCAGACCGTTCCACGAACAGCCGCCACGACTGCCGGCGTCGCTGGAGGCCGCCTCCGTGCCCTTCTTGTTCTTCACCTTCGGCACGAGGCCCTCGACGGTCTTCGCCGACAGCGACGCACAGATCTCCGGCAGCTTCGCGAACTTCGCCGGCTCCACCGTCTTCGTCGACTGCGTCGCCTTCGGCGTCGCGGAGGCCGACGACGCGGCCTTGTCCCCCGAGCCCTTGTCGCCGGAATCCGACCCGGAAGAGCAGCCGGCGGCGACGAGCATCACCGGAACGGCGGCACAGGCGAGTATGCGGGAGAGTCGCTGAGCTGATCGCTGCATGGTTCCTTCAGTCGCTTGTCGTACGGTCCGGGCGGCCGGCGTCGCCCGGGCGGCCGACGGCAGGCTGCCGACGGGCGGGATACGCCGACACGTTACGTGGTCCGAACCCGCTCACGGAGCGGGTCCACACGGCTACTCCTCCAGCCGCTCCGCGAGCAGACGCGCCAGGTTCCGGGCCTTTTCCTGCAGTTCCCTGCTGTCCGGCACCTCCGCGGAGGTGGTCGTCTGCTCCTCGTAGGACACCGTCACGATGACGTTCGATGTGCGGAACACCACGCTCACGAGCCGCTTGGCACCCGACGGCCCCGGAGTGGCGAGCGTGTCCTTGAGGAACGCGACATCGCCGAGACCGTCCAGGACACGGTCCTCCAGACCCGTGGTCGGCACACCCGGCGAGCCCGGCACAACCGGCGCGCCCGGCGAGGCAGGCGCCGTGGCCGTCCCGCCGCCCGTCGAAGGAGTCACCTGCGTCGGCCGAGGCGCCAGGGGGCCCTGCGGCTGATGACCGGCCAACGGAGAGCTCGCACCCGCACCCGCCCCCGCCGACGCCGGGGCACCGGAGCCGGTGCCGTGCGCCTTCCCGGGCGGGGTGCCGCCACCCGACGGAGCGGGCGACGTGGTCGCCGGAGCCGTCGGCGCCGCCGCGATGCCCGCCGCCGCCTGCTTCCGGCCGTACACCTCCTGCGCCCGGTCGTCGTCGCTCACCGCCGGGTCGTACGACACCACCCGCTCCACGTCGAGCGTCAGCCGGTGAGTGGCATCGGGAGCATCGGACTTCCAGCCGCAGCCCACCCGCCGGTCGGTGTCGAAGGTGGGCGCCGCAGTGCCGCGATAGGTCCGGTCCCGCTCGGGCTCGGGCAGCGCGGCCGCCCCCGGCAACAGATCCTTCAGCGTGGACGACGGCACGGCGCCGCACGGCTCGAACAGCGTGCGATACCGCCCCGGAGCCGCCGCCGGCGCGGCCGGACCCGCCTTCGAGTCGACCGCCTCTGCGTCCGGAGAGGCACCGGAGGAACAGCCCGACAGCCCGATCCCGAGACCGAGGGCGAGAGCCGCCGCGGAGAGCGCCGCGGACCCGGACCGACCTGGCGCGCGACCCGGTGCGTACGCCTTGCGCTGCACGATCCCAGGCTCCCTTCTCCGGGGGGCGTCCCCCCGAAAACTGTTTGCTGCTCCGCATGGCGCGGTGAACACAATGTCTATCGCAAGCGCGGCTGTCGACGCCGGTCCGTAGTCACCTGTACGGGCTTTGGCTCCGGTTTTTGCGTTATCAGACTTTTCGGGGGAAGTGGGTAGGTATGTCGTTCGTAGAGGTGCCGGGGGCGAAGGTGCCCATCCGGATGTGGACGGATCCGGGCTCGGTCGAGGACGGCGCGATGCGGCAGCTCCAGAACACCGCCACGCTGCCCTGGATCAAGGGCCTGGCCGTGATGCCGGACGTGCATTACGGCAAGGGCGCGACGGTCGGCTCGGTGATCGCGATGCGGGGCGCGGTGTGCCCTGCTGCGGTGGGCGTGGACATCGGCTGCGGCATGTCCGCCGTCAAGACCTCGCTGACGGCGAACGACCTGCCGGGTGATCTTTCACGGCTGCGGTCGAAGATCGAGCAGGCGATTCCGGTGGGGGCAGGGATGCACCGGGAGATGGTGGATCCGAGTCGCCTGTTCCAGTTTTCCACTGCGGGGTTTGGGGACCTGTGGTCGCGGTTCGATTCGGTCGCTGATGCGGTGAAGTTCCGTCGCGAGCGAGCCGAAAGGCAGATGGGAAGCCTTGGCCAAGGCAACCACTTCGTGGAGCTTTGTGTTGATATGTCCGATTCGGTGTGGCTCATGCTGCACTCTGGTTCGCGGAACATCGGCAAGGAGCTCGCCGAGTACCACATCGGCGTGGCGCAGAAGCTGCCGCACAACCAGGGCCTGATCGACCGCGACCTCGCGGTCTTCGTGGCGGACACCCCGCAGATGGCGGCGTACCGGAACGACCTGTTCTGGGCGCAGGAGTACGCGAAGTACAACCGCGCCATCATGATGGCGCTGTTCCAGGAAGTCGTCCGCCGGGAGTTCCGGAAGGCGAAGGTCACCTTCGATCCGGTGATCTCCTGCCACCACAACTACGTGGCGGAGGAGAGGTACGAGGGCATGGACCTGCTCGTCACCCGCAAGGGCGCGATCCGGGCCGGCTCGGGCGAGTTCGGCATCATCCCGGGTTCGATGGGCACCGGCTCGTACATCGTGAAGGGGCTCGGTAACGAGGCGTCGTTCAACTCGGCCTCACACGGTGCGGGGCGCCGGATGAGCCGGAACGCGGCGAAGCGGCGCTTCTCGACCCGGGATCTGGAGGAGCAGACCCGGGGCGTCGAGTGTCGGAAGGACTCGGGCGTCGTGGACGAGATCCCGGGCGCTTACAAGCCGATCGAGAAGGTCATGGAGCAGCAGCGGGACCTGGTTGAGGTGGTTGCGAAGCTGAGGCAGGTCATCTGCGTGAAGGGGTGAGGAGAACAACCAGGAACGGGGTGCCGCGTCCGCGCGGCGCCCCGTTCCTGGTTTGAGGCTGGGCTATTCGGCGGGACTTGGAGTCTGTCCCGTCCGCAGGCGCCACAGGCGCATGGCGCAGCTCTGCTCAGTCCGATCGAGGGCGATGGCTGCGGCCGCAGGGTCGTTGAGGCGCAGCAGTTCGCAGTCGTCTGACTCGGTCCAGCGTCGGCGCGGTGGTGCGAACCGCATGTTCGCCGGCCGGACCCAGGTCTGGATGGCGGCCGCGTTGGCCTTCTTGTGCTCCAGGGCGAGGCTGCCGGGGTAGTAGAGGTGCTTGGCGAGCTGCTGTGCCTGCTCCTTGAAGTAGGTGACGACGTAGACCTGGTCGCGGGCGTTGCGGCTGGGGATGCGTTCGCTGCCCGTGATCTTCTTTGCGTAATGGCACACGTACGCGGCCATCGCCGTGCTGGCCGACGTGAAGGAGAGGAACGGGATGCCGTCGGCCGTCCAGCCGAGCGACCCGTCGGCGTCGATGACGCCGCGGATGTAGTCCGGCCGGGAGAACTCGACGCGGGGCGGTCGGACGGCCCGGGACTTCTTGCCGTAGGGAATGCCGAGCTGATTGACGATGGTCCGGGCCTCGAGCGAGCACAGGGTCCACGTAGCCGAGTGGTGTTGCTCGGCGAAGTTGGTGGTGCGGACCCGTTCCCTGATGGAGCTGTAGTACGGGGTCAGGCGCTGGAACTCGTGGAGGAGGTGCATGTCCCGCGCGTTGATCTCGACAGACAGCTTGCCTTTGCGTCCCGGCCCTTGGGCCAGGTGTCCGTCGGCCTGGAGGAAGCCGAACATATATGCGTAGTCGGGGGTCTCCAGGTCCATGAAGGACGGGGTGGGCGCGGCGAGGTCGAAGAGTGTGGGCGCGCTAGGGTCGTGTTCAGCCATGGGAAGTTGCCCCTTCCTGATGGTGAGGCCCTCGGTGGGGATTGCCGTCCCGGCCGAGGGCCGTTCTGTATGGAGTTGTTTCGACCGTAGGTCGCGGGTTCGTCCGCCGATGGGGTGTTCGGGGTGGTTCACCCGAACGGGTGGGCGTACGCCGGTCAGAGTTCGCGGTGGACCTTGGTGTTGGAGGCCTGGGCGCGGGGGCGGACGACCAGGAGGTCGATGTTGACGTGCGGGGGGCGGGTGCAGGCCCAGGTGATGGTGTCGGCGACGTCGTCGGCGGACAGCGGTTCGGCCACGCCGGCGTAGACCTTGGCGGCCTTGTCGGTGTCGCCGCGGAAGCGGGTGGTGGCGAACTCCTCGGTCTTGACCATGCCGGGAGCGATCTCGATGACGCGGACCGGGGTGCCGACGATTTCCAGGCGGAGGGTTTCGGCGAGGACGCGGGCGCCGTTCTTGGCGGCGACGTAGCCCGCGCCGCCCTCGTAGGTGGCGTGGCCGGCGGTGGAGGAGACGATGACGATCGTGCCGTCGCCGCTGGCGGTGAGGGCGGGCAGCAGGGCCTGGGTGAGGTTGAGGGTGCCGATGACGTTGACCTCGTACATGCGGCGCCAGTCGTCCGGGTCGCCGGTGGCGACGGGGTCGGCGCCGAGCGCGCCGCCGGCGTTGTTGACGAGGACTCCGAGGGTGGGGAAGGCGGTGGCGAACTCGTCGACGGCGGCGCGGTCGGTGACGTCGAGGGCGTAGGCGGTGGCCTGGTGGCCGGCTTCGTTGATCTCGGCGGCCAGGGCCTCGATGCGGTCCTTGCGGCGGGCGGTGAGGACGACGCGGTAGCCGGCGGCGGCGAGCTGCCGGGCGGTGGCCGCGCCGATGCCGCTGCTCGCTCCGGTGACGACGGCGATGGGCTTGCCGGGGGCGGTCATGACGGGCTCCTCGCGCGGATGGTCGTGGGTGTCGATCGTTCGATCGCGTGGTCAGGATAGGCGGGGTGGTCCGGTGGCCCGGTGGTCGGTTGGCGCGGGGGCGGGGCGGCCCGTGGGGGAGTGGGCAGGGCGCGGGCGGGGAGCGGGTGGGGAGCGGGGTGTGTTCGTGGGTGGGCCGTGGGTCGGGACACGCGGCTGACTGGTAGTCAGAAAATATGGGGAGTAATGGGTATCTTCTGGACATGAGTGTGATGCGCAAGGTCCTGTTCGGTGCGGCCCTGACGGCCGCCCTGGTGGCCGGTACGGGTGCGGGTACGGGTGTGGCGGCGGGTGCCGGGGCCGAGGCGGACCTGGCCCACCACGGGCATGTCTCCCTCTGGGACGGGCGGCTCGGTGTCTGGCTGGTGAGCGAGAACCACGGGCCCTCGGACGTCTCCCAGGCGACCGTCCGCCTGGCCTTCTCCGCGCCCATGGCGGGTGGCCAGGAGCTGCCGCCGTCCTGTCTGTGGAGCAGCGACCGGGTGGTGTCCTGCCGTACGGGTGAGCTGCGGGCGGCCGGTGTGGCCGACGAGCTGGCCCTTGATCTGCGGACGGTGGGGCGGCCGGACGAGCTGACGGTGGACATCCGTACGGTCTGGCGGGACGGCGTCGCGGACGCGAACTCGCGGAACGACCGGCACCACGTCCTGGTCCTCGCCACCGGTGACCCGTACGTCTTCTGACCGGCTGCGGGGCCGGATTCGGCTCCGGCTCCGGTTCCGGGGCAGGCTCCTGCGCCGGCTCCGGGGGGCTTGGTTCTGGCGAGCCGTCGTGCGGGGGCGTCGTGTGACACTCGATCCGTGATCGTCGAACGCGCGTACGCCCATGTCGCCTCCTATGACGAGGGGGAGTGGCCCTGGTCGGTGCCGTGCGTGCGCCAGCTCATGGCCGAGGGGCTGCGCTTCGAGGCGCCCGTCACCTTCCTGGTCGGCGAGAACGGATCCGGCAAGTCGACCCTGGTCGAGGCGCTGGCCGAGGGCTTCGGCCTCGACTCCTGGGGCGGCTCGCACGACTGGCGTTACGCCACCTCGCGGGGCAGGTCGGTGCTGGGCGAGCGGATCCGCTTCGACGCCGCGCCGCGCGGGCGCCGGATGCTGGGGAGCCGCGCGGCGCGCAAGGGTTTCTTCCTGCGGGCCGAGACGGCGCTCGACGCGCTGGACCGGGAGGGCTTCGCGCCCGATGCGGTGAGTCATGGCGAGGGCTTTCTGGCGGCGTTCCGGGAGAAGTTCCTGCAGCCCGGGCTGTACGTGATGGACGAGCCGGAGGCCGCGTTGTCCTTCACGTCGTGCCTGGAGCTGCTGGGGCATGTGGACCAGCTGGTGAAGCGGGGCGGCCAGGTGGTGTGCGCCACGCACTCGCCGCTGCTGACGGCCCTGCCGGGCGCCGACATCGTGGAGGTCGGCGAGCACGGGATGCGCCGGGTGGCCTGGGCGGAGCTGGGCGTGGTCGACCACTGGCGCCGCTACCTGGCCGACCCCCGGAGCTATCTGCGGCACGTCCTGGAGGACTAGCGGCGCGCCCTCGACGACCAACCAGCCGGGGGCGGGGGGAGGAGGAGGCGCGAGTAGCTGCCCGGGCGGCCATACGGGGCGCCGTGTGTGCCTCCTGGCCCGCTGGCGCATCCCGGCCCGCTGGGTGCGTGCTTCACGGCCCGCTGGGTGCTTTCCGGCCTGCTGGGTGCTTCCCGGCCCCTGGGCGGCTCGCGCCTCGCGGGGGCCCGGTTGGGCGCCGCTGGGGGCTTCTCGGCCCTCCTGGGTGCCTTCCCGATGCCTTCCGGCGCGCCTACCTCGCCGCCGGGTGCCCGCCCCGGGCCTCCGGCGTGCCCACCCGACGCTTCCGGCGTGCCCACTCCACCCTCCGGATGCGTCCCGACGCCTCCAGTGCGCCTTCTCACCTCTTCCTTTCCCGCCCTGGCCCTTCGGCTACAGCGGGGTCGTGTAGCCGTCAGGGCGGATCAGGAGGGTGTCGCGGCGGGTCGGGTTGGCCCAGGTGGCGTGTATGACGCGGTCGGGGGCGACGGGGGCCGTGCCGGGCAGGGTCGGGGTGGTGCCCTCGGGGGTGATGAGGACGAACTCGCCTGCGCGCAGCAGCTCGTACAGCCGGCCCTCGCGCAGCTTGAGGTCGGGGACGCGGCGCGTCCGGGGGCCGTAGGCGATGCCGATTCCGCTGATCTGGCCCATCGCGCGGGCGGCGGCAGGGCGGATGCCGCCGAGCAGTCGGGCGGCGAGGTCGCGGGCGGTCCGCTGGAGCGGTGTGCGGGCCATCGCGAGCCGGACGATGGCGCCGCTGCTGCGCAGCACCTTCTTGCCGACCGGGTGCCGTTCCGCCTGGTAGCCGTCGAGCAGGGCCTCGGGGTCGGGTGCCTCGCCGCGCAGCACGGCGGTGAGGCGCCAGGAGAGGTTGGCGGCGTCCTGGAGGCCGGTGTTCATGCCCTGGCCGCCGGCGGGGGAGTGGACGTGGGCGGCGTCGCCGGCGAGGAAGACCCGGCCGCGGCGGTAGGCGGGCGCCTGGCGCTCGTCGCTGTGGAAGCGGGAGATCCAGCGGGCGTCGTGCATGCCCAAGTCGTCGCCGAGGGCCTTCCGGGCGATCGCCTTGACCTCGTCGAGGTCCACCGGGGTGTCGTCGGCGACCTGCCGGCGGCGGTCCCAGCCCATCACCCGGTACCAGCCGTCGCCGAAGGGGGCGACGAAGGCGAAGGCGTCTCCGGAGGGAGAGGCGGAGACCGTGAGGAGCCGGCCGGGTTCCTTGGCGAGCCGTACGTCCGCGAGCACGATCGAGCGGATCACCGAGGCGCCGGGGAAGGGCAGGCCGAGTGCGGAGCGGACCGCGCTGCGCACGCCGTCGGTGCCGACGAGGTGGCGGGCCCGCAGGGTCGCCGGACCGTCGGGTCCGGTCAGCTCGGCGGTGACCCCGTCGGCGTCCTGGCTCAGGCCGTGCAGCTCCGTCCCGTACCGGAATTCCACACCTGTGGACAGCGCGCGGCGGTGGAGCAGGCGCTCGACCTCGTACTGCGGGGTGATGAGCAGGAAGGGGAAGCGGGAGGGAAGCCGGGAGAGGTCGAGGGACAGCCGGCCGAAGAGGCGCAGGTCGGTGATCGGCGTGCCGGTGGCGATCAGCTCGTCCGCGAGGCCGCGGGCGTCGAGCTGCTCCAGGGTGCGGGCGTGGACGCCGAAGGCGCGGGTCAGGTTGGAGCGGCCCTCGGGGCGGCGCTCGGCAACCGTGACGCGGAGTCCTGCGGCGGCGAGGTCTCCGGCGAGGAGCAGGCCGGTGGGGCCGGCGCCGACGACGAGCACGTCGGTGTCGGAGGGGGTCGGAAGGTTCGGAGGCGTCGGAGGTGTGCTCGGGGAGGCATGGGGAGAGGGGTGGGAGGAGGTGCCAGGGGAGCTGTTGGGGGTGTTGTCGGGGGTGTTGTCGGGGGAGGTGGGGGTTCCAGGGGTGCCCGTCGTGCTCATCGCTGCCTCCAGGGTGCCTACGTCCGTTGGCCAACGCGTGTTGGTCAACGCTTGTTGGCAAATGTAGACCGGGTCGTGGTGCGGTGTCAACGCCTGTTGGCCTACACTTGTTGGCATGACGACCGCACGCCGCTCCGACGCCACCCGCGCCGCGATCCTCGACGCCGCCCGCGAGCGCTTCGCCGCGGACGGGTACGAGCGCGCGACGATCCGCTCCATCGCGCGCGACGCCGGGATCGACCCGTCGATGGTCATGCGCTACTACGGCAACAAGGAGGGGCTGTTCGCCGCCGCCTCCACCATCGAGCTGGAGATTCCCGAGCTCGGCTCGCTGCCCGCCCGCCATGCCGGCGCCGCCCTGGTCACCCACTTCCTCGACCGCTGGGAGCGTGACGACGTCCTCACCGGACTGCTGCGGGTCGGCGTCACGAACGAGGCCGGCGCCGAGCGGATGCAGCGGCTCTTCGCGGAGCAGATCGGGCCGGTCGTCGCCGGCGTCTGCCCCGACCCCGCGGACGCGCCGCGCCGAGCCGGGCTGGTCGCCTCCCAGATACTCGGCATGGCGCTCACCCGTTACGTGCTCCGCTTCGGGCCGCTCGTCGAGATGGACCGCGAGGACGTGGTGGCCTGGCTCGGCCCGACGGTGCAGCGGTATCTGACCGCCGAGGCGCCGTGAGCCCGGCAGCGGTCGCTGCCGCTGCCGACGCCGATGCCGATGTCGACGCTGTCGCTGTCGCGTGCGTTGCCGGTCGGGTGCGCTGTGGCTGTCGCTGGCGCGCACGCTGCCCTGTGCGTTCGCTGCACCGTACGCTTTCTGCATGACGCAGAAGAAAGCCGGAGGGCGCGACGCGCTGATGGCAGACATGCAGGGCGAGGCACGTCGCTACATGGCCTCGTACGCCCTGTTCAACCAGGCCGTCGCCGACCATCTGCGCCTGCATCCGACCGACGTCCAATGCCTCAGCCTGCTGAGCCTGGAGGCGGAGCCGGTCACCATCGGGCGCGTCGCCGAACTCACCGGCCTGACCACCGGCTCCGCCACCCGGCTCGTCGACCGGCTCGAACGCGCCGGATACGTACGGCGCGAGCGCGACGCCGAGGACCGGCGCCGGGTCATGGTGGCGTCGGTGCCCGAGAAGATGGCCGAACTCGGCGCGTTCTGGCGGCGGCTCAACCGCACCTGGGGCGAGCTCTTCGACGCGTACGACGACGCCGAGATCGCCCTGCTCACCGACTACATGCGGCGCACGATCGAACTGAGCACGGCCCAGATCGAGCGGCTGCGCGCCGGAGAGTTCGACTCAGACTGACGACGGCGGCCGGCTTGGCCGGCCGGTCAGTGGGTGGCCCGGTCCGTGGTGGCCCCGGGTCCGCGGTGGGCCCCTGGGGCCGCGGCGGCCTCGGTCAGTGGGTGGTCCTCGGTCCGCGGGGGGCTCCGCGAAGGTGCGCCCCCGGGGGGGTGCGCTCCGCGGGCGGCTGGGCAGCGGGAGTCCGGTCAGCGCCCGTCGGGAGGAGCCCGGTCGGCGGGAGGCCGGTCGGCCGGAAGCCGGGCAAGTAGGAAGCCGGGCAAGTAGGAAGCCGGTCAGCGCCGGTCAGCGGGTGGCGGGTCGCAGGGTTGCCGAGTGCCGAGTGCCGAGTGCCGAGTGCCGAGTGCCGAGTCGGAGGGTCGGCGGTCAGCAAGTGGCCGGTCAGCGAGTGGCCGGCGTGCCGCCGAACTCCCGGACCGCGTCCGTCACGATCGCCTCCAGGCGTGCGTGGTGGGCGCCCCGCCAGTAGACCCGCTCGCACTCGGTGCACTGTGCGAAGACGTCGTACGTGTTCTCCGTGCCCTTCTCCAGCCGCTCGCGCACCGTGTCCTTGTCGGCCTCCGCGAGCGGTCCGTTGCAGGCCGTGCAGCGGGTCCACGGCGCGAGCGGCGGCGCGAACCGCTCCAGGACGTCGCGCAGTTGGTCGTCGGGCCGGTCGCTGTAGACGTAGGCGCCCGCCCACAGCTCGCGGCGGCGCAGCAGCCCGCGGTCCCGGGACAGCATCACGCGCCGCTCCTTCGCGGACAGCGCGGCCAGGGCCGGGTCGCCGATGTCCTCGCTCTCGTACGCGGCGTCGACGCCGAGCAGCCGGAGCCGCCGGGCCAGCGTCCCGAGGTGGACGTCCAGGAGGAAGCGGAGCGGGGCGCCCGGGACCGGCTGGGGCCGCTCGACGCCCTCCACGTCGACGGTCTCGCCGGCCGCGGGGACGTGCGAGGGCGCCACGGGCCGGCCGTCCACGAGCAGCCGCCCGGTCTCGGTCAGCGGGACGCCGAGCGACTCCACGACATGGCCGAGCGACGAGGCGCCGTCCGTGGCGACGGCCGTGTGCCCGGCGCGCCGTTCCGCCGAGACGAAGAGCCGCAGGGAGGGGGCGAAGCTGATCTGGATCTCCGGTCCGTTCACGCAGCCAGGATGGCACCGCGCGTCACTTCCCGGCCAGGCAATTCCGCAGCCGGTGGCGGGATGCGGCCAGGCAATTCCGCAGTCGGCGGCGGGATGCGGCCAGGCATGGCGGCGTCGCCCGCTAGGTACGGCCAGGGATGGCGGCGCCGGCCGCTGAGTGTGCCAGGTAACGGCGGGGCCGCCCGCGAGGTGTGGCCGGGTGGGTCCGGCGCCGTGCGCGGGTGTGGCCGGGTAAGCCCGGGCGCTGCCGCCGGGCGTGCCGGCCGCAGCGCGCCGCCGACCAGCCCGTCGGCCGTCGGCCGCCCGTCGTCCGGGCCGCCTGCCTGGCGTGGCCGGCCGTGGCGCCGCCGGCCCCCGGCCAGACCGCCCCGCTCGCCGACTGGCTGCCCCGTCGGCTGGCCTCTATGTCTGCCTGCCGTGCCTGGCCGGCCCGCCTCGCAGCCAGGCCGCCCGTTTGCCGACTGGCCCGCCCGCGGACCAGGCTGCCTGCTCGCTGGCTAGCTCCTCGCCGGCTTGTCTGTCTGCCGTGCCCGGCCGTGGCGCCGCCCGCCCCCGGCCAGGCCGCCCGCTTGCCGACCGGCCCGCCCGCGGACCCGGCCACCTGCGCGCGGACCAACTGCCGCGCCTCATCGGCGGGGCCGCCGGCTTGCCGACCGGTCGCCCCGCCAGCCTGCCTGTCTGCCGTGCCCGGCCGTGGCGCCGCCCGCCCCCGGCCAGGCCGCCCGCTTGCCGACCGGCCCGCCCGCGGACCCCGCCGCCTGCTCGCCGACCAACTGCCCCGCCGCGCCAGCCGGGCCGTCGGCTTGCCGACCGGCCGCCCCGGCGGCTCTCGCCGCCTGCCTGGCATTCGCGCTCTCCGTCCGCCCGCGGACCCGGCATTCGCGCTCTCCGTCCGCCCGCGGAACCGGCTGCCTGCGCGCCGATCAACTGCCGCGCCGGCCGGGCCGCCCACCTCTGCCGCCGGCCTTGGTGCGCGGCCGAGTCGCCCGCCCGCTCGCGGGCAGGGCCGCTGGCTCGGTGCCCCGGCTGCCCCATCGGCTCCCGCCGCCTGCTTGTCGATAGGCCTGCCCGTCGGCCGCCCGCCTGGCGATCCCGCCCGCGATCTCTGCCGCCCGCCTGGGCTGCGGGGCCGTCGCAGGCCGCCCGCTGCCCGGGCGTCCCTCCTCCGCCGGGTGCGCGGTACGGTCAGCGTATGAAGATCGTTGACCTTGAGCCCGGTGACCCGCGTCTGGAGGCCGAGCTGCTGCCGGTGCTCCGCGAGCTGCGGCCGCATCTCACGGCGGAGCTGTTCCGCGACATCTACGCGACCGGGCACGCCCAGGGTCTGCGCTTCAGCGCGGCGTACGCCGACGACGGGCGCTGCGTCGGGGCCGCCGGATGGCGGATCATCGTCAACACCAGCTCGGTGAAGAAGCTGTACGTCGACGACCTGGTGACCAGCGAGAACGCCCGCTCCGGCGGCGTCGGGCACGCGTTGGTCGCGCACCTTGAGGCGCACGCCCGCGAAGCCGGCTGCTACGAGCTCAACCTGGACTCCGGCACCCACCGCACCGGAGCCCACCGCTTCTACCTGCGCGAACGCTTCGACATCGTCGCCTTCCACTTCACCCGGGAGCTCAAGCCCCTGCCGTGAGGCCGGCCGGGGCCAGGTCGAGGCGCCAGGCGTTGCAGCGCATCGGCCGGCCCGGCGGGTACTCGAAGTCCCGCTCGCCGAGCAGGGTGAAGCCGGCCTTCCGGCACACCGCGTTCGAGGGCCCGTTCTCCGTCGACGGGAAGGCGAACAGCGACCCGAACCGGCCCTCCGCCCGCGCCCTGACGATCACCGCGCGCGTCGCCGCCGTGGCCACGCCCCGGCCCTGGAAACCGGCCAGGATCGTCCAGCCCGTCTCGTACACCGGCTCGCCCTCCCAGGTCGTCTCCCAGAAGCCGATCGCGCCGGCCGGGCGGCCCTCCGGCAGCGCCTCGACCCGGAACATGCACCCGGGGCGGTCGGGGTCGGCGCTCAGCTCGACGTACCGCCTCTGCCGGACCACGAGCTGCTCCTCGCTCTCCGGGCCGCCCAGATGTTCCGTCAACTCCGGCGCGTTCACCGCCTTGAGCAGTGCGAAGTCCTCGTCCGACCACGGCTCCAGGCGGACCGTTCCCCCGCCGGTCCCACCGGTCCCGCCCGTGTCGTCGTCGCTCGTCTTCATGGGCCGCACCCTAGGTCAGGGCACTGACAGCGCCCTCGCGTACGCGGTCGGCGGCACCCCGATCGTCGCCGTGAAGTCCCGTACGAGATGGGCCTGGTCGCTGTAGCCGAGGTCGGCGGCGAGCGCGGCCCAGTCCGGCGGCGCTGCCGCGGAGCCGGACTCGGCGCGTTCCAGGGCCTCGTGGATGCGGTAGCGCAGGATGACCCACTTCGGGCCGACGCCGACGTGGGAGGCGAACAGCCGTTGGAGCGAGCGCGGCGAGAGCCCGGCGGCCCGGGCCAGTGCGGACACCCGGCGCACAGTGCGGTCCGTGCGGACCAGGTCCACCAGGGCCATCGCCTGCTCGGCCGCAGCATCGGCGGCGGGACCGTGGGCCAGCAGGAACGCGTCGAGCGCCGCCACGCGCGCGTGGTCCTCGTCGGGGGACAGTACGCGCGCGAGGAGCCCGGACGGTGGCGCGGGCTTCGTATCCGTGCCCCCGCCCGTGCCCGTGCCCCCGCCCGTGCCCGTTCCGGCGCCCGTGCCCGCGTCCCCGCCCTTGCTCCCGCCCGTGCCCGTTCCGGCGCCCGTGCCCGCGTCCCCGCCCGTGCCCGCTACCGTTCCCGTGCCCTTGGGGGCCTCGTCCCCGTTCTTAGCCTCGCCCCCGTCCTCGCTCCCGCACTCGCCCTCGCCCTCGCCCTCGCTCCTGAAGGCCTCGGTCAGCGGGACGATCCGGCCCGTCCAGTGCGAGACCGGCCACGCGGGCGCGAACGGGCGGAAGCCGCCCGGCCGGAACTGCACGCCGCAGACCCGGCCCTTGCCGGTCAGCTTCTTCGTGAAGAGCTCCAGTCCGATGCCCGAGACGACCGCGGAGTCCGAGACGACAGCCGAGTTCGCGGCGGCCCGGCCCTCGACGCCCGGCTCGGCCGTCCGCTCGAACACGACGTTCACGGACGGGTGCGGGACGACATGGGTCGCGTACGGCTCGGCCAGGTCCCAGTCGATCAGCCAGTAATGCTCCAGGTACGGGCGGAGCTCCGGCGCCGGTGCGTGCCGGCGGAAACGGACGCGGGCGAGCAGCTCGGCCGGGTCCACGATGCCCCGGGTGTCACGGCGCGGTGCGGGACCGGAGTCGGTCATTCTCCGATGCTAGGCGGACTCTCCGCAGGGCCGGGCGCCACTGGCGTGTTTCTTCAAGACCGGCGCCGGCGCCCCGCCTAACGTCGGATCCATGACGTACGACGATCAGCAACAGCAGGATCACCGCATCGCCCCTCTGCTCGGCTCCGCCGCCGCCCTCGCCGTGCCCCTGGTGCGGGACACGGCCGACGAGGAGCTGGCAGCGCCCACGCCCTGTGCCGAGTACGACGTGCGCGGGCTGCTCAACCACCTCTTCCGGGTCGTCGAGAACTTCCGGCTGCTCGCCGCCAAACAGCCGTCCGACTTCTCCGGCGCCGATCCCGACCGGCTCGCCGATCCGGAGTGGCGGACGCGTTTCGCGGAGGAGACCGGGCGGCTGGCCGCCGCCTGGGCCGAGCCCGGTGCGGAGGACGGGACGACCGGTGCGATGGACATGCCGGCGCGGACGGTCGGCGCGATGGTGCTGCTCGACCTGACCGTGCACGTCTGGGACCTGGCCCGGGCCACCGGACGGGACTACGAGCCGGACCCGGCGGTCGTGACGGAGCTCGCCGGGGAGGTGGCCCGGATGGCGCCGATGGCCCGCGAGATGGGTGTCTTCGGCGCCGAGGTGGAGCTGCCCGAGGGCGCCTCCCCGTTCGAGCGGCTGCTCGCGGTGACGGGGCGCGATCCGAGGCTCTGGGCGGCCACGGTCTGACCGCCGTACCCGCCGCGTTATTGCCGCGGTAGTCGTACTCGCCGCGCTCGCCGTCTCGCGTGCTCGCAGGAGACCGGTCGGAGGGAGGCGAAGGCGCTCCCGCCTACCGCAGCCGGCCCGCCGCGCTCAGCGACAGACGCGAGACGACCTGGCCGAAGGTCCGTTCCTCGGCCGGCGTGAGCTCGACCGTCTCCTGCGGGTGCCAGACCCGCTCCAGCGGGACGTTCGCGCGGGTGCGGCGGGCGCGGGCCCGCATGCCGACGGCCATCCACACGGCCGCGGAGACGGCGAACAGACCGACGAGGGTGATCACACGGGGGTCCGAGAACTGGCCGGGCAAGGTCATGGCTGACTCCGGGGGCATGTGCCCGTACGGCGACGGCGACGGCGGCGGCTTACCACTGGCAGATGGCGGCGCCCGCTCGCCCGCCCGTACGGCGTGACGATTCCTGCTGCTTCCTCCCGACCCGTTCAGTTAACACCACCCTGGGGGTCTTTCGGCAGAGGGGTCCGGGACCAAGGTCCCGCCCCGCGCCCCCGGGAAGGCCCTCTTGTGCGGGCCTGGGAACCGCTTCAAGGTGGCGGGGACGGAGATTTCCGGCCGGGGAGGGAGCAGCCGCGATGGCGGACGCAACGGGCACGGACATGTCGGGCGGGGATGGGGCGGATACGGGGGGTACGGCGGGCTCGGCGGGCTCGGCGGATGCGGCGGGTGCGGCCGGTATGTCCGGCGGCGCCGGTGCGTCGGGCGGCCCCGGCGGGTGGGAGTTCACGGACGACCGGGGCGCGTCGTCGGCGGCCGTGCGCCGGCCGGAGCGGGTGCTGGCCTACGTACGGGCCGGGGCCGCCCTGCTCGACCTGGGCGTGCGGCCGGTCGCGGTCTACGGCTCCGGGCACGACGGCGATCTGCTGGATCCGGCCAAGGCCGGCGGGCTCGCCGAGGCGGGCGTCCCGTACCTGGGAGCCGGGCGGGCCCTGGACGAGGCGCGGATACGGGAGCTGGGCGGCGTCGACCTCGTGCTGGACGTGACGTACGACGGCAAGAGCCCGTACGCGCTGGACGAGGCGCTCGCCGGGCGGCTCGGGGTGCCGCTCGTGGCGCTGTCCGTCGGCAACGAGCCGGCGCTGTCGGCGATCCTGGCGCGGTTCGGCGAGCTGGCCCGGGCCCTCGGGGCGACGGCCGCGGCGACCGGGCGGGTGGACGACGCGGAGGCGGCGCTGCGGGGCGCCGCCGGGCGCACCGGGCTCAGCGTCCTCGCGCTGTCCGGCGCCGGTCCCGAGCAGGTGCATCTGGCGCGGCCGCACGCCTGGCCGGAGCTGGCCCGGCTCGCCGAGCTGGGGGTGCGGTTCGTGGATCCGGGCCCGGGGCCGGGCGCGAGCTGGCTGACCACCGACTGGGAGCACGCCCTCGGGCTCGCGCCGGGCCTGGTGCTCTTCGACAGCCGGGCCAACGCGGTGCCGCCTCAGGTGGTCCCGCCGGGCGCCCGGCTCGCTCCCTGGAATCCGGAGACGCCGCCCAGCCCGGCCGCGTACGCCCGCTTCTTCCAGGACCTGACGGCGGCGCTGGAGGACCACCTCTAGGGGCCACCTCTAGGGGCATCGCCGGGGACGGCCGCTGCCGTACGAGCGCCGCCTGCGACCCGAGCGCCGCCTACGGCAGACCACCCGTCTACGGCAGAGCAGCCCGTTTACCGCACGAGCGCCGTCTACCGCCCGCGCGCCGCCTACGGCACGCGCGCCCGCAGTGAGTCCGCGAACTCCTCCGCCCGGGCCAGCTGGGCGCGCAGTTCGGCGACGCGTTCGGCCGCGGCCCGCTCGTAGCGGCGGACGCGGGCGACGAGGGCGGTGCGGGTGTCCGGGTCGAGTTCGGCGGGCGTGTCAGGGGCGTCGGCGGCGAGGCGGTCGACGGCGTCGAGGAGTTCGCGGGTCTCGTCGAGGGTGAAGCCGAGCGGCTTCATGCGGCGGATCACCATCAGCCGGGCGACGTCGGCGTCCGTGTAGAGCGGGAAGCCGCCCTCGGACGCGGCGGACGGGACGACGAGGCCGCTGTCCTCGTACTGGCGGATGGTGCGCAGGGACAGTTCGGTCCGTGCGGCGACCTCGCCGATCTTCATGGGGCGGGGGCGCACGGTGTTCAGGACGTCGGGGATCGCCACATCGGGTCCTTTCTCTGCTGACACGTACTCCGCGCACGCATTACATCCGATTCGTCCTAACTTCAGCACTTATGAGAGCGGGAAGTGCGGCGAAACGCCTGCGAGGTCTCCGAGAGTCCCCGAGAGGTCCGTCGACACGCGGCCACACGCGTACATTGGTGGGCTCGGGATGAGGCGTGGCGTGGTGCGGTGTGTGACGGAGGGGGCACCCCGTGGTCGAGAAGATCGTTGGCGGCATCGTCGTGGCTCTGCTGACCGGTGTGGGCCGGCTGCTGTGGCAGAACAGGAGGCATCTGACGCTGCTGCGGCTGCTGCTCACGCCGTTCGGCCGGGCGCGGGTCTCCGTGGCGGTGCTGCTGCGGGTCCATGAGGAGGACCACTACGTGCTGTTCACCTCCGCCAACCGGCCCGGCGCGTTCGGTCCGCCCGGCGGCGTCGTGAAGTACCAGGAGTCGGCCAAGCGTGTCCTGGAGCGGCTCGGCTTCGAGCCGGAGGGGCGCAGCCGGGACGTGATGCGGCACGACCTGCGGGGCTTCCTGGGTGCGCTGCGCGTCCTGGGCTTCGCCCGCTGGCTGCACAAGGAGGTCGACCGGGAGACGGCGGCCGACTGCCTGCGGCGTGAACTCGTCGAGGAACTGGGCGAGGTGGGGCACGAGGAACTGATCCCGTTGGCCCGGGAGGTCGGTTTTCGGTCAGTTCGCCGCGTCATCGACGGGCCGCTGAAGGTTCCGGGTGAGACGTATCGGCAGATCCGTTTCTTCGAGGTCTACGACCTGGTCCTGGACAAGCCGGAGGCGACTCGGCTGCGCGAGGCGCTGCTCGAGCTCGCCGGTGACGGCGACGCGGAGACGGTGATCGGCGCCAGCCGCGCCGAGATCGCCCGCGGGCGGGCCCAGGCACACGTCGTGCTGCCCCAGTCGGCGTTCCTGACGGGCGAGAAGAGGTTCCGGGAGGACCTCACGCCGGTGTCCTGAGGCCGCATCGGGATGGCCTGAGGACGGCCCTGCGGACGGCCCGCGGGACGTCCCGGGCCGGGCCGGGGGCGCCGCCGGGAAACCTGCGCCCTCGTGGCGCGATGGCGCCTCCCCGTGCCTCCGGGATCTGCGATAGATCCTTGCGCAACGAACCAGCGCACGCGGCACGGAAGGGCATGGTGGCAATGGCGCCATTCATCTCGGCGGACGACTTCGAGAACTACTTAACGACGGTCTACGCGGCCATGGACGAGGCCGTGCGTGCCGAGCCGCATCTGGCCCCGCGCTTCGCCAAGTCGCGCATCGTCATGGCGCAGGCGGGGCCGGAGATCTCCGAGGGCAACCTGGTCGGCCCGGCCTTCAAGATCGCCAATACGGCGCTCGCCGTGGCGGAGAACCACTACGTGAGGACCGACCAGGAGCGGGCGCGTGAGCTGCTCGACATAGCGGTTCGCCTCTACGGCTTCCGCAACCAGGAAAGGTACGCCGGGTCGATCTCCCAGTGCCGCGCGCTCCTGGGGCAGTTGGACGCCCTGCGGCCCGCCGTGACGGCTCCCGCGGCGACGGCGCCGGTCCGCACGTCCGTACCGGAGGAGTCCGCCCCGCCCGCGCCGCAGGACCCGCCGACCCCGCCGCCCGCCTCGCAGGCTCCGCCGCTGCCGCAGCAGGCTTCCGTGCCGCCGCTGCCGCAGCAGGCCTCCGCCCCGCAGTCGTTCCCGGCGTCCCGGGCGGTCCCGCCGTCCTCGTGGCGCCGCCCGTCCGACGACTTCTCCGACGACGGCTACGGCGAAGGACCGGGATCCCGCGACTACGTCACCTGGGAGCAGCTCCTGGAGGAGTGGCGGGCAGGCGGAGAGGACGGGACGCCCGCCGAGGACCTGTTCGACGCCTTCGCCGGGCACGTGACGGGGATGATCGGCCGGAACGCGCCGATGGCCGCCGACCGGCTCAGGACGATCCTCGAGAAGGACCTGAGCCTGCTCAGGAAGACGCTCGCCGGCGCCTCCGTACCGACCGACGTCTTCGCGCCGCTGCACGAACGGGCGAAGGAGGTCCGGCAGGTCGCTTCCCGCACCCTCTACAACTTCACCCGCGGCGGGACGGCCTACGACGGGCAGCGGATCCGGCTGCAGTGGCTGGCGACCGCACTGCACAACCTCTCCCTGCGGGTGCACCTGCCGGAGAACGACCACCAGATCGTCGCCGACGTCCTCGGCTACCTCCAGACCCTCCAGGTCGAGCATCGCTACAACAACGACCAGCGTGAACTGCTGCTCGCCGTCTCGGAGGCGACCACGCTCGTCGCCGTCGGCGAGCTCCAGGAGTACCACCTGTCCAAAATCGACTTCGTGTGCCGGTGGCTGCGGCACGCCGTGGGCATCCAGCTGCTCGTCGGCGGTCCCGAACCGGTCGAGCCAGGCGGGATGAGGGCCCACCGGAGGGTCAAGAACCAGGCGGCGACCGGCGGCTACCCCAATCCCGCGACGTGGGCGGAGGAGCTGCTGCGGCAGTGGGCGGGCGAGCCCGAGCGCTGGAACAGCATCGCCTTCATCCTGCTGCTGCTCTCCAACTGGAAGGCCGAGGGGCTCGAGCGCCTCCTCGCCGCCCTGTACTACTCCAAGCAGAACGAGTCGTCGAGCGGCCCGGACACCAAGGACGAGGTCCAGGAGTTCTGGCGGGAGCGCGCCCTCGACATGCTCGGCGCCGCCCGTGGCGTCCGCGTCATCCGCAACGCGTGGGAGCCGGGTTCGGCGCGGGGAGCGGCATCCACCTCCATGTCGCTGAACGAGCGGGACGCCGTCGTCGAGCTGCCGAGCCGGCTGCTCCAGGGCATGGCCGTCGAGCTGGCCCCGAAGGCGAACGGCGCCGTGATGCAGGGCGCCCTGTTCGCCGACCGGCCCGTGCCGACCTTCCTCGCGTCCAACGTCTTCGGGCCCATCGGCGTCCTCAAGATCGACGAGGCCGCGAAGGTGCAGCGGGAGAAGCGGAACTTCGACGCGTACGGCGAACTGCTGCATCCCGCCGTCCGGTCGAGCAAGTGCACGGTGTCCACCGCGACCGTCATCAACAGCACCAACGGCGTCCGCTACCAGGGCATCCTCACCTCGTACGTGTTCCGCAACCGCGACGAGCCCACCACCCTGCGGGCCTGGCTGGTCAAGACGGAGGGCCTGGAGGACAAGGCGCTCCGGAAGGTGGTCAGGGAACTCCTCCTGGAGGCCCTCGGGCCGTGGCTGAGCAACGCGAGCCGCGCCATGGGCGACCTGCGGGGCGAGTACCCGGCGCTGCGGCCCGACGACTACGAGCGGACCGGCTACGCCCCGGGCAAGGACGCCGGCACGGAGCTGGACCACTTCGAGGCGGCCGAGGTCGCCGAGGTCTTCGGCGTCGAGGGCGGGCTCACCTGGCGGCCTCGCACCCTGGGGGCGCTGTTCGCGGGGTCCTCCTTCGCGGCGGGCCCGATGTTCACCGACCGCGACGCGGACCTGACCAACCCGCTGTGGCTGGTGGCGCACATCGCCGAGGTGGCCAGGCCCGGCACCGGCACCGGAGGGGCCGGGGAGCCCGCGGAGGCCGAGGAAGACCCGTCCGAGCTGTTCGAATGGCTGCTGTACAACCGCGACGAGGGCCTGACCACCCGCTCCTACCTCACCTGTGTCTCGCACGGCGATCTGCACTGCGAGAACGTCCTGGTGGGCGGCACGGGCCGGGAAGAGCGCGAGCTCTACGTCCCCGACCTCTACATCATCGACTTCGAGACCACCCACCGCGGCCACATCTGCAAGGACTTCGCCCGTCTCGAGTCCGCGCTGTGGTCCCGTACCTTCGCCTGGACGCCCGAGCAGCTGGCCGAGATCCGGCCGTGGTTCGCGGACGCGCTGCGCGCGGAGTCGCTGTGGGACCCCGAGATCCCCGAGAAGGCCGACCCGGAGGTACGGCGGGTCCTGACCTGTGTGAAGCGGCTGCGGGCCATCCTCAAGGGCTGTGAGCAGCCCAACTGGGCGTTCACCGACCTCGAGTACCGGTGGGCCCTGTTCGCCTCGCTGCTGCCGTTCGCCCGCTACCGCGACCACGAGACGCCGAGCAACCGCTTCCTGCCGTTCCTGCTCGCCGCCGAGCTGGCCGAGGGCATCGTCGACGACGCGCGGAAGGCCACGGGCAAGGCCCACGGCAAGGGCGCCTAGCGGCCGGCCCCCGGAGGGGAGGGGCGCCGGCCTACGGCCAGACCAGGCAGTACGGCTGGTGCCCCGCCTCGTGCAGCCGGTGGCTGAAGTCCTGCCACTCGTGCAGCAGCTGGTAGACGTTGAAGGCGTCCTGCGGGCCGCCGCGGTCGGGGACCGTGGACCAGATGAAGGCGGCGGCGCCGACCGACTCCTCGCCGATGCCGCGGAGCGGGTCGACGACGGTCATGGGGAGCTTCACCACGGCGTAGTCGGGGTGCAGGACCACCAGCTCCAGCGGCGGGACCTTGTGGAGCGGCATGCCCTGGATGCCGGTCAGGACCATCGCGGCTATGGTCTCCGGCTTGATCTTGGTGAACATGCCGCCCATGCCGAGCTCGTCGCCGCCGAGCTCCTCGGGGCGCATCGAGATCGGGACCTGCGCCGCGGTCGCGCTGTTGGGCGCGCCGAAGTACTTGTAGGTCACGCCCAAGCGGCCGCCCCCGTTCCCCGGCGTCGCCGGTCCCTCGACCGGGCCGGACTCGCGTGCCCGGGCGGCGCGCCGGGCGCGTGCCCGGCCGAGCCGCGACTCGTCCGCGACCGGGCTCGGCACCGGACCCGGGGCCGAACCCGGACCCGGACCTGGCACCGGACCCGGGCCAGGGGCGGGACTGGGGGCAGGACCGGCAGAGGCACCGGATGCCGGGCCGGAGCCGGGGCCAGGGCTCTGGTTCTGGTTGTGGTTCTGGGCCGGGCTCTGCGCGGGCCCGTGCGTCGCCGGGCCCGTACCGCCCGGGAGCGGGCCGTCCGGCCTCCGGGGCTCGCCGGCCCGCGGCTCGCCACGCGACTCGGCGCGGGCGTCACCACGCACCTCGCCGCGGGCGTCACCACGTGCGTCACCGCCGCGCGCGTCGGCGCGCGGCTCACCGCCCGTCCGAGGCTCGTTGGCCCTCGGCTCTTCCGTCCTCCGGCGCCGGTGCCTCCCCCTCCGGACAGGGTCGGGACCCAGGTCGTCAGTCCCCTCGCCCGGTCCGCCACCGCGATGCATATCTCCACCCGACTGCTGTTCCGGCCGCCGTCTCCGCGTGCGGCCCGATCATCGTGACAGTGACCTCCCCCACGGTCGTACGGTGAAACACCTGTCCGCAAGATCGCCGTGGCCTCTGACACCATGGATTCCGTGAGCCATCCTTATGACGCCCCAGTTTCGCAGACGCGACGGAGACACGCCCCGGCGTAATTCACAGGGTGCCCACACCGTCCCCACGTACTCGACGTCGTCCTCGCAGGTCAGGATCAGGTCAGGATCACAGTGCCGTATTCATACGAAGCCCCAGTCTCACAGACGCTTTTCGACCGCGCCTCCCTTGTGACGCCCGGCGGCGTGAACTCACCGGTACGGGCCTTCCGGGCCGTGGGCGGAACGCCCCGGTTCATGGTGTCCGGTACCGGTCCGTACCTCACCGATGCCGACGGACGCGAGTACGTCGACCTGGTCTGCTCGTGGGGACCGATGATCCTCGGCCACGCGCACCCCGAGGTGACCGCGGCGGTGCAGACGGCGGTGGCGCGCGGGACGTCCTTCGGCACGCCCGGTGAGGGCGAGGTCGCGCTCGCCGAGGAGATCGTCGCGCGGATCGAGCCGGTCGAGCAGGTGCGGCTGGTCTCCAGCGGGACCGAGGCGACCATGTCCGCCATCCGGCTCGCCCGCGGCTTCACCGGCCGCGCCAAGGTGATCAAGTTCGCGGGCTGCTACCACGGCCACGTGGACGCGCTGCTCGCCGCGGCCGGTTCCGGCGTGGCCACCTTCGGACTGCCCGACACGCCCGGCGTGACCGGCGCGCAGGCCGGCGACACCATCGTGCTGCCGTACAACGACCTGGAGGCGGTGCAGGAGGCCTTCCACCGGTACCCGGGCGAGATCGCCTGCGTGATCACCGAGGCCTCGCCGGGCAACATGGGCGTCGTCCCGCCGCTGCCCGGCTTCAACCAGGGCCTGAAGGACGCCTGCGCGAAGAACGGCGCGCTGTTCATCTCCGACGAGGTCATGACCGGCTTCCGCACCTCGCGGGCCGGCTGGTACGGCGTGGACGGCGTCAGGCCGGACCTGATGACCTTCGGCAAGGTCATGGGCGGCGGCTTCCCGGCCGCGGCCTTCGGCGGCCGCGCCGACGTCATGGGCCACCTCGCCCCGGCGGGCCCGGTCTACCAGGCGGGCACGCTCTCCGGTAACCCGATCGCCACCGCCGCCGGCCTCGCGCAGCTGCGGCTGCTCGACGAGGCCGCGTACGAGAAGGTGAACGCCGTCTCGGCCGAGATCCAGGGGCTCGTCACGGACGCCCTGACGAAGGAGGGCGTGGCGCACCGGCTGCAGACCGCGTCCAACATGTTCTCGGTGTTCTTCACCTCCACCGAGGTGCGGAACTACGAGGACGCCAGGAAGCAGGAGGCCTTCCGCTTCAACGCGTTCTTCCACTCGATGCTCGCGGACGGCGTCTACCTGCCGCCGTCGGCCTTCGAGTCCTGGTTCGTGTCGACCGCCCACGACGAGCGGGCCGTCGAGCGGATCGCCGCCGCGCTGCCGGCCGCCGCCCGCGCCGCCGCGGAGGCCACCGCGTGAGCGCCGCGAACGGCACCCCGGGCGCCGACGACATCACCGTCGTCCACCTGATGCGGCACGGCGAGGTGCACAACCCGGACGGCGTGCTGTACGGCCGCCGGACCGGCTACCACCTGTCCGAGCTCGGCCGGCAGATGGCGGACCGGGTCGCCGAGCACCTCGCGGGCCGGGACATCACCCATGTCGTGGCCTCCCCGCTGGAGCGGGCGCAGGAGACGGCGGACCCGATCGCCAAGACGCACGGCCTGGACCTGGTCACGGACGAGCGGCTCATCGAGGCGGGGAACGTCTTCGAGGGCAAGACCTTCGGCGTCGGCGACGGCGCGCTGCGCAAGCCGGGCAACTGGAAGCACCTCACCAACCCGTTCAAGCCGTCCTGGGGCGAGCCGTACATCGAGCAGGTCGTCCGGATGATGGGCGCGCTCGACGCGGCGAAGGACGCGGCGCGCGGCCACGAGGCGGTGTGCGTGAGCCACCAGCTGCCGATCTGGATCGTGCGCAGCTTCGTGGAGAAGCGCCGGCTGTGGCACGACCCGCGGCGCCGGCAGTGCACGCTGGCCTCGCTGACCACGTTCACGTACCGGGGCGACCGGATCGTCTCGGTGGGGTACAGCGAGCCGGCCCTCGACCTCGTGCCGGTGCACCTGCGCGCGGGCGCGAAGCCGGTGAAGGGCAAGGCGAAGGCCTTCGGCGCCTGATCCGAAGGGCCCGGCCTCCGGATCCGACCTCCGGGCCGACCTCCTGGTGCCGGGCCTCTGGACGCCGGGCGTTCGCAGGAGTAGACCCCTCAGGGCGGGGGGGGGCGGGCGGGCGCTCCCCCCCGCGCCGGACATTAATTTTTGATTTAAAGCCCCGCCGCGGTGTGCCGGCCGGCAAGAGCACGAGGCGTGTGTGATGGATAATACGATAGTGGGGGGTGGGGAGT
>NZ_JBHXTJ010000051.1:0-7603 GCF_042677525.1 Streptomyces sp. NPDC127114
TTCGGGGCAAACCGTTGGGTTTCATGTAATTTTTGCCCTCACCTGCATTCCGCGGGTGTGTGGGGGGGGGGGGGGGGGCCCGGGGGCGCGGGGCCCCCCCCCGCCGTGCACGTCGAGGGGCTGTGGAAGCGTTTCGGCCAGCAGATCGCGGTGAACGGGATCGATCTGGTGCTGCCCGCGGGCCGGTTCATCGGCCTCGTCGGCCCCAACGGTGCCGGCAAGACCACGACCCTCTCGATGATCACCGGCCTGCTGCGGCCCGACGCGGGCCGCATCCGGGTCGCCGGGCACGACGTGTGGGCCGATCCGGAGTCCGTGGCCCAGGTCAAGGCGCGGATCGGCATCCTGCCCGAGGGGCTGCGGCTCTTCGAGCGCCTCTCGGGCCGTGAACTCCTCGCGTACAGCGGCCGGCTGCGCGGGCTGCCCGGTGCCGAGGTCGACAAGCGCGCGGCGCAGCTGCTCGACGTGCTCGACCTGACCGGTTCGCAGCACAAGCTGGTGGTGGACTACTCGACCGGCATGCGCAAGAAGATCGGTCTGGCCGCCGCGCTCCTCCACAACCCCGAAGTGCTGTTCCTGGACGAGCCGTTCGAGGGCGTCGACCCGGTGTCGGCGCAGACCATCCGCGGCGTCCTGGAGCGCTACACCGCGTCCGGCGCCACCGTCGTGTTCTCCAGCCATGTGATGGAGCTCGTGGAGTCGCTGTGCGACTGGGTGGCCGTGATGGCGGCCGGGCAGATCCGCGCGCAGGGCCCGCTGGAGCAGGTGCGGGGCGACGCGCCGTCGCTCCAGGCCGCGTTCCTGGAGCTGGTCGGCGCGAACGGGCGGGACGCCGGGGAGTCCCTGGACTGGCTGGGCGGTTCGGCTCGATGAGCGCATGGAACCCGCCGGCCCCCGGCCAGGGCCCCGCCGTGGGCGCCGCCCCGGCCGCGACAGCTGCCGCGCCCTCGCTGACCTCGGTCTTCGTACGGCTCAAGCTGTCGCTTCTGAAGAACGGCCTGAAGCAGTCGGGCGGCCGCACCGCCGCCTACGTCGTGTCGATGGTCGTGTCGGTGCTCTTCGCCGTCGGCATGGTGCTCGGCTTCCTGCTGCTGCGCGGGCACACGGACGCCGCCACCGTCACCGTCCTGCTCATCGGCGTGCTCACCGTCTCCTGGGCGGTCATGCCGCTGTTCGTGGGCGGCGGCGACGAGACCCTCGACCCCTCGCGGCTCGTGATGCTGCCGCTGCGGCCCCGGCCGCTGGTCCGGGCGCTGCTCGTGGCCTCCCTGGTCGGCATCGGCCCGATCCTCACCCTGTGCCTGGCGGTCGGCGCGGCCCTCGCGCTCGCGCGCGGCGCCGCCGGGACGGTCGTCGCCGTGCTCGCCGTACCGCTCGTGGTCGCCGTGTGCGTGGCGCTGTCGCGGGCCGTGGCCGCGGCGAACGTACGGCTCCTCACCTCGCGCAAGGGCCGCGACCTGGCCGTGCTGTCCGGCCTGGTGATCGCGGTCGGCATGCAGCTGGTGAACTTCGGCGCCCAGCGGCTCAGCCAGGCCGGCGGGATGTCGTCGCTGGAACCGGCCGCCGAGGTCGTGGCCTGGCTGCCGCCGGCGTCCGCGGTCTCCGCGATCGACGCGGCGGGTGACGGCGACTACGCGGTGGCCGCCGCCAGGCTGCTGCTGGCCGCGGTCGCGCTGTTCGGCCTCGTGCACTGGTGGCAGCGGTCGCTGGTGCGGCTGATGGTGGAGCCGGACGGCTCGACCGTCAACGCGGCCTCGGGCGGGGCCGCGGCCACGGACAAGGCGGCCTCGTCCGGGCTGCTCGGCCGGCTGCTGCCGGGCGGGCGCACGGGCGCCGTGATGGACCGCAGCCTGCGCTACGTGTGGCGTGACCCGAAGACGAAGGCGGCGTGGGTGACGTCGCTCGCCATCGGCGCGATCGTCCCGCTCTTCAACGCCCTCCAGGGCACGGGCACGGTCTACTTCGCGTGCTTCGCCTCGGGCATGCTCGGCATCCAGATGTACAACCAGTTCGGCCAGGACACCTCGGCCTTCTGGATGGTGGCGCAGACCCTCTCGACGAAGGCCGACGCGTACGCCGAACTCCGCTCGCGCGCCCTGGCGCTGCTGCTGATCACCGTCCCGTACACCGCGTTGGTGACCACGGCGACGGTCGCCGTCCTCGGCCGGTGGGACGAGCTGCCGGAGGGCCTGGGCCTGTCGTTCGCGCTGCTCGGCGCGATGATGGCGACGGGTGCGGTGGCCTCGGCCAACTTCCCGTACTCGATACCCCAGGACAACGCCTTCAAGAACGTGGCTCCGGGCCAGGCCGGTCTGGCCTGGATCTCGATCTTCGGCGGCATGCTCGCCGCGGCGCTCCTGTGCGCCCCGGTCCTCGGCCTGACCCTCTTCCTCCACCTCGCGGACCACGACTCCCTGCTGTGGATCCTGCTCCCGCTCGGCGTGCTCTACGGCGCGCTGATCGCCTGGGCGGGCCTGAAGGCGGCGGCGCCGCGGGTGGCGAAGCGCCTGCCGGAGATCCTGGCGGCGGTGAGCAAGGGCTAGGCCGTCTCTTCCGGATCTTGGCCGGGTCCGCGGCGCCTGGCACGGCACCTCGCCGCGTTGCCGAAACGCCCCGATAGCTCCGCTATCGCGACGCCCCGGCGCCTTGCGATGCACCACACCAGACGCCGCGGCCTGTCCGGCCCTGATCCGAAAGAAACGGCCTAGTCGCTTCTCGTACCCGTCTCGAGGCAGGGCCGGACTCCCGCGGGGAGTCCGGCCCTTCGGCGTGCGGACGGAGGCTTCTGGTCGACCCGGGACGGGTGCGAGTCCTCCAAGTCGCAACGATTTTCGAGTCGGCGCAGGTCAGACGGTCGTCCGGCTTTGAACCGACGGAGGCGGCGGCCGGCGAGGAGAGGCGGCGGGGGCGCCGGGATCCTTGCGCCAACTGCCCGAACGACCAGTCGGTCGGGCTCGTTCGCACGTATCGGCCGGAAAGCGACGGACGGATGTGCGATCACCCTCCGCGTCGACAAGACTCCGTTGCGCAGCCGATCGGCTCGCACCACATCCCCCGTCTTCCCCCGAAGGGACATCCCCGTGCGTTACTTCCGTGCTCTCGGCGCCACCGCGTTCGCCACCGCGACCGGTCTCGCCCTCGTCGGCACCGCGTTCACCGGCACCGGCACCGCCGAGGCCGCCCCCGCCGCACCGGCCGGCCCCGCCGGCCTGTACGCGCCGTCGGCGCTGGTCCTGACGATCGGTCAGGGCGCGCGGCCCGCGACCGCCACCGTCGTCCGCGCGGTCACGCTGTCCTGCTCCCCCGCCCCGTCGGGCACCCACCCCGCGCCGGAAGCGGCGTGCGCGGAACTCGACGCCGTCGAGGGTGACTTCGGCCGCCTGACGGTCTTAGCGGGCGACCGCCGCCCCTGTACGCGCGAGTGGAACCCGGTCACCGTCACCGGCGACGGCGTGTGGCAGGGCAAGCGGGTGCGCTGGTCGGCCACCTACGGCAACACCTGCGAACTCCAGGCGCGTACGGCGGAGGGCGCGGTCTTCTCGTTCTGACCGCGACGGCTGATCCCGAGTGCTGATCGCGACGGCAGCCCTCAGGAGCAGAAGTAGCCGCCGACGGACTTGTCGGCTCCCGCGTGGAGGTCCACCGCCTGGACGAGCCACGCCGTGTAGCAGCGGTGCACCTCGGTGGGCGTGAAGGTGAACGAGAAGCCGTGGGCGTCACCGTAGCCCGGGTACGCCGCACCGACGTCCGTACGGGTCTGGTCGGCCGGGTAGGGGCCGTAGGTGTTGCCGTCGCTGTACTGGACGTACACCTGCGTCGACGCGGCGGTGTCCGGGTCGAGCGCCCAGCCCCACATGGTGACCGAACCACCGTCGACCCGGTAGCCGTCCAGATGGCCGACGGGGTCGTGACCGACGGAGTTCGCACAGCCGAGGCCGGTGTCCGTGCCGTAGCCGGTGTTGACGGCGGTGGCGCAGACCTGGCCGGTGGCGGTGGGCACGCTGACGAAGCCCGAGAACCTGCCGCCCGACTGGTTGGCGTCCAGGGTCGCGACCCATGTGCCGCCCACGGTGACCTTCACCCGGGTCGCACCGGTGCCGTCCGGGTCGGAGGCCCAGCCGGAGACGTTGACCCCGCCGGGGACGCGGGTCACCGAGGTCAGCGCGCCCTCGGGGTCGTAGTTCACCGGCGGGTCCTCGACTCCGCCGCCGTCGCACCACTCGGGCGGCGTGGGCCCGTCGCAGATGCTCTGCGCGTGCGCGGCCGGGGCGGCGGCGAGCACGCCCGCCCCGAGCGCCAGGGCGGCGACCGTGGCCGCCAGTCTCTTACGTGTCGTCATGTCAGGTTTCCTCACCGGGACTTCGCATCGTCGCGTGAGACCTCAGGCTGGCAGCCCGGGCGCCGCCCGCCCATCCCAGAAATCTGGGGTGTTCGTCCGCGCCCGCCGGCCTGCGGCCGGGGCGCGTTCAGCGCCTCCGCTCCGTCGCGTCGACGAAGAGGCGCTTGCGGGTGCCGGGCGGCGGCACGACGTACCTCGGCGGGGCTGGTGGGCGCGGGCGGTGAACGGCGTGTGGGGTGGTGAACCACCGTGAGCGGAGGTTCCGCGGGTTCGTCAGGACGTGAGGACGCCGTTCAGGAAGGGGGCCACGGCCTCCCACCAGGCGTCCGCGTGTTCGTAGTGGAGGAGGTGGCCCGCGTCGGGGATCTCCGCGTACGCGCCGTGCGGGAGGACGCGGACCATTTCCTGCGCCTCGGCGCGGCCCAGTTCGCCGTCCAGGCCCCGGACGACCAGGGTGGGGCAGCGCACCTGGGCGAGGGAGTCCCAGTGGGCGTCGTGGACCCAGGTCTCGCGGGAGGTGAGCATCTGGGCCGGGTCGAAGACCGGGCGCCAGCCGTCGGCCTGTTCGGCCATCACCTCGGCGAAGAAGGCGCCACGGGCGGGCCGGGGTCGCTCGACCCAGGGGTCGTCCTCGCCGAACCACTGGCGGACGGCGTCGAGCGAGGGGAAGGGGACGGGCCAGCGGCGGAACCAGTCCTGCCACTCGCGCTGGGAGGCCGCGCCGAGTGCGGAGGCGCGCATGTCGCAGATGACGAGGGCGTGGACGAGGTCGGGCCGCTCGGCGGCGAGCTGCCAGGCGGTGAGGGCGCCCATCGAGTGGCCGACGAGGGTGACCGGGCCGAGGCCGAGCCGCTCGACGGCGGCGATCGCGTCCGCCACGTACGCCTCGCGCGTGAAGGGTCCGGTCGTGGGCTTCTCGCTGTGGCCGTGGCCGCGCTGGTCCAGCGCGACGGTGCGGTGGCGCGGGGCGAGCCGGCGGGCGGCGGGCGCCCAGTGCGAGGCGCGGCCCATCAGTCCGTGGAGCAGTAAGACGCCGGGGCCGGCCTGTGGCGCCGTCGGTTCCGTGAAGTCCCAGGCCGCCAGGCGTACGCCGTCGGCTCCCGTGACGTCGAGTCGTCGCACCATGCTCGGCACCCCCTCTTTCCCGTGGAACTGCGCCAGACTATCGAACCTGTATTCGAAAATGCGCTTCTGCCGCTCAACACCCCACGTTCGAGTGACAGGGCTCAAGGATTGACGGCTGCGGCCGAGGGGAGATCTTCAACGGGAGGCGGGCCGCTCGGGGAAAACGGTCCGACGGGAATGACCCTGGGAGCTCGGGGCTCCGGGTCAGCACAGGGGAGGACGGACCCCGGCGCCGTACGGCGCCGGGGTTCCTTGTCGTCCTCGTCGTCCTTCTCGTCCCTGTCGTAGGGAGGGGGGCCCTCATCCCACCAGCGTGGCACGGGAGGGGCCGCGGGCGTGGCGATTCCGCCGTAAAACGGGCCCGGAGACCTGGCTCCGGCGGGCCGGAGCCGGTCCGCTAGCGCTTGGCGACGAAGACGTGCGCCGCGACCTCGCTGTCCAGCTCGGCCGCCTCGCCGCTGCTGCCGACCAGGACACCGCCCGGGGATTCCGTCACGGAGACCACGGAACCGGGCTGCACGCCCGCCCGTCGCAGCGTGTACATCAGCTGGGCGTCCGTCTGGATCGGCTCGCCGATACGGCGGACGATCACCGTCTTGCCCTCGCCGCCGGCGTCAAGGTCGGCCAGCGAGACCATCGAGTCGTCCAGGAAGGACTCCGTCTCGGCCTTCTCGCCGAGCTCTTCGAGGCCGGGGATCGGGTTGCCGTACGGCGACTCCGTCGGGTGCCGCAGCAGCTCGAGGACGCGGCGCTCCACGGCCTCGCTCATCACGTGCTCCCAGCGGCAGGCCTCGGCGTGGACCTGCTCCCACTCCAGACCGATCACGTCCACGAGCAGACACTCGGCCAGCCGGTGCTTGCGCATCACGCGGGTGGCCAGGCGGCGGCCCTCCTCCGTGAGCTCCAGGTGACGGTCGCTGGCGACGGCCACCAGCCCGTCGCGCTCCATGCGGGCCACCGTCTGGCTGACGGTCGGACCGCTCTGGTCCAGCCGTTCGGCGATCCGGGCGCGCATGGGGACCACACCTTCCTCCTCGAGCTCAAGGATGGTGCGGAGATACATCTCCGTGGTGTCGATCAGTCCGGACATACGTGCCCCTCGATGAGTCGTGCGCTGGCCCTGCACCAATTCTTGCGCATCGCGCCGACAACCGGGGCCCGCCGGGGCGAGGCGGTATTGACAGAGCAATGGTCCAGACCGCACCGTGATCCGCGACCACGAGCAGAAGGAGTCGCCGCCATGGGCGAGAGCAAGCTGGCCGGACAGTTCTTCGACGCCGCCATCGGCCTGCTCCGAAAGGTGCGGGACGAGGACGCGGCGGAGATCGCGGCCGCCGGTACGGCCATCGCCGAGGCCGTCGCGAACGGCAACCGCCTCTTCGCGTTCGGCGCCGGGCACTCCTCGCTCGCCGCGCAGGACGTGGTCTACCGGGCCGGCGGCCTCGCCCTGATGAACCTGCTGGCCGTCCCCGGCGTCGTCGGCGTCGACGTCATGCCCGCCACCCTCGGCTCCGCGCTGGAGCGGGTCGACGGCCTGGCCGGCGCGGTCCTGGACTCGTCCCCGGCCAAGGCCGGCGACGTCCTGATCATCGTCTCCCTCTCCGGGCGCAACGCCCTGCCGGTCGAGATGGCGATGAACGCGCGGGCGCTCGGCCTGACCGTGATCGGCGTGACCTCGGTGGCGTACGCGACGGAGACGAAGTCCCGGCACGTCTCGGGCACCTTCCTGAAGGACCACTGCGACATCGTCCTCGACTCCCACATCGCCGTCGGCGACGCAGAGCTCACCCACGACGGCATCGAGGCCCCCTTCGCGCCGGCGTCGACCGTCGTCACCAGCGCCCTGATGCAGGCCACGATGGCGGCGGCGGCCGAGGAGATGGTCCGCCTGGGCATCGAGCCGCCGCTCCTGCGCTCGGGCAACGTGGACGGCGGCCACGAGTGGAACGGCCGGGTGATGACGGAATACGGCGACCGGATCTTCTTCCGCCACTGAGGCCGGAAACGAACGGAGGGGCCGCGGGGGGAAAAAGCCCCGGCCCCCCCCCGTTGTGTGAGGTGCGAAGCCCCGGAGTATGCGGCGCCAAACGCCCCCACGGGCACGGACCCCGTGTTGTTTTTGAATCTCAACCTTAAGGT
>NZ_JBHXTJ010000051.1:7613-47753 GCF_042677525.1 Streptomyces sp. NPDC127114
GCTTTCTGTCAGGTCCTACGCCACGTAGTAGCCGGCGACATCCGCCAGCAGGTCCACGGACCCGTTCTTGTTGTAGAAGCTCACCTTTCCGTTCACCACGGGCACCACGACCAGGTTGGGGATGGTGGTCCCGGCGGTGAAGTTGAGGTTGGACGCGGAGGTGCGCTGCGTACCGTCCGGGAAGACGGACACGAAGCTCGCCGCCGTCGGCGCGACCGCCGTGACGTTCAGGACGACGGCCGTGACCCCGGACGCCGGAATCCCGCCCTGCCCGGCCACCTGCAGCGTGACGGTCTGCCCGGCCCCGACCTTCGCCTGGGCCACCCCGAGCCCGGAGCGGGTGTCCATCAGCCGGGTCGGCGTGATCGGCCTGTACGCCGAACCCGTGCCGTCGGTGGTGAAGTAGCCGGCGACGTCGGCGAGCAGGTCGACGGACCCGGACCTGTTGTAGAAGGCGACCTTGCCGTCGGCGCCGACCGGGACGACGACGAGGTTGGGGATGGTCTGGCCGGCGGTGAAGTTGAGGTTCGACGCCGAGGTGCGGGCCGTACCGGACGGGTAGACGGACACGAAGCTGCCGGCCGTGGGCCCGGTCGCGGTCACGTTGAGGACGACGGCGGTGACCCCGGAGGCGGGCACCCCGCCCTTGCCGGTCACCTGAAGCGAGACCGTCTCGGCCGCCCCGACCTTGCCCTGGCGGACGCCGAGCCCGGACCGGGTGTCCATGAGACGGTCGGGCGTGACGGGCCGGTACGTGGCGCCCGAGCCGTCCGTGACGTAGTAGCCCGCCACGTCGGCGATCAGATCCACCGAGCCGTTCTTGTTGTAGAAGTCGACCTTGCCGTTCACGACGGGCACGACCACGAGGTTCGGGATGGTCTGCCCCGCCGTGAAGTTGAGGTTCGTGGCGGAGGTGCGGGTGGTGCCGTTCGGGTACACCGACACGAAGCTGCCCGCGGTCGGCCCGGTCGCGGTGACGTTGAGGGTCACGGCGCTCACTCCCGTGGCGGGGACCCCGCCCTTGCCGGACACCTGCAGTGTGACGGTCTGTCCCGCCCCGACCTGTCCCTGACGCACGCCGAGACCCGAGCGGGTGTCCATCAGACGCGTCGGCGTGAGCGCCTTGTACGTGCCGAGACCGGCGGTGGCGGGCTTGGTGACGGCGAAGGTGCCGCGCGGGTACTCGTAGGAGTCGCGGACGATGACGCTGACGTTCCAGGTGCTCTCGCCGACGGACGTCAGGTCCAGGGTCGCCGTCAGGGTCCGGGCGTCGGGGGAGACGGACACCGTGGTCGCCTTGAGCGTCTGCGAGCCGTTGGTCAGCCGGACGTAGTCCTTCATGCCGAGAGCCGTGCCGGTCACCGTGAGGGTGACGGCCTTGCCGCCCTGGCCGGAGAGCGGCGAGACGGTCCCGATGGAGATCGCCTCGGTGCCGCAGGGGATCGCGTCACAGTCGAGCCGGGCGCTGAAGTCCGTCAGGGGCGCCTTCTCGGGAAGGCCGAGGACGAAGGTGGTGGGCGACGACCCCGAGGTGCCGGACACGCCGCACTGGTACACCCCCGACGAGCTGTAGCACGGGTCGTTGCCCTTGGCGTCGTACAGCCGGGGGACGGCGGTGTCCGTCCGGCCCTCGGTGTCGGCGACCGCCACCTTGAAACGGTCGCCCCCGGCGGTGGGCAGCGCCAGGCAGACCGCCGTGTGCTGCTCGTCGAGCCGGCCCGTGAACGGCCCGTACCCGTAAGGGATGCTCGCGACCCGGGTGCATTCCGGGGCAGGTCCGGCGGGCGTGCCGATGCGCAGCGCGTCGAAGCGGTACGTCTCGGCGGCCTTCAGGTTCGGCGGCACGGTCACCACGACCTGGTAGCGGGTCGAGCCGGTGACCACGCAGGACCGGTTGCGGTAGCCGCAGGTGGTGGCGTTGCCGGACGCGTCGTAGGCCAGGATGTTCGCCGTACCGAGCGGGTCGCGCACGTCGAGGTGCAGGACGTCACCGGCGTTCCCGGTGGTCACCTGGCGGCAGCGCAGCTCGCCGGGGGCGCCCGTCGCGCCCTCGAAGGAGGCACCGCCGACCGCCGTCGCCGGGGTCGCCGTGCAGCCCTTGGCCGTCTCCGTCACGTCCCGGCGGGCCAGGGTGTAGGCGGACGAGGTGTCACGGCCCACGACCAGCACGGTGTGGGCGAGGCCCGGGGTCAACGCGCAGGTGGCGAAGCTGCCGAAGTTCGACCAGCCGTTGCACACCTGCTTGCCGGTGGTGTCCAGGACGGAGAACTGCGCGGCCGCCCCGACGCCGCGCAGCTGCACGTTCTCCTGGGTGGAGTGCGCGTCGGCCGGGATCGTCAGGCAGTGGGAGAAGACTCCGCCGCCGGTGTTCACCCGGGTCAGGGCGCTCGTCGCGGTGAAGTCGCCCTGCGGGAACACCTGGCAGTCGTTGGCGCCGTCCGTGCGGTACAGCACCATGCGGTAGGCGCCGGTGGGCGGCTGGGTGTCCTTGGTGGACACGATCGCGCGGTGCGGAGCCGGTCCGGTCAGGACGCAGGTGCCGGCGAGCAGCTGCTCGTCGCCGCAGACGTAGCCGCCGTCCGCGTCCCAGACGACGACGTCCGGGCGGGGTTCGGGGCCGCCGGTGGGCTTGAGGAGCGCCGCGTGGGCGTTCCCGGGCAGCGGCAGCGTCAGGCAGTCGATCTCGCCGGGGGTGGCGAACGAGCCGTCGTTCGTGCCGAGGGCAGCGGTCACACAGCCGTCCTCGGCGGCGCGGTCCAGGATCAGCGTCGCCTCGTCGGTGGTCAGCGTGTACGTGACACCGGTCGTCAGCTTGCACTCGTCCCACGGCTCACAGACCGTCGTGCCCGCACGGTCGTAGACCCTCAGGCGGGAGCGCTGGCCCTCGGCCGCCACGCCGTACACGTCGTACGTACCGGCGGCCGGCACGGTGAAGGTCTTGCAGCCGGTCGCGGGGGAGGCGGTCGTCGGTGCGGAGCCGTAGGCGTTCACGGGGACGGTCGCGCAGCCCTGGGGGTCCGAGAGGCGGCGGATCTTCAGCGCGTACGCGGCGGGGAAGCCCTCCGACGCGTAGCTGCCCTCGCCGATGATCCGGTACGGGCCGTCACCGGTCAGGACGCAGCCTTCGCCGCCGGCGCTCCGGTCGCAGACGTAGTGGCCGGTCTCGTCGGTGATCAGGCTCTGCTCGTCGCCGTAGACGACCATGTCGAACCGGTGCGTGATGCGCTCGCCCGGCTTGGCCGCGAACGGCTGGCAGATGAGGCCGAGGCGGCTGACGAGGGTGCCCTTCAGCGGCTCCTGGTCCCAGGACGTACCGGTCTCGGGCAGGCAGCCCTCGGTGGTGGACAGCGGCGTGACCGACACCGACGCCTCGTCGGGGTCGATCGAGTTGTTGTCGAGACGCAGCGTGAACTGGCCGGCACGGGCCAGGTCACACCAGCCCGCGCAGTCGAGCCACGTGTCGCCGTCGTAGACGGTGGCGCGGGTTTCGTAGTGGCCGTCGAGCAGCACCCGGTGCATGCCCGGCTTCTCGGCGGTGAAGGTGAAGCAGGCGCTGCCGTTGCCGGCCAGCGAGGCCTTGCCGACGGCGTCGCCCGGGCCGCCGAAGCGGGCGAGGGCGAGCGGCGCGCAGTCCTCGGCGGCGGGCGCCGGCTCGACGGGCGCCTCGGTCGCCGGCTCCGCCGCGGGGGCCGGGCCGGCGGACTGCTCGGCCACCGGCGCGGCCACGGCTTCGGCGGCCCGGGCCGGCGCGGTGGAGAACACCGGGAGGAACAGGGACAGCACCAGTGTGACTACGGCGAGCAAGGCGGTGTACGGCGCGGATCTGGGCGCCGTACACGAAGGTCGTGGCATGGGTCCGGTCCCCCCGGGAGCGGTGGCGATTCACAGGTTCGCCGCGATGATCGCACAGTTGCGCGACATCCCCTTCCGGTTATCCACAGGCCACTTCCGGCCACGGACCGTCGGGATCAGGACCCGTCCGCTCCCCACTCCCCCGCCAGTGCCAGGGACGCCGCCACCCGGGCCGTGACCGTTTCCGCGTAGAGCGTGTCCTCGTGTTCGAAGGCGGGGCGGGAGGGGGAGCGGAGGAAGGTGGTGACGCCCAGGGTGCGGGCCCGGGTGCGGAGGGGCAGGCAGAGGGCGTGGGCCGTGTCGGGGGGCCAGAGGCGGTCGGTGCCGGGGGCCGTGCTGGTGCGGGTGGGGCCCGGGCGGGTGAGGGCCTTGAGCGCCGGGTGGGACGGCGCGTAACGGAGCGGGATGCCGCCGGTGGTGACGGGGGCGACCGGGCCGGGGGCGCCGGCCGGGGTGGCGAGGGCGCGGACGAGGCGGCCGTCGGCGGTGGCGCGGTCGACGAGGACGTGGTCCGCGAAGCCCGCCAGGGCGAAGTCGAGGAGGACCGCCGCGGCCCGCACCGGGTCCTCGCACTCCGCCGCGGCCGCGCTCGCCCGGTGCAGCTGGCTCCAGCGGAACCTCAGCCGGTCGGCGTCCTGTTCGGCGAGGCGGGCGTCGGTGACGTCCTGGAAGAGCCAGCCGACGCCGAGCGGCACCGGCTCCGGTCCCTCGGCGAACGGCGTGGCGAGGCGCACGAATCCGCACCGCCAGCAGCGGCGGCGTTCGCCGCGGGCGCCGCGCAGGGTCAGCCACACGTCGGCGGGTTCGGCCGGCGAGCCGGCGGCCAGGACGTGCTGGAGGGCCGCTTCCAGCTCCTCGACGCCCTGGCCGACGAGGTCGCCGAGCGGGCGGCCGAGGAGCGAGCCGCGGGCGGCGCCGAGGGCCCGGGCCGCGTAGCCGTTGACGACCGCGGGGCGCAGGTCGACGTCGACGAGGACCACGCCCCACGCGGCGTCGGCGAACAGGGCCTCGCTGAGGGCGAGCGAGCGCTCCAGGTCGATCTGGACGTGGACTTCCCCGAAGGCCAGGTAGACGCCCGCCGGCCGGCCGTCGGCCCCGCGCACGCCCGCCGTCTGCGTACGGACGAGGACCCGGCCGCCGTCCTTGCGCAGCAGGGCGAACTCGTGGACCTGGCGGCCCGGCGCGGTCATCGACCGCAGCAGCCGGGCCAGGATCTCCGCGGCGTCGGCACTGCGGGCGGCCCAGCCGTCGAAGCCCCGCCGCCCGACGGCCTCGCGGGCGCTCCAGCCGAGGATCCGCTCGGCCTCCCTGTTCCAGTGTGTGACGGTCCCCGTGGCGTCGAGCGCGCACAGCGCCGCGTCCATCCCGTCGAGCAGTGCGGCGAGCAGATCGGCCCCGGGAACCCCCGGAACCCTCGCCGTGTCGGCCGTGTCACTCGCAGAGCCACTCATCCGGGCACCCCCCGGCATCATTCAACTCGAACGTGACCCAGGACACACCCCTTTCGCGGAAACCGATACGCGGTGGATACGAGGTGACCGGGGAGCGAGGAACGGAGGGAGAGAGGGAGAGGGACAAGGGTGCGGGTGGGCCGGACGCGGGGTCAGTCGTGGATCCGGACCATGCCGCGTTCCGCGAACGGCGCGTAGTACTCCGTGAACAGCCTGCCGACCAGCTCGCCGCGACTGGACACGCCCACCTTCTCGAAGATGCCCTTGATGTAGTCGCGCACGGTGTGCGGGGAGAGGTGGAGCTGCTCGGCGATCTTCCCGGTCGGCAGCCCGCGCGCGATGCACCGGGTCACCTCGGTCTCCCGCTCGGTCAGTTCGAAGGCGTCGACGATCAGCGGCACGATCTCGGAGGTCTTGGCCGGTTCGATCACCACCGCGGACGGGCCGAGCCGGCCGTCGGACTCGCGCAGGCAGGAGGCGTGGCACACCAGCCAGTGGCCGCCCCGGGTGCGCACCCGTACGCGCGCGTGGCCGCGGTCGCGGTCCTGGGAGATGGCGCGGGCCTTGAGGGCGGTGGCCTGGACCCAGGCCGGCACGCGCAGTCCGGCGCTGGCGACGGCCGGGCCGTCGGGGAGGTCGGCGAGGTGGGCGCGGGCGTCGTCGTTGGCGGAGAGCAGCGCGCCGGAGGCGTCGAAGAGGAGCAGGCCGGGGCCGTGGGGCGAGTCCGGCAGGGGCTGCGGCGCGGTGCCCGCGAAGGAACGGAGCTTACGGGCGAGCGGAGTCACCAGGCTCTCGACGAGCCGGGTCTCGGCGGGGCCGAACGCCGGGCGGCCGTGCGCCCGGAACAGGCTGATGTGGCCGTGCGGGCGGCCGCCGACGCGCAGCACGGCCCGTAACTCGTCCTGGAAGCCGCGGGGTTTCATGAAGGAGTGGTAGAGGCTGCTGCGGGCCGGCAGGTCGCCGGTGGCCTCGCGCAGGCCCGCCACCGGCACCCTGGCCTGGGCGAGGTCGCGGAACAGGTTCACGTTCTCCGTGAAGAGCTCGGTCTCCCAGTAGACGGCGCAGCCGTGCTCGTCGAGGTTCTCGGCGCGGATCGGGGCGGCCATCATGCCGGTCTCGGGATCCGTGACGCGCCAGACGGCGGCGTCGTACGGGACGAGCCGGCGCACCTGATGCGACGCCTCGGCGAACATGCCGAGGGCGTCGCCGCTCTTCGCCGCCCGCGAGAGGAGTTCCGCGCGGCCGATCTCGATCCGCTCATGGGTCATCCATCGATCGTGACAGCCGCCGGACGGAGCGCCAACCCCTCACTTGAGGGGTTTCGGACGAGGGGTCGGATGACGGTTTCGGACACGGGCCGGACACCGGATCGGTCACCGTACCGGCCATCGGATCGACAAATGGCGGATTCTGTCTCGGATCCCCGGATCATTTGACGGATAAATCATGGGCGGGATGACCCTCACCGCAACCCCCTCGAATAGGGGGATGAAACGGAGCACACACTCCCGGAGAATTCGGCGGTACGCATTCCGACGGCATGCGGCATGCGGGATCGGGCTGGATCGGGCTTCCGAAGGAACGCGTATGAAGGTGGGCATCATCGGGGCCGGTGCGATGGGCAGGGCGATGGCCCGGCGTGCCGCGCTCGCCGGCGCGGACGTCCTCCTCGCCGACCCCGGCACCGTCCGGGCCGGCCGGGTCGCCCGCGAGGTGACGGCCGGAGCACCCGGGACCGTCACCGCCACCACGGCCCGTTCCGCCCTCCGGCCCGGTCTGGTGATCCTCGCCCTCGACCGGGCCGAGACCCTCGGCTTCCTGCGCTCCCAGCGGCGCTCGCTCACCGGAAAGGTGCTCGTCGAGGTGACCGCGCCCCATCACGAGCCGTGCGGTACGGGGATGGGCGAACTGACCGCCGCCGCGCCGGGTGCCTCGTGGGTGCGGGCCTGCGCCGCCGGGGACGCCGAGTCGATCTACCGGGGGCTCATCGACGGACATCCCGTGGACGTCTTCGTCGCCGCCGACGACGAATCGGCCAAGATCCGGGTGATCGAACTCGCCGACCGGTCCGGTCTGCGCGCACTCGACGCAGGACATCTCGACCGGGCGCGGGTCCTCGACGAATTGACATCTCTGGGTAGGGAAATCAGCCATCGGCTGGCAGCGCCGGAAGGCTGGGGAATAAAGTTGCTGCCCAGTTGGTGAGCGGACGACCAGACCATCGCCCCATTCACCGGCATCCGATCTTGGGGGAAGATCCATGACCAGAGAACCGGCTACATTTCTCGCCCTCGGAGCCCTTGTCGTGCACGGCGCGCGCGGCGAGGTGAAGCTCAGCGGAAACCGCCAGCGCATTCTGCTGACGATGCTGTTGCTGGAGTGCAACCGGGTGGTCGCCGTCGACCGCCTGATCCGGGCCATCTGGGGCGACTCGCCACCGGCGACCGCCCGCAGCCAGATCCGCATCTGCGTCTCCTCGCTGCGCCGCCAGTTCGACGCCGGGGACGTCGCGGCGACCATCGAGACCCACAAGACCGGCTACCGGCTGCGCACCCCGGACACCGGCGTCGACCTGCACCGCTTCGGACAGCTGATATCCCGCGCCAGAGCCGGGGCGGCCGAACACCCCGACCTCGACCTGGCGTTGCTCTACCGAGAGGCCCTCGCCCTGTGGCGGGGGCCTCTCGGCGAAGGGCTCGGCAGCCCGCTGCTCGACACGGTGGCCCTCAAGTACCACGAGGACTACCACTCTGCCCTGGAGGACTGCTACGAGCTGGAGCTACGGCTCGGCTACCACCGCAGGGTCCTCGGCGAGCTCACCCACCACGTCTCCGAGCACCCGTTCCGGGAGACCCTCATCGCCCAGCTGATGATCGCCCTCTTCCGGTCGGGGCGCACCGCGGACGCCCTCGCGCTGTTCCGCGACACCCACCGCCGCTTCCGCGACGAGCTGGGCATCGTGCCCGGCGAACGGCTCCAGTCGATCGAGAGCCTGATCCTCGGCGCCACCGACAAGCCCGTCGCGCAGCAGCCCTGCGCCGACGAGGTCCTGCTCTTCGGGGCCGGGGCCGCCTACCGGGCCGCTGCCCGGACCACCTCGCCGGCGACCCGCCGCTGACCGGTCCTCCCCCTCACCTGAGGGGGGAGACCGGCACGGAGACCCTCCTCCGCAGGGGATGGAGCGGGCCTGCCGCGACGGAAAGACTCGGCTGCGTTCCCAGGCACAGGCACAGGCATACGCACAGGCACGGGCACAGGCCACGGCTCGGCACGACCGCGTGCCCAGCCGGCCGTGCCATACGCGCCGTACGCGCCGTACGCGCCGTACGCGCCACACGCGCCACACGCGCCACACGCGCCACACGCGCCACACGCAGCAGAGAGGGGCCGTCCATGGCTCGCCAGCCGCAGCACTCCGTCATCCAGGACAGCGCCGTGGACCGGCTCGTCACCGAGGTGAAGGGCGAGGTCTTCCTCCCGGACGACCCGGGTTACGAGGCCGAGCTCGACGGCTTCAACCGGATCGGCCGGCACCGCCCGGCGCTCGTCGTGGGCGCCGTCACCGCCGAGGACGTCGCCGCGGCCGTCCGCCTGGGCGCCGAACTCGGGCTGCCCGTCGGCGTCCAGGCCACCGGGCACGGCATCGCGGCGCCCGCCGAGGACGCCGTCCTCGTCACCACCCACCGGATGATCGCCGTCGCCGTCGACCCGATCGCCCGGATCGCCCGCGTCGAGGCCGGCGCCCGCTGGCACCAGGTCATCGCCACCGCCGCCTATCACGGCCTCGCGCCGCTCAACGGCTCCTCGCACCTCGTCGGCGTCGTCGGCTACACGCTCGGCGGCGGGCTCGGCCCGCTGGGCCGGCAGTACGGGTACGCCGCCGACCACGTCACCCGCGTCCACCTCGTCACCGCCGACGGACAGCACCGCACGGTCACCCGCGACACGGACGCCGAGCTGTTCTGGGCGCTGCGCGGCGGCAAGGGCAACTTCGGCATCGTCACCGCCCTCGAGTTCGGCCTCGTCCCCGTCGCCCGGCTGTACGGCGGCGGGCTCTACTTCCCCGGCACCGAGGCCGCCGCCGTGCTCGACACCTGGCGGACCTGGACCGCCGGGCTGCCCGAGACCCTGACCTCCTCCGTGGCGCTGCTCCGGCTGCCCGGGCTGCACCAGGTGCCCGGCCACCCGGCCGGCGAGCTCGCCGTACACGTCCGGATCGCGTTCACCGGCACCCGCGAGGACGGCGAGGAGCTGCTGCGCCCGCTGCGCGAGGCCGGGACGCTGCTCGCCGACACCGTCGGCGAGATGCCGTACAGCGCGGTCGCCGAGATCCACCAGGACCCGACCGAACCCCTGCCGTACCACGAACGCAACATCGTGCTGCGGGAGTTCGACGAGGGCGCGCTCGACGCGCTGCTCGCCGCTGCCGGGCCCGGCAGCGGCTGCACCGACCCGATGGTGGAGGTGCGGCACCTGGGCGGGGCGCTGTCCCGGCCGGCGGCCGTACCCAACGCGGTGGGCCGCGACGGGGCGTTCACCCTGTCCACGCTGTCGCTGCCGGGCTCGCCCGACGTCGTCCTGGGCCGGCTCGCCGGCTGGTCGACCGGCCGCCGCTACCTCAACTTCCTCGCCGGCGCCGACACCGCCCGGTCCGCCGAGGACTGCTTCGACCGGGCGGCCTTCGCCCGGCTGCTCCAGGTCAAGAAGCGGTACGACCCGCACAACGTCTTCCGCCTCGGCCACGCTCTGCTGCCCGAGCCCTCCTGACGCCCCGGCCCGGGCCCCCTCCCACGTCACGCCACCCCAAGCCCCCTCCCACGTGACGCCACCCCAAGCCCCCTCCCACGTCACGCCACCCCAAGCCCCCTCCCACGTGACGCCACCCCAAGCCCGATCCCACCGCCCCCGCCACGCCCTCAGCCAAGCGACGCCCAACGCAAGGCCCGCTCCCCCGGCTCCGGGCGGGCCCGGCTCCTCCCCCGGCCGCGCCCGCCCGGACCCTCGCCGCGACCCCGTACCGCTCGCAGCCCTCCCCTCGTCGCCACCTCCGCCCGCAGCCCCTCCCTCCGTCGCCGCCTCCGCCCGCAGCCCCTCCCCCTCGTCGCCGCCTCCGCCCGCAGCAGCCCTCTCTCCGTCGCCCCGTCGACCCCCTCGACCCCTCGCCCCTGTCGCCCCGCCGTCTCCGTAGGAGGAGACCCATGACCACCGACCAGGCCGTGTCCACCGCCCCCGGGCAGCCGACCGCCGTCCTCAGCGCCCGGTCCGCCGGGCTGCGCTACGGCGCCCTGTTCGGGCCCGCCGTCTTCGGCGTCACCGCCGCCGGAGTCGCCCTGCCCGACGTCGCCAAGGCCCTGAACGCCACCCCGGCCGCCGCCGCCTGGGTGCTCACCGCCCACGCGCTCGCCCTGGGCGTCGGCACCGCGCTCTTCGGGCGGCTCGCCGACGCCAGGGGTGTGCGCGCCTCGCTGCTCGTCGGCTCGCTCGTGCTCGCCGTCGGCACCGTCGTCTGCCTGCTCGCCCCGAGCATCGGCGTCCTCGTCGGCGGCCGCTTCGTGCTCGCCGCCGGATCCGGCGCCATGACCTCCGGCGCGCTCGCGCTGTCCGCGTCCGCTCCCCCGGCCGACCGTCCCAAGGTGCTCGGCGGGTTCGGCGCCACCATGGCCGTGTTCTCCGCCGGCGCCACCCTCGCCGGCGGCGCCTTCACCCAGTGGGTGAGCTGGCGGATCGCGCTCGTACTGCCCGCGCTGTCGCTGCTCGCCGTGCCGCTGTGCCTGCGCGCCGCCGCGGCCCGGGCGGGCAGCGGCCGCCGGCTCGACCTGCCCGGCGCCGTGCTCCTGACCGTCGCCGCCATGTCCTTCCTGCTGCTCATCCAGTCGTACGCGCTCGGTCTCGCCGCCCCGCTCGTGACCGGGCTCGCCGTCGCGCTCCTGGTGTCCCTGGCCGGCCTGGTCCGGCGGGTGCGCACCGTGGAGGGCTCCTTCGTGCCGCGCCGGCTGGTCGCCGACCGGGTCTTCCTGCGCGCCTCGCTCACCGGCGTCGGCGCCTATGCCGGCCTGTTCGCCGCCATGTACCTGGTGCCGCAGATCCTCGTCGGCGGGCACGGCTGGAGCGTCCTCGCCGTCGGTACGTGGCTGCTGCCCGGCGCGGTCGTCGGCGCCGTCCTGTCCCGCTTCGCGGGCAGGTTCGCGGGCGGCAGGGCCGGTTCCGTGCTGCTCGGCCTGATCGCGCTCGCCATGGCCGGCGTGCTGGCCCTGTCGGCCGCCGTCGGCAACCCGGCGCCGCTGCTCGTCGGCGCCTCGCTCGGCTTCGCCGCCTTCGCGGTCACCCAGGTCATCACCACCGCCCTGATGTCCGCACACGTCGAACCCGCCCTGCGCGGCGGCGCGATGGGCCTGCTCAACCTCACCTTCTTCGTCGGCGGCGGCGTCGGCAGCGCCACCGCCGGCGCGCTCGTGAAGTCCATGGAGCTGACGAGCGTGCCGGCCGTCGTCGCGGTCTTCCCGCTGATCGCGGCCGCGACCGCGCTCACCCTCCGTACCGGCAGGGACTGAAACGCCGCCAATACACCCGCGATAGGCGCCGACCGAAGGATGGGTCCGTCGGCGCCTCTTCGCGTTGAAGGAGACCAGCACTCGCCATGAACGACTCCCCGACGACCCCGGGCGACACCGCGCCCACCGCATTCGACCTTCACCTACGGAAGTCGATGGCCTGGCACTTCGGTGCCGACACCGGCTCCCCCTTCTGGCTCGCCAAGCGCGAGAGCCTCGGCTTCGACCCCCTCACCGACGTCCACGGCCTCGCCGACCTCACCCGCTTCCCCGACGTCAGCGCCGAACTGCGCACCGTGCCCGTGGGCGACCTCATTCCGCGGGGCCTGAAGGACCGCGTCTTCCGCGTCTACGACTCCGGCGGCACCACCGGCTCGCCGAAGCGGATCGTCGACAGCGCCGCCCGGGCCGAACTCCTCGTCTGGGCCCGTGAACGGCTCCTCGCGAGCGGAGTGCCCGCCCGGGGCGACTGGCTCCACCTCGGCCCCAATGGTCCGCACGTCATCGGCTACGACGTGTCCCGCTACGCCGCCCTGTCCGGCGCCCTCTTCCACACCGTCGACCTCGACCCGCGCTGGGTGAAACGTCTCCTCGCCGACGGCCGCGAGGACGAGGCCGAGCGCTACGTCCAGCACCTGCTCGACCAGGCCGAGACCGTCCTCACCAGCCAGAAGGTCGCCGTCCTCAGCTCCACCCCGCCGCTCCTGGAGGCCCTCTGCGCCCGCCCCGCCCTCTACGAGCTGGTGCGCGAGCAGGTCGAGGCCGTCATCTGGGCCGGCACCTCCATCAGCGCCGAGAGCCTGCGCACGCTCGACCGGGAGTTCTTCCCCGACGCGGCCGTCGTCGGCGTCTACGGCAACAGCCTCATGGGCGTCGCCCCGCAGCGACCGCCCGTCGACGGCGACCGCCACCCGTGCGTCTTCGAGCCGTACCCGGCCACCACCCGGCTCGAACTCGTCGACGAGGAAGGCCGGCCCGTCGCGTACGGCGAGCGCGGCCGCGTCCGGCTGCACCTGGTGGCCGAGGAGATGTTCCTGCCGAACGTCCTGGAGCGGGACAGCGCGGTCCGGGTCCCGCCGCGCCCCGGCTCCCCCGTGGACGGCCTCGCCGACGTCCGGACCTACCACGCCGTCGACGACGTGCGCGTGATCGAGGGGGTCTACTGATGCCGGGCACACCAGCCCCGGACGCCCGGCCGGTCGTCGTCGACCCGCTCGTCTGCGGGCGGCCCGTCACCAGCGCCGACCGCGTCCGGCTGCCCGACGTGCGCGGCGGCGACCTCGCCGACGTCGGCGCCGCCCCGCGGCTCATGGCGCTCTCCGCACTGCGCGAGCTGCGCCGGCACGCCGACGGCGTTCCGCCGGGGCAGGAGCTCTTCGACGAGGCGGCCACGCTCTTCGAGGAGGCCGAGCTCGACGGCGAGACGCCCGAGGAGTACGCGGCCCGCGTCTCGTACGCCACCGGGCTCACCGCCGCCGCCGTCGCCCAGTCCGTCCGCGACCTCGTCGACGAGCTGCGCGAACTGTCCCGTACGACCGCCGCCGAGCTGCCCGCCACCGGCTTCGCCGCCGATCCCACGGCCGGCTCGGGGACGGGCTCCGGCAGCGGCTCCGCGATCGGCTTCGCCACCCGCTGGGTGCCGCGCGGCCGGGTCTTCGCGGCCGTCATGGCCAGCAACCACCCCACACCCCACGTCACCTGGGCGCAGGCCCTCTTCCACGGCTACAGCGTCGCCGTGAAGCCCGGCAGCCGCGACCCGTTCACCGCGCTGCGGCTCACCCGGGCGCTGCTCGCCGCCGGACTGCCGCCGCGCAAGCTGGCGTTCCTGCCGGCCTCGCACCGGACCGGCGAGTTCCTGCTCAAGGAGGCCGACCGCGGCATCGTGTACGGCGGCGACAGCGCCGTACGCCGCTGGCAGGGCGACGAGACGGTCGCCGTACGCGGGCCCGGGCGCACCAAGGCGCTCCTGGACCGCGACCCGGACGAGGCGATCACCGCGCACCTCGCCCTCTCGGCCTCCTACGACGGCGGCACCCGCTGCACCAACCTGTCGGCGGTGCTCACCACCCGGCCCGTCGCCGAGGTCGCCGACGCGCTCGCCCGGCGGCTCGCCACGCTGCCGAGCGTGCCCGTCACCACCGCCACCGCCACCCTCCTGGTCGCCGACCGGGAGCGGGCCGCGCGGATCCGCGCCCAGGTGGACGAGCTGCGCGCAGCGCCCGGAGTGACCGACCACAGCGCCCGGCACGACCCGGCCGGCGGGGAGACGGTCGTCGAACTCGCCGACGGCTCCCACCTGCTGCGGCCGCTGGTGCTGTCCGTCGAGGGGGTCCACCACCCGGCCGTCGGCACCGAGCTGCCGTTCCCGTTCGTGGTCGTCGCCCCCTGGACGCCGGCCGACGGCGTGGCGCCGCTGCGCGAGTCGCTCGTCCTCAACCTGCTCACGGACGACGAGGAGCTGGTCGACGCGGCCGTGCGCGAACCGAGCGTCCGCAAGATCACGCGCGGCGCGGTCCTGCCCTGGACGGCGGTCCCGGGCATCCCGCACGACGACAACTACACGCAGTTCCTGCTCGAACCCAAGGGCGTCGTGGCCACCGCCTGACGCCCGTCCCCCGCGAGGAAGGAATCCCCTGTGTCCCATGGGTCCGTCAAGCGACGCGACATGGTCAGGCTGACGGCGGGCGCGGCACTCGCCGCATCCGCCGCCGCGGTCCCGTTCGCCACCGGCGCCGTCGGAGGCGACGACACCCCCACGACGGCCGGCGGCGGCCACCCGGACCACGCCGCCGACGGCGACCACACCGAGACGTACCAGGGCCGCACCATCCGGGTCGCGGCCGGCGGCGCCGTGTTCATCGACGGGCGCCCGCTGCACCTCATGAAGTTCGCCGACGACGCCTACCTCAGCTCGCTGTGCCACTACGAGATGGCGCCGACCCCGCTGCACGCCGCCCGCCGCGCCGTCGAGGAGCTCCGCGGCGCCCGGCTGCTCCCGACCGCCCACGGCGCCCACGTCATGGACGCCACGACGGCCACCTGACCCGACCGGCCCGAAACGGAGCTCCTCATGGTGCACGTACGCAAGAACCACCTCGACATGACGGCCGAGGAGAAGCGACGGTTCGTCCACGCGGTCAAGGAGATCAAGCGCAGAGGGATCTACGACCGCTTCGTCGACCTGCACATACGCGTCAACTCCCGGGACTACCTCGACAAGGTGACCGGCAAGCGGCTCGGCCACATCAACCCCGGCTTCCTGCCCTGGCACCGCCAGTACCTGCTGCGCTTCGAGCGGGAGCTGCGGAAGGTCGATCCGCGCGTCACGCTCCCGTACTGGGACTGGACCACCGACCACGGCGAGGACTCGCCGCTGTGGGCCGAGGACTTCATGGGCGGCAACGGGCGGCCCGGCGACCGACGCGTCATGACCGGCCCGTTCGCCCGCGACAACGGCTGGGTCCTCAACGTCAGCGTGGTCCCCGTCGGCGACGAGAACCCCGCGCTCAACGGCAACTACACCCACGACGACCGGGACTTCCTCGTCCGCGACATGGGCACGCTCACCGACAGGCTGCCCACCCCGAAGCAGCTCGACGACACCCTCGCCCTGAAGGTGTACGACTCGGCGCCGTTCAACCACACCTCCGGCAGCGAGCCGCCGTACGCGAGCTTCCGCAACCACCTGGAGGGGTACACGAAGTTCGCCTGGGAGGAGGCCGCGGGCAAGCTCCACGCCGCCGGTCACGTGTGGGTCGGCGGCCACATGATGTACATCGGCTCGCCCAACGACCCGGTGTTCTTCCTCAACCACTGCATGATCGACCGTTGTTGGGCGCTGTGGCAGGCCCGGAACCCCGAGGTGCCCCCCTACCTGCCGCTGAAGCCGACCACGGACGTCCCCGACATCAACACCCCGCTGGGGCCGTGGCACACGATGACGCCGAAGGACCTCCTCGACCACACCAAGTGGTACCGCTACGACGACTGACACCCGACGGGCGCCGGACCGCGGTCTCCTCCCGGGGAGGCCGCGGTCCGGCGTCTCGCCGGCTAGGCCGTTTCTTCCGGAAGAGACGGCCTACGCCCATGTGGTGTGCGTGAAGCCGAGGGTGGTCAGTCCCTCGGACCGGCACAGCCGGTCGGAGGGGCCGTCCACCTCGGTCTGGACGAGCTGGTAACCGGCGCCCTGGGACCGGCCCCAGTGCATGGCGGCCCGCCACAGGAGTCGTCCCAGGCCCTGGCCCCGGGCCTCGGGCAGGACGGCGAAGTACGGGGGCATGAGCTGGGGCCGGCCGGCCGGGTCGGGCCGCACCTCCATGGGGCCGATGGCGCCCGCGACGCGGCCGTCGACGGCGGCGGCGAGGACCGGGCCGCACCGGCCCGCCTGCATCCGGGTGTGGAGGAAGTCCAGGCCGTCCGCGGCCATGGCGGCGGCGAACGGCGCGAAGGTGTCCTGCACGGCGGCCGGCCAGGCGGTGACGGCGCGCACCGGGCCGCCCGGGGCGGGGCAGGGGCGGGCGGTGAGGTCCTTCAGCTGGATGCGGGTCCCGCGCGGGTGCGGAGCCTCGGGGCCGGAGGGGCGTACGACCCGGGCGCCGACCGCGCCGTGCGCGGCGGCGAGCTTCGCGGCCAGTTCCGCCGCTTCGTCGACGACGCCGTCGCGGAGCCCGTAGGCGTAGACCCTGACGGTGCCGCGCCCGTGCCGGGTCAGGGTGGGCACGAGGGTGTGCTCGGGGTGGTGGACCACGTCGTCGCGGAGGACCCTCTCGTCCTTCTCGCCGCCCCAGCGCCGGTCCTTGTCGTAGGGCAGGAAGTCCCCCGTGACGGCCGCGCGCAGGATGTCCTCGAAGATCTCGACGGTCAGGGCGTCGGGATGGACCGGACCGAGAGTCGGCACGATCGGCGCGGTCAGTACGGGCCGGAGCCAGTCCCAGCGGAAGAACATGAGCGGCACCCTAACGGTGAACCGGGCAGGGCTCGGGCCCCGACGCGGGTGCGCCGGGGCCCGGGCGGGGTCGGCCAGCCTACTTCTCCAGGCAGAACTCGTCGATCGGGTAGCCGACGTGCCGGTCCTCGCTCGGCAGGTAGCCGAGGACGATGTCGCCCGGCTTCAGCTCCGTGCTGTTGAGGACCACGCCGTTCGGGCCGAGGACCCTGACGTGCCAGTCGTCCTGCAGGATCAGGTTCACCCGCTGCCCGTCGGGCGCCTCGGCGTCGATGGAGATCAGCGGGCGGGACTCGATCTTCACCCGGCCGACCGTGACGAGCCGTGTGTTGCCCTTCACGTCCACGGCCGTGACCTTGCTGCCGGCCCTGAGCTCGCTGAGGTAGTTGGTGCGCTCGTCCTTCCCCAGCGTGTACGAGTGAATGGCGCCGGCGTTCACCCGGAAGGGGCGGGTCGGCATGTACGGCAGCGGGTGGGTCTCGCTGACGCAGAGGATCATGCCCTTGGAGTGCGAGCCGACGAGGATGCCCTCGTCCTCGCGGAAGTGCGTGCAGGTGTCGACGCAGGCACGCTCGCCCATGCCGATGTGGGTGGTCCCGACGATCCGCAGCTCGGTGAGGCCGACGTTCGGCACGTCGGCCTCGGCGGCCCGCTTCAGGGCGGCGGTGTCGCCGACCTTCGCCGGCGCCATCATGACGCCGTCGGAGCCGTGCTCCAGGACGCCGAAGATGATCTCGGCCTCCTCGACGTCCTGGGCGACCGTGACGAGCGAGCCGGTCGCGCGGGCCGCGGCGGCGATCACGATCTCCAGCGGGATCTTCGTGGGGTCGCGGAACAGCAGCACGCTCCAGCGCTCGGTGCGCGCCGACTCGCACGCGTCCTCCAGGGTGGGCGCGTCGACGATCTCGACGAACCGGCCGAACTCCAGGTCCGGGTGGCGCAGGGCGAGTTCGGCCGGGGTGACGCCGTGCCTGGCGGGGTCGACGATGACGACGGTCGCGTCGCCGAAGTCCTCCGGCAGCGGCCTGCCCTGCGGGAAGAGCACCTTGGTCACGGTCGGCGGCAGGTCCTTCAGGTCCGCGGCGTCGTCGGCGACGACCGCTTCCACGCGGTGGTGCAGGGCCTCCTGGAGGATCGCCTCGCGGGCCTCGCCGAGCGAGCGGATGTCGAGCCAGCTGATCTTCACGGAACTCTCCTGATCTGTCGGTGTGCTCTGCGGGGCGGCGGTGCGCTGCGGGGGCGGTGGTGCGCTCTGCGGGGCGGCGGGTGTTCGGCCGGGTGGCGGTGCGCTCGGCGGGACGGCGGTGCGCTCGGCGGGGCGGTGGTGCGCTCTGCGGGGCGGCGGATGTTCTGCCGGGCGTCGGGTGCTCTGCCGGGCGGCGGTGCGCCGGGCGGCCGCGGGGCTCTAGAGGGCGGCGGTGGGCCGGCCGTGTACGAGGTCGGAGAGCTTGTCGGTGAGGGCGCCCGGGTTCGGGGCCTGGAAGACGTTGCGGCCCATCGCGATGCCGGCGGCGCCGCCGGCCAGGGCCTCCTCGACATAGGCGAGGGTGGCGGCCTCGTCGTCGTTGCGCGGCCCGCCGGTGACGACGACCGGGACGGCGGCGGTGGCGGTGACGTCGCGCATCGCGGCGACGGAGCCGACGTACGGGCTCTTGACGACGTCGGCGCCGAGGTCGGCGGCGAGCTGGACGGCGTGGGCGACGAGCGCCGGGTCCCGCGGGTTGTCGACCCTGGGCCCGCGCGGGTACATCATCGCGAGCAGCGGAACGTTCCAGCGGTCGCAGGCGTCGCCCACCGCAGCGAGGTCCGCGATCTGCTGCCGCTCCTCGTCGGAGCCCAGGTTGACGTGGACGCTGACCGCGTCGGCGCCGAGCCGCAGGGCCTCCTCGACGCTCGCCACCAGGTACTTGGCGTCCGGGTCGGGGGCGTGCACGGTGCTGGCGCTCAGGTGCAGGATCAGCGAGGTGTGGGCGAACCACTCGGGGTCGATCCGCCGCAGCGCGCCCTTGTGCAGCACGACGGCGTCGACGTGGTGCCGGGCCAGGTCGCCGACGAGCGCGCCGACCCGGCTGCCGCCGGTCACGGGGCCGTCGGTGACGGAGTGGTCGAGCGGAACGACGAGCAGCCGGTCCGGGGCGTGGCGGTGCAGCCTGCGCAGCCGTAAGCGGCGTGCGAAGGACAACTGGTCGGTCGTCATCGGTACTCCCGGGAGGGTGGTCAGGGCCGGGTGGCCAGGGTCAGCGGGGTGTCGCCCGGCGCGGCGTCGAGCTCGAACTCGGTGTGCAGGAGCCGGACCGCCCGGTCCGCGTCGGCGCGCGGCACGGTCACCGAGATCCGCAGCTGGGAGGCGGAGAACGCGCCGGCGGCGATGCCCCGGCCGGACAGCGCGGACAGCATCCGGGCCGCGTACTGGGGGCGGCTGAGCAGGCCCTTGCCGACGATCGACACCTTGGCCACGGAGTCGTCGACGGTGAGCGCGCCGGCGCCGTCGGCGGCGTGCGCGGCGAGGAACTCGCGTACCGCCGCGACCCGGGTGTGCGGCACGGTCAGGCCGATCGTGTGGCCGCCGCCGCGTTCCTCATGCACGGAGGTCATGTCGGCGGGGACGGCCCGCCGGCCCAGCTCGCGGAAGACCGTGAGCGCCGGGTTCTCGGCGGCGCCGGCGGTGCGGACGGTGACCCGTGCCGCGTCCTGATCGTGTACGACCGCCATGACGGCGGCCTGGGTCTCGAGCATGTCGTCTTCGTCCTTCGCGTGGATGCGGGTGCCGGTCTCGCGGGCCGCCGCGTGGCCGACGTGGATGTCGAGGCCGCACAGCGCGGCGAGTTCGACCGCGCGGGAGTGCATGACCTTGGCGCCGGCGAAGGCCATCTCGGCCATCACGTCCATGTCGAGCCGGGGCAGCAGCCGGGCCGCGGGCACCACCCGGGGATCGGCGCTGAGGACGCCGGGGACGTCGGTGTAGATCTCGCAGTGGGTGGCGCCGAGTTCGGCCGCCGCGGCGACGGCCGTGGTGTCCGAGCCGCCGCGGCCGAGCGTGACGACGTCGCCGCGCGCGTCGACGCCCTGGAAACCGGCGAGGACCACGACCCGGCCCGCGTCCAGCAGCCGCTCGGCGCGTTCGGTGTCGATCGCGACGATCACGCCCGCGCCCGGCGGCCCCGAGGCGAGGATGCCGGTCTGGGCGCCGGAGAGGGCGGTGGCGGGGGTGCCGAGGCGCTGCAGGGCCATCGCGGTGAGCGCGGCGGAGGCCGCCTCGCCGGTCGCGAGCAGCTGGTCGACCTCGCGGCCGTCGGCGTCGGGGTTGATCTCGCCGGCGGTGCGGATGAGGTGGTCGGTGGTCCTGCCCCGGGCGGAGACGACGACGGCGACGCGCCGGCCGGAGGCGGCGACGCGGGCGACCCGGCGGGCCACCCGGCGCAGGTGCTCGGTGGTGGCCAGCGAGCTGCCGCCGAACTTCTGCACCACTGTGCCCATGACTCCTCCGCCCGTCGGTGACCTCGTGCCACCGAGCCAACCCGAGGGCCGTATCGGACCCCGTATCGCGCGGGCTATCCGGAGCGCATCGGGCTCGCATCGGAGCGTGACGAGGGAAGCCCGCGGAGAGCCCGGGCGGGAAGCCGGGCGGAAGCCGAGCGAAAAAAGGGGTTGATGGAGGTGCGGAGGGGTTCTTAGGGTGTGGGCACACGCGAAAGGAGGTGATCCGAAAAAATGGTTTCTTTTCGGACTCGTGAGGTGACTGCGGGCTAAGGCCTGCCGTCGCACTCTGTGCACCTCGGCAGGCCTTCTGCCGAACACCAACGCAGTCACCCGACCCGTGGGCCGCCGGTCAGTCCGGCCGGCTCCCGTCCGAACCTAGGCGGACGGGACCAAGGCCCACGGGTCGTCTGCGTTCACCGCGGGAAGCCGGCTCAGGGCGACAGGCGCTCGACCCGCCAGGTCTCCCCGTCCCGTACGTAACGCAGCCGGTCGTGCAGCCGGTTCTCGTGCCCCTGCCAGAACTCGACGGTGTCCGGTACGACGCGGAAGCCGCCCCACTCCGGCGGCACCGGCACCTGCTCGCGCTCCGGGTAGCGGGCGGCCAGCTCCTCGTACCGGGCGAGCAGCTCGGCCCGCGACTCGATCACCGAGGACTGGTGGCTGGCCCACGCGCCCAGCTGCGAGCCGTGCGGCCGGGTGCGGAAGTAGGCCACCGTCTCGTCCCGGCCGACGCGGGCGGCGCGGCCCGTGACGACGACCTGGCGGGCCAGCGGGTGCCAGGGGAAGAGCAGCGAGACGTACGGGTTGGCGGCCAGCTCGCGACCCTTGCGGGAGCCGTAGTTGGTGAAGAAGACGAAGCCGGCCTCGTCGTAGTGCTTGAGCAGCACCGTGCGGGAGGAAGGGCGGCCGTCGGGAGTGGCGGTGGAGACGACCATCGCGTTCGGCTCGTGGATCGCCGGGCTTGCGGCGGTCTCCTTGAACCAGCGCGCGAACTGTTCGACCGGTTCGGGTGCGAGGTCGGCCACGGTGAGCTCCATGGTCCGGTACTGCTCGCGCATGTCGGCGGGATCGAGAGCGTCGGGATCAAGAGCGTCGGTCACGGGCCCATCCTGCCGTAGTGGCGCAGTCTGCCCGGCACCGCGTGCCGCTAACCCTTCCTCCCCGGAACGGCGCAGTGTGCCGGATGTCACGCTTCCCCGCATCATCGGAACCGTACAGACTCATGCGCTGGATCCCTGTTGCGTCTGACCAAGACCACCGGTCGAATGATTGATCATCGATCAGCCGTTCCCCACGACTGATCCTCATTGCTGGAGGAGCCGCCCCATGTCCGACTTCGTACCCGGGCTCGAAGGAGTCGTCGCGTTCGAGACGGAGATCGCCGAACCCGACAAGGAGGGCGGCGCCCTTCGCTACCGCGGGGTCGACATCGAGGACCTGGTCGGTCACGTCTCCTTCGGCAACGTGTGGGGCCTGCTGGTCGACGGCGCCTTCAACCCGGGTCTGCCGGCGGCCGAGCCGTTCCCGATCCCGGTCCACTCGGGTGACATCCGGGTCGACGTGCAGTCCGCGCTCGCCATGCTCGCGCCGGTCTGGGGCCTCAAACCGCTCCTGGACATCTCCGCCGAGCGGGCCCGCGACGACCTCGCCCGCGCCGCCGTCATGGCGCTGTCCTACGTCGCCCAGTCGGCGCGCGGCCAGGGCCTGCCGATGGTGCCGCAGCGCGAGATCGACAAGGCGCAGTCGGTCGTGGAGCGGTTCATGATCCGCTGGCGCGGCGAGCCGGACCCGAAGCACGTCAAGGCCGTCGACGCGTACTGGACCTCGGCCGCCGAGCACGGCATGAACGCGTCCACCTTCACCGCCCGCGTCATCGCCTCCACCGGCGCGGACGTGGCCGCGGCCCTGTCCGGTGCCGTCGGCGCCATGTCGGGCCCGCTGCACGGCGGCGCGCCGTCCCGCGTCCTCGGCATGATCGAGGAGATCGAGCGGACGGGCGACGCGACGGCGTACGTGAAGCAGGCGCTCGACAACGGCGAGCGGCTGATGGGCTTCGGCCACCGCGTGTACCGCGCCGAGGACCCGCGCGCCCGCGTCCTGCGCCGCACGGCCAAGGAGCTCGGCGCGCCGCGCTTCGAGGTCGCCGAGGCGCTGGAGAAGGCGGCGCTGGAGGAGCTGCACAACCGCCGCCCGGACCGCGTCCTCGCCACGAACGTCGAGTTCTGGGCGGCGATCGTGCTCGACTTCGCCGAGGTCCCGGCGCACATGTTCACGTCGATGTTCACCTGCGCCCGTACGGCGGGCTGGTCGGCGCACATCCTGGAGCAGAAGCGCACCGGCCGCCTCGTGCGCCCCTCGGCGCGGTACACGGGCCCCGGCCAGCGGGACCCGCGCGAGATCGAGGGCTACGCCGACATCACCGGCTGACCGTCCTTGACCAGCAGGTCCGCGTGGTGGCGGGCCGCCGCGAGCGGGTGGGCGCGCAGCTTGCCCTTCAGCTCGTTGAAGCCGTACTCGGCGAACAGCGGATTCGCCGGGTCGGCGGTCACGCCGGGCGCGGAGGCGGCGTACGGGAATTCCAGCGGGGCGATCCGCGCGTCGAGCCGCGGGTTGTAGAAGAACGGGACGGAGAACCGCTCCGTCGCTCCGGGCGGTGACACCACGCGGTGGTTGGTGGCGACGAGATAGCCGTTCGTCGCCACCTCCAGGAGCTCGCCCAGGTTCACGACGAACGCGCCCGGCAGCGGCGGCACGTCGTGGAAGACGCCGTCCTCCCGCTCCACCTGGAGCCCGCCCACGTGGTCCTGCAGGAGCAGGGTGAGGAAGCCGTAGTCCTTGTGGGCGCCGACGCCCTGGTCGTCGCCCTCGCCGCTGCTGCCGGGGTAGCGGACCAGCTTGAGGTGCGGGTGGGCGCGGGCGCCGAAGGCGTCGTCGTAGAAGTCCGGCGCGGCGCCGATGGACGTGAGCAGCTCGTGCAGCAGCCGCTCGGCGACGCCGGACAGCCGCTCGACCCAGTTGAGCGCCGCCAGGCGCAGCTCCGGCAGCGCCTCGGGCCACTGGTTGGGTCCCTGCAGCCACCAGTACGGCGGTTCTCCCGGTGCCGGTATGTGCGCGGGACGCTCGGCCCCGATGTCCAGCTGGTCCCGCCAGTCCCTGGCCCCGCCGGTGCGCTCGTCGCCGATCCGGGTGTAGCCGCGGAAGTGCGGCGAGTTCGTGGTGTCGAGCGCGAGCCGGTCGCCCTCGGGCAACGCGAAGAACGCGTGCATCGCGTCGGTCAGCGCCCGGGTCTCGGCCTCGGTCACACCGTGCCCGACGAGCTGGAAGAAGCCCACGTCATGGGCGGCGGAGTGAAGCTGTGCGTGCAGCAGACGACGGGCCTGGGGCCCGCGGTCGGCGGCGGAGAGGTCGACGATGGGAAGCTGCGAGGGGTAACTCATGATCTGCGTCCGCGGTGGGTGTACGGCGCCCGGGATCCGGATGTGCGGCAGGTCGTGCCGTGTCGTGTGGTCCGTACCGGGCGATGGGTGGGGCGTGGGGTCAGGGATGACCCGGACAGCCCATGCTCGCGACGCGGAGGAAGTCCACGTGGCGGCGACGTACGAGCGAAAGCATGCGACCAGCGTACTGCGGGGCCGCGGGGGCGGCTGTGGCCCGCGTCACGCGGGGGCCGGGGCGCGCACCCCCGTGCCTCCGGAGTCCGGATCGGGCCGGGTGGCGCACCTCCACCCGCTCGTCAGCCCAGGGCCTCGTCCAGGAGTCTCGTCCACTGGGCGACGACTCGTTCGCGGCGGGCGCGGTCGTCGGTGAGGAGGGTGGCGAGGCCCAGGCCGCGGGCCATGTCGAGGAGGCCCTGGACGGACTCGCGGACGCCCGGCTTCGACTCGTCGGCGCCGAGGAGTTCGACGGCGATGCGGTGCGACTCGCGGCCCACGCGGGCTTCGAGCTCGGTGACGCGGGGGCGGAGCTGTTCCTCGTCGGACGCGGCCACCCACAGGTGGAGGGCGGCGCGGAAGAGGGGGCCGGTGAAGAGGTCGACCAGGGCCGCGACGGCCTCGTGGCGGCCGACGGCTGGGAGCTCCCGCAGTGCTTGGGAGCGTTCCTCCGCCACGTACTCGACCGCCGCCGTGAACAGGTCCTCCCGGGTCGGGAAGTGGTGCTGGGCGGCGCCGCGGGACACCCCGGCGCGTTCCGCCACCACCGCGACGGTGGAGCCCGCCCAGCCGTGCTCGGCCAGGCAAGCCACCGCCGCCTCCAGGAGCCGCTGCCGGGTGGCGCGGCTCCTGTCCTGCTTCGGGCCGGTCAGAGCCGCCACGTCGGGTCCCGTCGTTCGAGGAAGGCCGTCATCCCTTCGCGTGCCTCGGCCGAGGCGAACAGCGAGGCCGACAGCTGCACCAGCTCCTCCGCCTCACGCTCGAAGGTGTCCAGGACTCTAGCCGTGACCAGCCGCTTGGCCTCGCGCAGCCCCTGCGGTGAGCCCTGCCGCAGCCCGTCGAGGATCCGGTCCCGCTCGGCGAGCGGCGCCGTCACCAGGCCCGTCCGCAGCGCCTCCGCCGTGCCGAAGCGCTCGCCCGTCAGGTAGTACCGGGCCGCCGCCCGCGGCTCCAGCCGCGGCAGCAGGGTCAGCGAGATCACCGCGGGCGCCACCCCGATCCGTGCCTCCGTCAGCGCGAAGTCCGACTCCTCCGAGGCGAGGACGATGTCGCAGGCGCCGAGGAGCCCCAGGCCGCCGGCCCGGGCATGGCCGTCGACGACGCCCACGACCGGCTTCGGCAGCTCGACGATCTGCCGGAGCAGGTCGACGAAGGCGTACGGGCCGGGCGGGGCCTTCAGGTCGGCGCCCGCGCTGAAGGTTCCGCCGGTGTGGGTGAGGACGACCGCCCGGACCGCCGGGTCCTTGCCGCACGCGGCGAGCGCGTCGGCGAGCTCGGCCACCAGGGGCGCCGAGAGCGCGTTGCGGTTGGCCGGGGAGTCCAGGGTGAGCGTGGTGATGCCGCGGTCGTGCGCGGTGCCGACAAGACTCATGTGCGGTCCCTCAGTTCCCGGCGCAGGATCTTGCCCGACGCCGCTCGGGGCACGGTGGCGACGAACTCCACCTGCCGGATCTTCTTGTACGGTGCCACCCGTTCGGCGACGTAGCCGAGGACGTCGCCGGCGGACAGCTCCGCCGCGTGCGGCTGGCGCACGACGAAGGCCTTCGGGACCTCCGTGCCGTCGCCGTCCAGGACACCGATGACGGCCGCGTCCGCGATGCCCTCGTGGGTGAGGAGCAGCGCCTCCAGCTCGGCCGGCGGCACCTGGAAGCCCTTGTACTTGATGAGTTCCTTCACCCGGTCGACCACGTACAGCCAGCCGTCCTCGTCGACCCGCCCGACGTCCCCGGTGTGCAGCCAGCCGTCCTCGTCGATCATCGCGGCCGTGGCCTCGGGCCGGCCCAGGTAGCCCTTCATGACCTGCGGCCCGCGGATCGCGATCTCGCCCTCCTCGCCCGGCGGCACGTCCTTCGCCGGGTCGTCGAGGGAGACCAGGCGCATCTCGGTGGCCGGCAGCAGCCTGCCGACGGTGCCGGGCGGCGGGTTCTCCGTCTCGAGCGGGACCAGGTGGGTGGCCGGTGACAGCTCGGTCATGCCGTACGCCTGGAGGACCGGCGGCAGCCCGAGCCGCGCCGAACACGCCTCGGCGAGCGCCGCGTCGAGCGGGGCGGCCGAGCAGACGATGTACCGCAGCGACGACAGGTCGTAGTCCGCGACCGCCGGGTGCTTGGCGAGCGCGAGGACGATCGGCGGCGCCACGTACAGGGCGTTGATGCGGTGCTTCTCGATCGCGGCGAGGAAGCCGTCGAGCTCGAAGCGCGGCAGCACGACGACGGTCGCGCCGCGCCGCAGCGGGGCGTTCATCAGCGCCGTCAGGCCGTACACGTGGAAGAACGGCAGCACGGCGAGGATCCGGTCGCCGGGGCCCATCGGCATGAGCGGTTCGAGCTGCGCGAGGTTGGTGGCGACGGAGGTGTGGGTGAGCATCACGCCCTTGGGGGTGCCGGTGGTGCCGGAGGAGTACGGCAGGGCGGCGACGTCCGTGTCCGGGTCGATGGCGGGGGCGGGCTCGGGGGCGGTGGAGGCGAGGAAGGTCTGGAGGGAGCGGACGGGGGCGGCGTGGGACTCCGGCGCCTCCGCGGGCTTCGCCGCCTCGGTCGGCCGCGGTGCCTCGGGTGCCTCCGGCGCCTGGTCGCAGACGAATATCTCCTCGACGCCGCCCGCGAGTTCGGCCGCCGCGCGGGCCGTCGAGAGCAGCGGCGACACGGTCACGATCCAGCGCGCGGCGCAGTCGCGGAGCTGCCTGGCGAACTCCTCGGGCGTGGCGAGCGGATGCACGGTCGTGACGGACGCGCCGGCGCGCGTCGCCGCGTAGAAGGCGACCGGGAACAGCACGGTGTTGGGGCTGTGCAGCGCGAGCACGTCCCCTTTCCGCACGCCCGCCTCCGCCAGTCCCGCGGCGACCCGCCGGTGGAAGGCGTCCACCTGCCCGTACGTGAGGGTGAGCGCCCCGTCCCCGCCGGTGCCGTCGATCAGCGCGGGCTGTTCGCCGAACTCGGCGGCGCGGCCGAGGACGGCGTCGTGGATGGGGAGGGAGACGACCGGGACATCGGCGTACCCGCTGCGAAACACCATGCGTGCGTGCCCCCTGACTCTGGGTGTTGGTGGCGACAGGATGGCTCGTACCGGTACGGCTTGGGGAGACCTCGGAAGGCCCTGGCTGGACCTTGGCAGCAGGACGGGAAACAAGCAAGCGCGCATGCATGATTCGGCTTTATGGATGGCGGGGCCGGGCGGGGTGTGGTTACGATCGCCGCGATGACGACTCACTCCGCTCTCAGATTGGGGGTCCCGTCCGCGCAAGGTGAGTGCTGATGCTCACTCATGACGCGAACGGTGAGACCCGTTTCCTCTCCTTCTGGCCGCGCGTGCGCGAGTTCGCCGTGCCGGCCTCCGTGATCGAGACCGCGACCGCCCGCCGGCTCGTCGGCGACTGGGCCGGGGCGTGCGCCGCCGCGGGCTTCGACGTCGACCTGGACCTCACGTCCCTCGCGCGTCGCCGCGGCCGGGAGCTCGCGGCCCGGGTCCGGTCCGACCTCCGACACCTGGCGCCCGACCTGCTGCGCTGGCACATGCCGCGGATCGCCCCCGACGGGCTGCTGCGGCCCGGCCTCACCGTCCGGCTGGCCCGGTACGGCCCGGTGCACCTGGTGGTGCGCACGGCGCCGGCCTGGGCGGACGGCGGGCAGCGGATCAGCCTGGCGCTGTGGGACGGGGACGCGGTGGGGGCCGAGGCCGCCGCCCGGCACCCGCACCCCCGGCCGAGCCGACGCTTCCGGCTCGACCTGCACCGGCATCTGTGGGACGCGCGCAGGGCCGGTGAACTGCGGGAACGCTCCGGGGCCTGCGGACCGCCACGCCCGGACGCCGAACGGTGGGCGGCCGAGGCCCGGATCCTGCTCGCCGCGGAAGGGCGGTCCGCGGGCCGCGTCGCCGTACGGGCCGGGGACCGGCGCTTCGTCGTCGACGTCGCGCGGCCGTACGCGGTCGCGGGCGTCGAGCCGGGGACGGAAGCGCGCTCCACCGGCCGCGTCGCCGTACGGGCCGGAGACCGGCGCCTCGCGGTCGACGTCGGGCCGCCGTACGCGGTCGCGGGCGCCGAACCCGGCACCGCCCTCGGCCCGTTGCCCCTGCTGCCCGACGCGGCGACCTGGCTGCCGCCGGACCTGGAGCTGTTGCGGGCCGGCGCGATCGAGGCCGGCCGGCTGCACCCCCTGGTCGCCGCCGCGCTCGTACCGGAACACGCCGGCACCGAGCCCCCGGTACCTCCCGACCCACGCGCGCCCCGCGTCGTGGAGTGCCGTGGGGCGCTGCACCGGATCGCCCTGGTCGACGGCGTCCTCGCTCCGCTGGACCACGACCCGGACGAGCTGCGGCGCGAGCAACTGCTCGTCGCCCTGTCCGGCACCCCGCTGCCCTGCCTGCGGATCATCGACGAGGCGCACCGCCGGCCCGACAGCCTCGACGACGTACGGGAACGGCTGCGGCACGGCGACACGGCCGGGGCACTGGCCGCCGTCGAGGGCCTGCTCGGACCCGAGGCGGTGCTGCGTTCCGGCCCGCTCCAGGAGGCCCTGGAGGCCGCCGCCGAACGGCGGCTCGTCCACGGGCTCTACCGGGCCGGACTGGCCCGGCCCGAGAACGACCGGCCGCCCGTCCGCCCCACCGATCCGCAGCTACGCCGATCCGCCCGCTCCCGCCCTCGGCACGCCGTCGGGCGCTGACCGCGCCCACCGCTCGCGTCCCCCGACACCGTCACGCCGTCACACCTTCACGGCCTCGTGCACCCACGCCCTCGCACACCCGCACCTTCACCTCCTCGCACCCTCGTCCCCTCACATCCTCAGGTGACCTCATGACTTCTCCGTCTCCCGCGTCCACTCCCCCGGCCCAGCTCGACGTCGCCGCCGACCTGCTCGCCCTGCTGCGTGACACCCGCACCGAGCCCCGCCCCGACACCCAGCTGGAGGCCCTGACCCTCGCCGTCGCCGCCGACCTGCCGGTGCTGCTGTGGGGCGAGCCCGGCATCGGCAAGACCGCCGCGCTGACCCAGCTCGCCGAGGAACTCGACCTGCCGCTCACCACGGTGATCGCCAGCGTCCACGAGCCGTCCGACTTCTCCGGGCTGCCGATCGTCGGCGACGACCCGGCCGCGCAGGGCGTGCCGCTGGCTCCGCCGGACTGGGCCGTACGCCTCGTGCGGGCCGGCCGCGGGCTGCTGTTCCTGGACGAGCTGTCCACCGCCACGCCCGCCGTCCAGGCCGCGCTGCTGCGGCTGGTCCTGGAGCGGCGCATCGGTTCGCTGCAACTGCCTTCCGGCGTACGGATCGTGGCCGCGGCCAACCCGCGCGCCTCGGCGGCCGACGGCTGGGAGCTGAGCCCGCCGCTCGCCAACCGTTTCGTTCACCTGCAGTGGGCCCACGACCACGAGGTGGTGGTGCGCGGGCTCGGCGGCACCTGGCCGCGGGCGAGCCTGCCCAGGCTGGACGCCGGTCTGCTGCCGCAGGCCGTGGACCGCGCCCGCCGGGCGGTGTGCGGGCTGCTCGGCACCCGGCCCGCGCTGGTCCACCGGCTGCCGAGCACCGAGACCCGAAGGGGCGGGGCCTGGCCGTCGCCACGCAGCTGGGACATGGCGCTGTCCCTGATCGCCTTCGCGACCGCCGCGGGCTCCTCCCGGGACGTGCTGTCGCTGCTCGTACGCGGCACCGTCGGTGACGGGCCCGGGCTCGAACTCCTCGCCTGGCTCGACCGGATGGACCTCCCGGATCCCGAGATACTGCTCGCCGACCCGGCGGCCGCCGAGCTGCCGGAGCGCGGCGACCGCCGCCAGGCCACCCTCGAAGGGGTGGTGGAGGCGGTCAGGGCGCGTCCCGGGAAAGCCCGTTGGGACGCGGCGTGGGCCCTGCTCGTGCGCGCCCTGGAGACCGGGGCGCCGGACCTGGTGGTGGTGCCGGCCACCACTCTGGCCGCGCTGCGGCGGGAGGACTGGGACGTTCCGGAGGCGATCGAGCGGCTGGCGGGCGTGGTGGCGGTGTCCCGGCGCGCGGACCGCTCGGTGGCGCGCGCGACCACCGTGGGCGCGGGCCGATGAGTGCCGGCACGCCGCGGCACCAGGGCCTGGACCGGGAGAAGCTGTTCGCGGCGCGGCTGCACGCCGTACGCGTACGGCCGTACCTGGCGACCGCGCTGTTCGCCCTGCACGTCGTCGAGTCGCGGCGGGTGCGGACGATGGGGGTCGACCGGTGGTGGCGGTGCTACGCCTCGCCGGAGTTCGTGGCCGCCACCTCCGTCGAGGAACTCGCCGGCGTCTGGGTGCACGAGGTGTCCCACCTGCTCCGCGACCACCACGGCCGCAGCGACCGGGTGGCCCGCGAGCGCGGGCTGACCGGCGCGTCGGAGCGGCTGCGGATGAACATCGCCGCCGACCTCGAGATCAACGACGACATCTACGGCGAGGGGCTCGTGCGCCCCGAGGGCGCGCTCCTGCCGTCGGACCTGCGGCTCCCGTCGGACGGGCTGATGGAGGACTACCTGCGGCAGTTCCAGCTCGGTTCGTGGCTGCCCGACCTGGCCGCCTGGCTGGACTGCGGCAGCGGCGCCGACGGTCTGGACCGGGAGTGGGAACTCGGCCCCGGCGGCGCGGACGGGCTGAGCGAGCAGGAGCGGGACGCCGTCCGGTTCCGGGTGGCCCAGGGCATCACGGGCCGCCCGGGCGGTGTGCCGGCGAGCTGGCAGCGGTGGGCGGAGGAGGCGTTCCACCCGCCGCAGCCGTGGCGGCAGCTCCTCGGCGCGGCGGTGCGCTCGGCGGCCGCCGCGGCCGGCGCGGGCGACGACCACAGCTACGGCCGGCCGTCCCGCCGCTCGGTCGCCCTGCCCGGCACCGTCCTGCCGAGCCTGCGCCGCCGCCCGCCCCGGGTGTCGGTGATCGTCGACACCTCCCGGTCGGTCAGCGACGCCGAACTGGGCAGCGCGCTCCTGGAGGTCACCGCCATCTCCCGTGCCGTGGGCGGCCGGCGCGAACTGGTCGACGTCGTCCCCTGCGACGCGGCCGCCCGCGTCGTGCACCCGCTGTGCCGGGCGGAGGGCATCCCGCTGGTCGGCGGCGGCGGCACGGACCTGCGTACGGGCTTCGCCGCCGCCCTGCGCTCCCGCCCGCGCCCCGACGTCCTGGTCGTCCTCACCGACGGCCAGACCCCCTGGCCGTCCGACCGGCCGCCGTGCCGCACGGTCGTCGGCCTGTTCCCCAGGGACACCGCGTACGTGAACGAGAACGACCCCGACTACGTACCGGACGCACCGCCGGACTGGGCGCACGTGGTCGAGATCGGCTGAGGACCCGACGACGGCCGTCGGCTGACGACCCGACGACGGCCCCTCCCCTACGGCATGCCGGGGAGCCGGACCGTGACGGTGAGACCACCGCCGGGTCGGGGGGTGAGGTCGAGGGTGCCCTCGTGGGCGCGGACGACGCTGTGGACGATGGCGAGACCGAGGCCGGCTCCGGCGTGCTCGTCGGTGCGCACGCGTTCCGTGCCGCGGCGGAAGGGTTCGGTGAGGGTCGGGACCAGTTCCGGCGGGAGCGGGCGGCCCGTGTTCTCGACCCGCAGCACGGTCGCGTCGCCCCGCTCCTCGGTGTGGACGGTGACGGTGCCGTCGGCGGGGAGGTTGTGGACGACGGCGTTCTGCACGAGGTTCGTCACCATCCGCAGCAGGAGCTCCGCGGAGCCGCGGGTCCGTGCCGGTCCGCCGGTCACGGCGAGGGTGGTCCCGCGCTGTTCGGCGAGCGGGAGCAGGGTCTCCGCGGCCTCTTCCGCGACGAGGGAGAGGTCGACGTCCTCGCGGGTGAAGGTCCCGCGGTCGCTGCGGCTGAGCAGCAGGAGGGCCTCGGTGAGGTCGGTCGCGCGCGTGTTGACGGCCTGGAGGCGGGCGAGGAGTTCGTCCCGGTCCCGCGTGGGGTCCCTGCGGGCTACGTCGAGCAGCGCCTGCGAGATCGCCAGCGGGGTGCGCAGCTCGTGGGAGGCGTTCGCGGCGAACCGCTGCTGCTCGGCGACGTGCGAGTCGAGCTGTTCGAGCATCGTGTCGAACGCGTCGGCCAGTTCGCGGAACTCGTCCTGGCGGCCCTCCATGCGGATCCGGTGCGACAGCGATCCGCTCCCGGCGGTCCGCGCGGCGGCCGTGATGCGGGTGAGCGGTGCGAGCATCCGGCCGGCGAGGAGCCAGCCACCGACGAGGCCGAACACGAGCAGGAAGCCCATCGCCACGGCCGCCGCGGGGAAGAAGGTGCGCACGAGGAGGTAGCGGTTGGGCGAGACGCCGAGCAGGCCCTGCTCGTTGTCGGGCACGTAGCGCAGCAGGAAGCCCCACACCACGGCCAGCAGGAGGGCGCCGGCGACGGCGAGGAAGCCGGCGTAGCTGAGGGTGAGCTTGAGCCGGACGCTGAGCCCGGGGCGTCTACGCATCCGTACGGCCGGGGCGGGAGGCGGGGCCGGTGTCCCGGCCGGGTCCGGTGTCGGGGCCCGAGGCGGTGGTGGGGCCGGTGTCCCCGCTGGTGTCGATGCGGTAGCCGGTGCCCGGGACCGTGGCGATGATCCACGGTTCGCCGAGCCGCTTGCGCAGGGCCGAGACGGTGATGCGGACGGCGTTGGTGAACGGGTCGGTGTTCCGGTCCCAGGCCCGTTCGAGGAGTTCCTCGCTGCTGACGACCCCGCCCTCGGCGGCGACGAGGACCTCCAGCACCGCGAACTGCTTGCGCGTGAGCGCCACGTATCGCCCGTCACGGAAGACCTCCCGGCGGAACGGGTCGAGGCGCAGGCCCGCGATCTCGCGGACCGGTGGCCGGGCGTACGCGCGCCTGCGGTCGAGGGCCCGCAGCCGCAGGACGAGCTCCCGCAGTTCGAACGGCTTGGTGAGGTAGTCGTCGGCACCGAGCGCGAATCCCGACTCCTTGTCGTCGATCCGGTCGGCCGCGGTCAGCATGAGGATCGGGATGCCGCTGCCGGAGGCGACGATGCGCCGGGCGACCTCGTCGCCCGAGGGGCCGGGGATGTCGCGGTCGAGGACCGCGATGTCGTAGGAGTTGACGCCGAGCAGTTCCAGGGCGGTGTCACCGTCGCCGGCGACGTCGGCGGCGATCGCCTCCAGCCGCAGGCCGTCCCGGACGGCCTCGGCCAGGTAGGGCTCGTCCTCCACGATCAGTACGCGCATGCGCGAAGCCTAGGCAACCGGTCGTGGCGCCGACGTGTGCGCGGCGTCCGCCGTGCCGCGCCACCAGCGGCGCGAGGCCAGCGCGGCGAGACCGGCGCCGGTGGCGTTGACCAGGACGTCGTCCACGGACGACACCCGGTCGAGCCGCAGGACGTACTGCGCGGTCTCGACCAGGACCGAGCAGCCGGTCCCCAGCGCGAGGACCCGCGGCACGGACGCCAGTGCCGCCCACCGCACCGGAGCGAAGAACCCGAGCGACGCGAAGACCAGCAGGTTGCCGCCGATCCCGAGCGGCCCCATCGTGACCAGGTCCCGCAGCGGCACGAGGCTCACCCGGCCCGGCACGACGCCGGCTCCCGAGCCCGGCATCATGGTCATCCACACCCACGGCACCGTCCCGTGGACCATGGCCACCTCGGCCAGCGACAGCCGCCACGCCGACGCGACACCGGCGGCACGCCGGCGCCACGCCAGGGCCCACGCCACCAGCAGGCTCGACGGGATCGTCACCAGCGTCATGAGCACCACGCCGTTGAACGTGTCGAAGCAGCCGTGCCACCGCCCGGCCATGCACCTCGGCGCGGACATCAGCAGCGGCCCGCGCAGGACGAACAGGGCGCCCGCCAGGCCGAGGACCGCCACGCCGAGGAACACGACCCGGCGCGTGCGCCCGCGCGGGCGGGCAGGCGGTGCCGCCGGAGTGGACGGTGTCGGCGAGGCTGCGTCCAGGGGCGCGTCCAGGGTTGCGTCATGGCTCATGCCCCCATGGGACACGGAGGGCCGTTGCGGCGGCGTATGCGGTTTTCGATACGCCCGCGATACGCCGGCCCGCGATACGCCCGCGATGCCCCGCCGTCGGCCGCGATACGCCCCGCGAGTACGCCCGCGAGTACGCCCACTGTGCGCGAAGTGCCCGGTTCTACGACGCGGCCACCGCGCGACGCGTCGTCCGGATCAGCAGCGTCCCCGCCAGCGCGGCGGCCGCGATGAGCGTCGCGAAGGCCGTGGAGGACGTGGCCACGTCGGTGGCGTCGCTGAGGTAGCCGGTCAGGATCGGCAGGATGCCCGCGAACAGGTAGCCGCCCGCGCTGAGGGCGGCGTTGGCCTCCGCGAGGCGGGTCGGCGGGACCTCGGTGCCCAGCCGGGTGAAGCCTCCGTACTGGCTCATGCCCTGGCCGATGCCCGCGAGGACCGCGGCGGCGGTCAGGGCGGTGAGCGAGCGGGCGTGGACCGCGGCGGCCGTGCCGAGCATGGCGAGGCCGGTGATGACGCCCGCGGCGGCCAGGACGCGGCCGGGCGGCACCTTCTTCGCGAGGAACTGGACGCCGGTGGACGCGCCGAACATCAGGCAGCCGATGCCCCCGGTGATCAGGCGGTTGGTGGTGTGCAGGAGTGAGCCGAGCAGGGTGGGGCCCAGGGCGAGCAGCAGGGAGGTCCCCGTCATTCCGGGGGCGTACGCCATGAGGCTCGTGACCAGCCCGCGGCGGTTGGCGCGGGGGACGGAGGGCAGGCGCAGCCACCCGGTGCCGGCGGAATCGCCGTCGTCCCGACGCCCGTCGGCGGGTCTCTCGGGGCGGGGCAGGAGCCGGTGGACGACCGCCGCCGCGGACAGCAGCAGGAGTCCTTCGACCGCGAAGGCGGTGACCGTGGGGGCGCCGACGTACTGGGAGACGGCGCCGCCGACTAGGGGGCCCGCCGCGAGGCCCGTGCCGATGGCGACGGACGCGGCGAGGGACGCCTGGGTGCGGCGCCCGGGGCCGCCGACGTGGACGACGGCGGCCGTGCCTGCGGAGAGGGCGGCGCCGACGGCCACGCCGGTGAGCAGCCGCGCGACTAGGAGCGTGAGGACGTCGCCCGCCGTCATGAACAGCACGCAGGCGACGAGCGCGGCGGCCAGGGCGGGGAGGAGCACGCGGCGGGCGCCGTAGCGGTCGGCGAGGACGCCGGTGAAGGGCAGGGCCAGGAGCAGGCCGCCGATGTAGGCGGCGAAGACGACGGTCGTCATGCCGGTGGAGTAGCCGATGCGGTGCTGCCACAGGCCGAGGAGCGGGGTCGGGATGTTGGACAGCATGAACACGGCCGTGATCGGCCATGCCGCTGCCCAGACATCCCAGGACCGCCGGGGGTCGCGCTTCACAGGCCGCGGAGGAGCGGGAGCAGCTCGGCCGCCGTGCGCCGCACCGCGGTGCGGTAGTCGGCTTCCGTCAGCTCGCTCGTGGGCAGGCGCAGGATCAGGTGACGGGCCCCGTTCCTGACGTACTGCCCCAGCCAGTCGGCGACTTCCTCGGGCGTGCCGCCGAAGATGCCCTGAGTGGTGCGCATCGTGGTCAGCGGCAGTCCGTAGTAGGCCTGGAAGTAGGACCAGAGGGTGTCCTCGGCCTGCTGCCGGGTCCGGTCGACGGCGACGGAGAGGTAGACGGCTCCGGTGACGGCTCCGTCGGGGCGGTCCGCTTCCCGGCGTGCGGCCTCGACCTGGTTCCAGCCCTCGGCGTACTTCTCGGGGGTGGTGGAGGTGGGCATCCAGCCGTCGAACCGGTGCCCCGCACGCTGCAGCATCTTGGGTCCGGAGTGGGCGATCCACAGCGGCGGGCCCTGCGGCTGCTGCGGTACGGGCAGCAGGGCGGCGTCCTTGAGCTGGTAGTGCTTCCCGTCGTACGAGACGGGGTCGCCCTTGGCCGCCCACAGGGCCTGGCAGATCTCGACGGTCTCGCGCATGCGCCCGAAGCGGCTGGTGAAGTCGAGTCCGTAGTTCCCGAACTCGCGTTCCGTGGCCGGTGAGGCGAATCCGGATCCGATGCCCGCGATGAGCCGGCCGCCCGACATCCTGTCGAGGCAGGCCAGTTCGTGGGCGAGGTGGACGGGCGGGCGCAGCGGCATGAGGACGGCGGTGCCCAGCTGCAGGCGCTCGGTGGCGGTGGCGGCCGCGGTGAGGGCGAGCAGCGGGTTCATCCGCGAGCGGGCCAGGGGCGATTCGCCCGCCCACACCGAGTCGAAGCCGCTCTCCTCGGCGAGGGCCGCGATGGAGGCGAGGTTCTTCGGGTAGGGGCCGTCGTCGATGACGGACTCGCGTCCGGGCAGGACGATGCCCACCTTGAGGCCGGTCACAGGTCCCACCCCTGCCCGGGGACGATGCCCTCGATCTCGACGAGGAGGTCGTCCCGGCAGACGGCGACGTTGAGGTACTTCACCTCAGCACCAGCACCAAGCGCCTCTTCACAGACTTCACGTACTGCCGGAATGTCGCCGTCATGTCGCACGTACACCTTGATCAGCCGGAGGTCCTTGAGGTCGTGGTCGGTGTCGACGCCCTGGGGCGCGAGGTTGTCGCGGGAGATCAGGTGCGCGATGTTGTCGAGGGTCTGACGGGTCTGGCTGCGCACGTCGCCCCGGTGGACGGTCTCGTGGCCGAGGATGGAGGCCGTGCCCGAGACGTAGAGGGTGTCGTCCAGGAGGGTGGCCCGGGCGAAGCTGGGCGGCTTGGGGCCGTACTGGTCGGGATAGTGGTACGCGGCCGTCTGGTTGCTGTTCTCCACGTGGCGGGGCACTCCCCCGCGGGTGGCGAGCAGGACGAAGGCGATGCCGCGGCCCTGGGTGCCGATGCCGGTGGCGGCGGGCAGCTGGGCGGTGCCGTCGCCGAGGTGGGTGCGGAAGGCCTGGGCGCGGCCCTGGACGAAGTCCTGGTAGACCTCCATGCCCTCGGCGTTGGTGCCGATGATGTCGCCGACGAAGTTCCACATGCGGAAGATGTGGCCGTAGTCGAGGTGGCCGACGAGCGCGAAGGCCTTCTCGTACAGGGCACGGACCGGGGGCGTGTAGACGTCCTGTTCCGGCAGCAGCCCGGCGATGAACAGGTGCCGGCCGTCGTGGGCGTACGCGAGGTCGTCGCGCACGGCCCAGCGGGGGCTGGCGTCCACCGTCCACACCTCGCGGAACGGTTCGCCGTTGGCCACGGCCATGGGCACGGTCAGGTCGGGGTTGCCGTGGTCGGTGAAGGCGAGGCGGGCGGTGTCGCCGTAGGTGACGGTCGCCAGGACGTGCCGGCCCGGTTCGGGCTCGGGTATCTCCGTGGCGGGGACGAAGCGGGCGCGGATGCTCACGTCAGCAGCCTCCTTCGACGCTGCACGCGGCGCCTTGGACGGCGGCCGCCTCGGCCTGCGCGGCCTGTGCGTCGAGGAGCGCCTTGCGCAGCTGCGGGACGCTGGGGACGCCTTCGATCCGGGTGTCGCCGACGAGGAGGGTGGGCACGGACTGGATGCGGTGGGCGGCGGCCTCGCGCAGGGCGTCCTGGTGGGCGGCGGTGTAGGTGCCGTTGTCGAGGGCGGTGCGTAACTCCTCGCCGTTCAGGCCGATTTCCTCCGCGAGCCGGACGAGGACGTCCAGCTGTCCGAGGTCCTGGTCCTCCTGGAAGAAGGCGCGGAACATGCGGGCGGTGTACTCGGCGCCCTTGCCCTGTCCGGCGGCGTACTGGTAGCCCTCGAACGCGAGCCGGGTGTACGGCTGCGGGGAGACCGTGGGCAGCGTGATGTCGACGCCCATGCGGCGGGCCATGGGATAGACGGCGCGCTGCCAGATGGCGGGCAGGTACTCGTCCTCGGGGCGCAGGGTGGGGTGGGGGTGGGGGCGGAGCTCGAAGGGCTTCCACTCGATCTCGACGTCGAAGCCGAGGCCTTCGGTCGCCTCCTCCAGGGGGCCTTCCGCCAGCATGCAGAAGGGACAGACGTAGTCGGACCAGATCTGGATCTTCACCGGGTCGCTCGTCGCGGGGTCGGTCACGGGGGCGCTCGTCGCGGGGTCGGTCACGGGATCACTCGTCACAGGGTCGGTCGTGATGGGGTCGGTCGTGGTGGGGTCGCTCATTGCATCCGGCCTTTCCGGCCGGTCAGGAACTCCTGGAACGGCACCTCGCTCCCCTCGACGGGGGCGTGCGTCACCTTGAGCGGCCAGGTGGTGGGGTCGGCGGAGAAGATGGAGTACGAGCCGGCGTAGTCGAAGCCGTAGGCGGCCGCGGTCCTGCGGTCGGCCGCGTACACGATGTGCTCGACGTTGAAGTAGAGGGCGGCCATGTAGCAGAGGGCGCACGGCTCGCCCGAGGCGATGAGGGTGGAGCCCGCGACGCCGAACCGGCCGGCCTTGCGCGTCGCCGCGCGCAGGGCGACGACTTCGGCGTGGGCGGTGGGGTCGTTGTCCTCGGCGACGCGGTTGAAGCCGGTGCCCAGGACGTGGCCGTCGCGTACGACGATCCCGGAGAAGGGGATGCCGCCTTCGGCGACGTGCTGTCGGCTGATCCTGACCGCTTCCTCCACGTAGGGGGCGAGCTGGTCGAGTGAGTCTGTTCGCATGGCGGGGTCGGTCCTTTGCGGGGCGAGGGGCTGGCGACGGGTGCCGGGCGGGCACCGCACCCGGGGCGGCCCGTCGTCCGGCCGAGGGCTGCCCGGGTGGCTGCGTGTGCTCAGACCCCGGCGTTCTGGGCCGCCTGCGGACGCTCGACGGCTTCCTGGGTGTCGTCCCCGCCGCTCGTCTTGTCGGCGAGCTTGAGCCAGACGACGCCGGCGATGATGACGGCGAGCCACAGGGACTGGACGAGGTTCAGTCCCTCGTCGAAGAAGACGGGGCCGAGGGCGGCGGCTCCGGCCGCGCCGATGCCCGCCCAGACGGCGTAGCCGGTGCCGACGTCGATGGTCTTCAGGGCGACGCTCAGCGCCCACAGCGTCAGCAGGAAGAAGACGACGGCGACGAGGGACCAGGTCAGGCGGGTGAAGCCGTGGCTTCCGCCGACCGAGAGCGCGTAGCCGATCTCGAAGACACCGGCGAGGAGGAGCATGAGCCAGGCGTTGGCCGCGGAGCTGTTGGCGTTCGAGGACATGAGCGGAGTTCCTTTCGCGAAGACGCGGGAGCGTGAGGCGGTGGAGCGTCAGGGGTGACGCCCGGGAGTGACGCTTGGGGAGGGTGACGCCGGGGAGCCGAGGCCTACGGGGGTGAGGCCTCTGACGGTCGGCGCGGGCCCGGTGGGGCGGGCGATCAGGCGGCGGCGCCGCTGAGCTGGAGGCCGACGACGCCGGCGATGATCACGACGATGCCCAGCGCCTTCTTCCAGTTGAGCTTCTGGCCGAACAGCAGGGCGCCGAGGAGGGTGATGCCGACGCCGGAGACCGAGGTCCACAGGGCGTATCCGACGCCGACGTTGAACGTCAGCAGGGCCCGGCTGAGGAAGTAGGTGCCGAGGGCGCCGCTGACCAGGGTGATGGCGGTCCACTTGCGGTTCTTGAAGCCTTCGGCCTTGCCGGCGGCGAGGGCGACGCCGATCTCGAAGACGACGGCGATGGCGAGGTAGAGCCACTGCATGAGGGAAACCCCTTCCATTTCATTGCTTGTACATGCAAGAACAGGATGACCGACCGCTGCCGGGGGCGCAATCGGGGGAACGCCAGGAGCTTGCATGAGCATGTACTCTGCTGTCAAACAGCCACTCCAGGGAGGACACACCTATGGCAACTCCGCCCCTCGCGACCCAGCGCAACTCCGACCACGCCGTCTGGAACCGGGTCCTCGCCCTCCACGCGCACGTGGAGCGCGAACTGACGCTGGCGCTGCAGCGACGGCACTCGATCGGCCTGTCGGAGTTCCGCTCCCTGGAACACCTGCACCGCTCCGAGACGAACGAGCTGCGCATGCAGGACCTGGCCGACAAGGTCGGCCTCGGCCAGTCGTCCGTGACCCGGCTCGTGGGCCGGCTCGAATCGGCGGGCTTCGCCTTCAAGGACCTGTGTCCGTCCGACAAGCGCGGTGTCTACGCGGTCATCACGGACGAGGGCCGGCAGCGCTACGAGGCCGCGCGTGCCACCTATACGGAGGTCCTGTCGTCCGCGCTGAACACGTTCGCCGCCGACCCGGAGCTCGGCCCCACGGTCCAGGCACTGCGCACGCCCCGGGACTGACCGGCACCTCCAGCGGGCACTCCTCCACCCCCTCCACCCCGCCCCGCACAACTCCACACGCGCGACACGGCCCCGCGACGCGGTGCAGCCGTCCGGACCCGGCGAGATTCCGGTTCCGGACGGCTGCAC
>NZ_JBHXTJ010000052.1:0-47032 GCF_042677525.1 Streptomyces sp. NPDC127114
ACCCCTCCGGGCGGGCGGACGACTTCGCGTCGTCCGACCGCCCTGAAATTTTTGTGCTAATTCCCGGAACCTCCGTGTTCCTCCCGGCATCTCACCCATTGTCGGTTTGGATGACGTTCAGGTCTTACGTCAGCGCGAATGGGGATGTCATGCGCGGGATCAATCGGAGGAGTCTGCTCGGGGCGGGAGTTGGTGCCGCGGCGGCACTGGGTCTGGCCGCCTGTAGTGGTGACAACCAGGACAAGCCTGGACGTTCCGGACCGGGCAAGGGTGGTGACGTGACCGGTGCGCCGACCACCTCCGCCACGCCCGGCAAGGATGACGCCCGGCCGATCGGCGACGGTTCCACCGCCGACACCGGAAAGCAGCCCCACCAGCCCGACGCGCCCGTGCCGCTCGAACCCGGCCAGACCCCGCCGCAGTTCGTGATCTTCTCCTGGGACGGCGCCGGCGAGGTCGGCAACGGCCTCTTCCCGCGCTTCCTCGAACTCGCCAGGAACCACGACGCGGCGATGACCTTCTTCCTCTCCGGCCTCTACCTCCTGCCCGAGTCGAAGAAGAGCCTCTACCGCCCGCCGAACAACCGGGTCGGCGCCTCCGACATCGGCTACCTCACCGACGACCACATCAAGGACACGCTGAAGTACGTCCGGCAGGCCTGGCTCGAAGGCCACGAGATCGGCACCCACTTCAACGGCCACTTCTGCGGCGGCTCGGGCTCGGTCGCCCACTGGACCCCGGCCGACTGGCAGAACGAGATCGACCAGGCCGTCGGCTTCGTCACCAAGTGGAAGACCAACACCGGCTGGACCGACCTCGACCCGCTGCCCTTCGACTACACCAAGGAGCTCGTCGGCGGCCGCACGCCGTGCCTGCTCGGCCAGGACAACCTGCTGCCCACCGCCAGGCGCCTCGGCTGGCGCTACGACGCCAGCTCGCCCGGCGGCCGCCAGATGTGGCCGGTCAAGCGCGGCGGCGTCTGGGACCTGCCGCTCCAGGCGGTGCCGTTCCCCGGCCACTCCTTCGAGGTCCTGTCCATGGACTACAACATGCTCGCCAACCAGTCGAAGAACACCACCAAGGGCGTGCCCTCCCGCTATCCCGGCTGGCGCAAGCAGGCCACCGAGGCCTATCTGTCCGGCTTCAACCGCGCGTACGAGTCCAACCGCGCCCCCTTCTTCGTCGGCAACCACTTCGAGCAGTGGAACGGCGGCATCTACATGGACGCCGTCGAGGAGGCCCTGAAGGGAATGGCCGCCAAGAAGGACGTGCGGCTGGTCTCCTTCCGGCAGTTCGTGGACTGGCTGGACGTCCAGGACCCGAAGATCCTCGCCAGGCTGCGTACCCTGGAAGTCGGCCAGTCCCCGGCGGGCGGCTGGAACGCATTCCTCAAGACCGTGTGACGCAGCTGCTTAGGCTTTCTTGACAAGGGGCTTTACGGGCACGTAGGGGGGTGCCCAAGATCCTCGAAACGCCCATGCGAAACTTTTCACATGAGTCTTAGCCGTGCGCCCCGCCGCACCCTGCTGACGGCCGGAGTCCTGGCCGCCGCGCTCGCGCTCTCGGCCTGTAGCTCGGACGGCAACGGCAAGTCCGGCGGCGGCGGTGACACCAACTTCGTGACCAACACGGGCGGTATCTCCACCGTCGCCAAGGGCGAGCGGAAGCCGGTCGACGAGATCGCCGGACAGACCCTCGAAGGCAAGCGGCTGGACGTCGCCGACCTCAAGGGCAAGGTCGTCGTCCTCAACGTCTGGGGCTCCTGGTGCCCGCCCTGCCGGGCCGAGGCCCCGCATTTCGCCAAGGTCGCGAACGAGATGAAGGCGAAGGGCGTCGAGTTCGTCGGGATCAACACCCGGGACTCCGACACCTCCAAGGGACTGGCCTTCGAGGAGGAGTTCGGGGTTCCCTATCCCAGCCTCTTCGACCCGACCGGAAAGCTCATTCTCAACGGATTCCCCAAGGGCTCCATGAATCCGCAGGCCATTCCGTCCACGATCGTTCTCGACAAGGACGGAAAGATCGCCGCGCGTTCGCTGATGGCGCTCGACGAGACCAAGCTCCGCTCCATGATCGAACCGCTCGTCGCGGAAAAGTGACGGGGAATGTGACGTGGATCCCAACCAGACGGTCCTGAGCGGCGCGCTGCTCCTCGCCCTGCCGATCGCCGTGCTCGGCGGACTCGTCTCCTTCTTCTCGCCGTGCGTGCTGCCGCTCGTCCCCGGCTACCTCAGCTACGTGACCGGGGTCACCGGCACCGACCTCGCCGAGGCCCGGCGGGGCCGGATGACCGCGGGCGCGGCCCTCTTCGTGCTCGGCTTCTCCGCCGTGTTCGTGTCCGGCGGGGCGCTGTTCGGCAGCTTCGGCTGGACCCTGCAGCAGTACCGGGACGTCCTCACCACCGTCCTCGGCATCCTCATGGTCCTCATGGGCGTGCTGTTCATGGGCCTGCTGCCGTGGGTCACCCAGCGCGAGTTCCGCTTCCACAAGAAGCCCGCCGCCGGCCTGGTGGGAGCCCCGGTGCTCGGCGCGCTGTTCGGCATCGGCTGGGCCCCCTGCATCGGTCCGACCCTCGCCTCCATCAACGCGCTCGCCATGGAGCAGGCCAGCGCCGGCCGCGGGGCGACGCTCGCCTTCGCGTACTGCCTCGGCCTCGGACTGCCGTTCATCCTCACCGCCATCGCCTTCCGCAAGGCGCTCGGCACGTTCGCCTGGGTGAAGAAGCACTACGCCTGGGTGATGCGGATCGGCGGCGGCATGATGATCGTGACCGGCGTCCTCCTGCTCACAGGAGCATGGGACAGCATGGTCTCCACGATGCAGGGCTGGGCCAGCGGTTACACGGTGGGGATCTGAGAGTTCCGAGATGAGCACGACAGACACGAACGACACCCAGGGCACCGACGGCACCGACGCCACCCACGACGCCGTGAGCGCCAGGGAGCAGGACGGCGGCCTCGGCGAGGCCGCGTCCCAGCTGTCCACCGCACCCGCCGAGGAGGCGGCCGTCGGCGGCCCCGCCCTCGGCGTCATCGGGTGGATCCGCTGGTTCTGGCGGCAGCTGACCTCCATGCGGGTCGCCCTGATCCTCCTCTTCCTGCTCTCCCTCGGCGCGATCCCCGGCTCCCTCATCCCGCAGACCAGCGCGGACGAGCTGAAGGTGCAGGCCTTCAAGGAAGCCCACGAGACCCTCACGCCGATCTACGAGAAGCTCCAGCTCTTCGACGTCTACAGCTCGGTGTGGTTCTCCGCGATCTACATCCTGCTGTTCGTCTCGCTCATCGGCTGCATCGTGCCCCGCAGCTGGCAGTTCGTCGGCCAGCTGCGCGGCCGCCCGCCGGGCGCCCCCAGGCGGCTCACCCGCCTGCCCGCGTACACCACCTGGCGCACCGAGGCCGGACCCGAGGAGGTCCGGGCCGCCGCGCTCGCGATGCTCAAGGGCCGCCGCTTCCGCGCCCACACCGCCGGTGACGCCGTCGCCGCCGAGAAGGGCTATCTGCGCGAGGCCGGCAACCTGGCCTTCCACATCGCGCTCATCGTCATGCTGGTCGCCTTCGCCTGGGGCCAGCTGATGAAGTCCGAGGGCGGCAAGCTGATCGTCGAGGGCGACGGCTTCTCCAACACGCTCACCCAGTACGACGACTTCAAGTCCGGCTCCCTCTTCGGCGTCGACGACCTGCCCGCGTTCGGCTTCACCCTGGACAGGTTCACCGGCACGTACGAGAAGAACGGCCCGCAGCGCGGCACCCCGCGCACCTTCGAGGCGGACGTCACGTACTCCCAGGACGGCGGCCCCGACAAGAAGGCCGTCATCCGCGTCAACGAGCCGCTGGAGGTCGGCGGCGCGAAGGTCTACCTGATCGCCCACGGCTACGCGCCCGTCGTCACCGTCCGGGACGGCCGCGGCAAGGTCGTCATGCGCGACGCCGTGCCGCTGCTGCCGATCGACAACAACATCACCTCGACCGGCGCGATCAAGGTGATGGACGGCTACCGCGACAAGAACGGCAAGAAGGAACAGCTCGGCTTCCAGGCCTTCTTCGTGCCCACCTTCGCCGGCGCCGGCAAGGGAAACATGTTCTCCCAGTTCCCGGCGCTCGGCTTCCCGGTCATGGCGCTCACCGGCTACCACGGCGACCTGCGCGTCAACTCAGGTCTGCCGCAGAACGTGTACCAGCTGGACACCTCGAAGATGAAGCAGTTCGCGGTCGACGGCGGCACCGGCAAGGCCAACCGTCTGCTCCCCGGCGAGACCATGACGCTGCCGGACGGCGCCGGCTCGATCACCTTCGAGAAGGAGATCAAGGAGTGGGCGAGCTTCCAGGTCTCCCAGCAGCCGGGCAACGGCCTCGCCCTCGCCGGCGCGATCGCCGCCATCGCCGGCCTCGCCGGCTCGCTGTTCATCCAGCGGCGCCGGATCTGGATCCGGGCCGTACGGGGCGAGGACGGCGTCACCGTCGTCGAGATGGCGGGCCTCGGCCGCAGCGAGTCCGCGAGGCTGCCCGAGGAGCTGGCCGACCTCGCGGTCACGCTCCACGCCAAGGCGCCCACCGCGCCGGAACCCCCGTCCGCGGAAGACCCTGCCGCGGAACCTGCCGCAAAGTCCGAAGGGGCTGAGAAGTGATCCTCGCCGCCGAGACCAACGAGAGCCTGGCGCAGATGAGCAACACGCTCGTCTACTCCTCGATGGCCGTCTACACGCTGGCCTTCCTGGCCCACATCGCCGAGTGGGTGCTGGGCAGCCGCAGCAAGGTCGGCCGTACCGCGGCCGCGCTCACCCAGCGGCAGGACACCGCCGCCCCCGCCGTGACCGTGCAGGTCAGGAACGCGGCCGGCGGCACCGCCGTGCTCGACAAGCCGAAGGTCGTCACCCGCGCCGCGGCCGGCGCCCGGGACGTGCCGGACGGACCCGGCGCCGCCGGCGGCACGGTCAAGGGCGACCTGTACGGCCGGATCGCCGTCTCCCTGACCGCGCTGGCCTTCCTCGTCGAGGCCGCCGGCGTGGTCACCCGCGCGCTGTCCGTGCAGCGGGCCCCCTGGGGCAACATGTACGAGTTCTCCACCACCTTCTCCACGGTGGCGGTCGGCGTGTACCTCGGCTTCCTGCTCTTCAAGAAGAACGTCCGCTGGATCGGTCTGCCGCTGGTGACCACCGTCCTGCTGGACCTCGGCGTGGCCACCACCTGGCTCTACACCGACAGCGACCAGCTGGTGCCGGCGCTCCACTCGTACTGGCTGTGGATCCACGTCTCCACCGCCATCTTCTGCGGCGCCGTGCTCTACCTCGGCGCCGTCGCCACCCTGCTGTACCTGTTCCGCGACTCGTACGAGAACAAGCTCGCCAGCGGCGGCAACCCGGGCTCCTTCGCCCGCTCCGTCCTGGAGCGGCTGCCCGCCGCCGCCAGCCTCGACAAGTTCGCGTACCGCGTGAACGCGGCGATCTTCCCGCTGTGGACCTTCACGATCATCGCCGGCGCGATCTGGGCCGGTGACGCGTGGGGCCGCTACTGGGGCTGGGACGCCAAGGAGGTCTGGTCCTTCATCACGTGGGTCGGTTACGCCGCGTATCTGCACGCCCGCGCCACGGCCGGCTGGAAGGGCCGCAAGGCCGCGTACATCGCGCTCATCGCCTTCGGCTGCTTCCTCTTCAACTACTACGGCGTCAACATCTTCGTGAGCAGCAAGCACTCCTACGCCGGGGTGTGAGCCGGGCCTGAGCAGGGGCTGAGCCGGCCTGAGCTGGCACCCGTCCCGCCCCGGGGCCACGCTGGAACCATGAGCGAGATACCCCGGGGCAGGAGCGAGACCCACGACGACCGGCACCACCTGCGGTTCGTGATCGAGCTGCCGCACCCGATGGTGAGTGTCTGGGCCGCCGTCGCGACACCGGAGGGCCTGCCGCAGTGGCTCTGCGCGGCGGACCCGCTGGAGCCCAGACTGGGCGGGCGGGTCACCCTGCGCTGGTTCAACAGCGACACCGTCCTGTCCGGGCGGGTGACCGCCTGGGACATGGAGAACGTCGCCGAGTACACCGTCGACCCCGGGCACCAGCGGATCCGCTTCCACCTGGAGCCCGCGACCGTCCTGCGCTTCACGCACGAGTTCCGCGGCACGCGCGACGAGAAGCTGAACGCGCTGGCCGGGTGGCACGAGCACTTCGAACGGCTCGCCGGCGCCCTGGACGGCCACCCCACCAACTGGCTCGACTGGACCGAGGACCGCCGGCGCGCGCTCCGCGAGATGTACGAGCTGGAGGACGCGCCCTGGCCGAAGTGGGTGCCGTAGGGCGGCCCGGCCGCCGCAGGCCCCGCCTCGGCCCCGCGCCTCACCCCCGGCGCGGCGGCAGGCAGCTCGCCGCCGGCGGCGAGCCCTCCGGCCAGGCGATGGCGACGAAGCGCTGTGAGCCGTCCTCGGCGAGTTCCACGATCGGCACCGCCTTGTTGTACGGGTTGCCGAAGTTGTCCAGGCAGATCCAGCCGCTCGCGCCCTGCACCCGCAGCGAGCCCTTGACCTGCGGCCACTGGGACGCGACGTCCGCGAGCTCCGGGTGGGCGGCGCCGTCCGGCGTGGCCTGGCGGATCGCGTGGACGGCGGTCGCCATCGCGTCGTACGCGACGATCGCCTGCCCGTCCGCGAGCGCGACCGGCTTCTTGGAGGCGCGGGCGATGTCCGTCACGAAGGTCTCGTACGCGACCGTCGAGCCGCCCGTCGCGGGGACCGGGCGGCCGGGCGCGGCGCGCCAGGCGTCGGGGTGGGCGAGGGACGCGTAGCGGACCGTCAGCCGGGCCTTGAGGGCCTTGCGGTCGAGCTTGGCGTCGGCGCCGAGGTAGGAGCCCTCGTCGCCGGTGAGGATCGTGAAGGGACGCTCGACGCAGCCGCGGGCGCCCAGCGCGTTGATGAACTGGCGCAGCTGGGTGTGCCGGCCGGCGAAGAACACGGTCTCCGCGCGGGTGTCGCAGATCAGGTGGGTGATCTGCTTGAACGTGTTGGCGGTGGTGCCCTCCTCGGTGGGGTCCGCGGGCGAGGTGAACAGCTGGGGCTCGTAGGGCGCGCCCTTGAGGGAGGCGGCGAAGGCCGACTTGAGGGTGTCGGTGTAGTGGTCGCCGGTGCGGGTGTCCTGGACGAGCAGGGCCTTGGCGGCGTCGACCCGGCCGAAGTGGGCCAGGGCCTTGGCCTCGTCGCCGTTGGTGGGCGAGACGCGCGCGAGGCCGGGGAAGCGGTTGTGGCCGGGGCCGTTGGCGATGTCGTCGGCGGTGATGGTGGTGCCGACGACGGCGACGCCCGCCTTGGTGAGGGCGGTGACGGCGAGCCGCACCTCGGTGGAGGAGGTGGCGACGCCGGTGACCGCGCGGAGCCGGTGCGGTGCCCCGGTCATGGCGGTGAGCTGGTCGACGGTGCTCTGCCAGTGGGCGTTGCCCTTGCCGGTGTTGGCGAGGACCAGGCGGATCTTGGGCGTCTCGCTGTTGGACTCGTGGTTGGCGCGGTACTGGCGGGCGTAGGCGCCCTGCACCTCGTGCAGCACCTTGACGCGCAGTCCGGGGTCGGGGGAGGTGAGCGGCAGCAGGACGGCGACGGTGGCGTACTGGTCGGCCTTGAGGGTGGCGTTCTCGCGGCCTATCAGGCCGGCCACCTCGGCGAGTTCGGGCACGCGGAAGTCGAAGCCGTCGCCGTTGACGCCGACGCACTCGTCGGAGCCCTTCGGGCGCTCGACGCCGGACGCGCAGGAACGGTTTTCCGGAGTGGTCCACGTCTTCACCGCCCAGCCCAGCGGCACTCCGACCACGAGCAGGGCGATCACGGCGGCGAAGAACTTCTGTCGCGGGGTGTAGAGATAACGGTTGCGCAGCCGGTCGGTCATCGCCTCAGACTCCGTCCTCGCGGCCGGGCGGCAGCGAGAGCCGGCGCCAGGCGTGTATGTCCCTCGGCCAGTGGGTGGCCGCGTCCCACAGCGGGCTGTTGCCCGTCAGATGGCGGCCGGAGAGCTGCCGCAGCTCGTGCGCCAGCTTCTCGGCCACCTCGCCGTCGGGCAGGGCGAGCGGATCGGTCAGCAGCCACACGGCGTGCAGCAGCCGCCGTACGGACAGGTGCAGGGCGGTCTGCTCGGCGTCGAGGCCCTGGAGGCCGTCCGCACCGTCGGGACCGCCACGGCCGTCGGGCAGCCGGTCCGGCGCCTGCCGGCCGAGGGCGATGGCCCGCCGCGGGTCGGGCCCGCCGGCTCCCGGCTCGCGCGGGTACGGCGCGGAGGCGATGAACCGGAGCCGGCCCAGCCAGCCGACCACGTCGGGCTCGGGGAACGTGACCCGCAGATGCGTCACGGCCTCCTCGGTGCGTCCGAGCGCCAGTTCGTGGTGCAGCCGGTACGGCAGGTGGGCGGCGGGCGCGCCGTCCCGCCCGTAGTGCCGGTGCAGCGTCTCGTGCACCGCCCGCCACACCGCGTACCGCGGGTGGTCGGCGTCCTCGAAGCGCAGCCGGTGCAGCAGCAGGGCGCGCAGCAGCGGGTCGGCGACGAAGTGCTCGGGCCCCTCGGGCCAGTCCTCGGCGCGCAGTTCGTCGCGGACCAGCAGGGCCATGTCGCCGTCGCGCGACGCGGTGTGCAGGCGGGTGCGGGCGAGCAGCCGCGCCGACTCCTCGTCGTGGGCGGCGGCGAGGACGGTGAACGGCTCCAGGCGCGGCTGCGGCAGGAGCGCGCCGAGGAGGGCGGGCGCGACGGGCACCGGGCGGGCGTCCTCGCGCAGCTCCACGGTCAGGTCGAGCAGCGCGCCGGGCGTGAGCCCGGGCCGCTCGGCGCGCGGCGCCTCCGCGGCGGCCTGCCCGAGCAGCATCACGCCCAGCGGCCGGCCGCCGGTCAGCCGGTGGACGCCGCGGGCCAGGTCGGCCGGGGTGAGCCCGGACGGGTCGAGCCGGTCGAAGGCGGCCTGGGTCTGGGCGGGCGAGAGCGGGGTGAGGTCGACGGCGAGGATGCCGGAGGTGACGTCGTCGCCGCGCGGGGCGGGCGCCCGGTGCGCGGTCTCCGGCAGCCGCAGCCGGTGGGCGTGGCGCAGGCCCTCGTGCTCGCGCACCCGGGAGGCGGCGACGACCACGACCTTGTCGCGCAGCCCGTCGTGGCGGGCCCGCAGAATCGGTTCGACGAGCCGGCGGCCCAGCTCGCCGTGGGCGTTGTCGAGCAGGACGACGGGCCGGCCGCGCCGGGTGCCCATCCGGGTGAGGCCGCGGTAGGCCTGGCCCAGGTCCTCGACGAGCGCGCCGACCAGGAAACCCTCGGCCTCCTGGCGGCGGCGGCCGCCCTGCGCGAAGTCGACGGCCAGCTGCTGGAGCCCGGCCTTGCCGCGTCCGCCCGCGTTGCGGTAGGTCCCGTACCAGCTTTCGGACTTCTGCTGGAACTTGCCGAAGACCTCCTCCAGGACCGTCTCCACGGTGGCCTCGGCGAGCAGCCCGGCGAGCGGTGCGGCGGCGTCGGCGAAGGTGGCGGCCAGCTTGGTGAGCACCTTGGTGACCCAGTTGGCCGCCGCGCCCTTGGTGGCGTCGACGGTGGACAGCACCGGGCCGAGGCGCTGGAGGTCGCGCTGGGCCCGCTCGTCGTCCTCCTGCGTCCAGCCGGTGGAGGCGACCGCGACGAGACCGAGCGAGAGCCGCGGGAACTGCACCGGCTTGGCGCCGGTCACCCGTGGCGCCAGCTGGACGGCGAGCTCGGCGAGCGCGCCGGTCAGCTCGGTCCAGCCCGGCCCGTGGTCGGCGGGCGGCTCGATCCGGTCGCAGTCGAGCAGGGCGAGCGGGGTGGCGCCCTTGTAGACGTTGCGGAGCTGCTTGAGCAGGGCGGTCTTGCCCATGCCGCGCCCGCCGGTGAGGACCACGACGGGCGGGTCGTCGCCGTGCTCGTACGGGACGCGGGCGAGCCCCTCGCCGCCGAGCCCGACCAGTCGCGCGGCGAGTCCCGTGCGGTGGAGCACCGCCTCGCGGCCGTATAGGACCCTGTCCACCCGCCACCCCCTGCATCCCACCAGACGTGCCCCGTCACATCCTCAAGTCGAGATTATCGACCGGGAGTTGGGCTTCGGCCAGGCTTTTGGGTCACGGAGCTGTCACTCTGCGGTGATGGCGTCGAGCTGGGCGCGCAGATAGGCGTGGGACTCGATGCCGTTGATGGTGGTGCCGGGTGTGCACTCGTAGAAGTAGACCAGCGACATCAGCTCCTCGGCGGGCGCGTCGGCGGGCGGCGGCAGGACGCGGTGCCGCCCGGAGCGCCAGCGGCCGCCCGTCCAGCCGGCCATCAGATCACCGATGTTGACGGTGAAGGCGGCGGGGTCGTACGGCGCGTCGAGCCACCCGTCCGCCTCTGTGTAGAGCTGCAACCCACCCTTGCCGGCCTGCCGGTCGAGGACGGTGACCGTGCCGAAGTCGGTGTGCGGCCCGATCCGGAACTGTCCGGGCTCGGGCTCACCGGTCCGGTCCCTGCCGGGGTACCAGTTGATGTTGAATCCGAAGGTGGGATGCCCGGTGTGCCGGGTGAAGAAGTCGGCGTCCTCGCCGAGCGCGAGCCCGAGCAGATCGAGGACGCGATCGGACAGCTCCCGCATCTGCCGCAGGTACTCCTCCACGAGTCCCCTGAGCTCCGGGACCTCGGCGGGCCAGGTGTTCGGCAGGAACCACTCCGCGTCGACGGCCGGGTCGCCGGTCGGCTCCTCGGCCGCGAAGGACAGCGACTCCTTCAGGTCCGGCGGGGTCGCGGTGCCCTCCGCGTACCCGTTGGCCTCCGCACCGGGCCGGAGCCAGCCGCGCCCGCCGACCTTCACGGCGTACGGCGCCTTCACGGCGGCCGGCAGATGGAAGAAGGCGCGGGCACTCTCGCGGATGGCCGCCCGCAGGCCCTGCTCCACCCCGTGCCCGGTGACCAGCAGGAACCCGGCCTGCCGCAGGGCCAGGTCGACGGCGGGCAGCTGACCGGCCGGGTCCCGGCCGAGATCGATCGTCAGAAGCCGGGCCTCACTCATCACCGATGTCCTCACTCCACAGCTCAGGCCGCTCCCGGATGAACTCCCGCATCATCGCGACGCATTCGGGATCGTCGAGCACGAGCACCTCGACCCCGTGCTCCGCCAGCCAGTCGTGCCCGCCGTGGAAGGTCCGGGCCTCGCCGACCACCACCCGCGAGATCCCGAACTGCCGGACGAGCCCGGAGCAGTACCAGCACGGCGACAGCGTCGTCACCATCGTCGTCCCCCGGTACGAGCGCTGCCGCCCCGCCGCCCGGAACGCCTCGGTCTCCGCGTGCGCCGACGGATCCCCGCCCTGCACCCGCCGATTCCGCCCCCGCCCGAGCAGCACGCCGTCGCCCCCGTACAGCGCGGCCCCGATGGGAATCCCACCCTCCGCGAGCCCGCCCCGCGCCTCCGCGACCGCACCGGCGAGCCACCGCCGGGCCAGTTCCTGATCCATGGGGGGAGCCTTCCCCGGACGCTGCCGAGGCTCACCCCGTGCATCGTTCGGCCTAGCGAGGCGCGGCACGCGCGATGCCCCCTTCGTATCGTCGAGGAAGGGGCTTCACGCTCTCAGGAGGCATTCGTGAACCGTCGTACCGCGATGGCGGGCATAGCCCTGGCTGCCGCTTCCGCCCTTCCGGCAGCACACGTGGCGCACGCCCAACAGGACCTGGACTGCGCGGACTTCGCCTTCCAGGAAGACGCGCAGGCCGAGTTCAACCGCGACCGGCGTGATCCGCACCGACTCGACGAGGACCAGGGTCCTGATGACGGCATCGCCTGTGAGGCGTTGCCCAGGCGCATGGGCGCCACACCTCGGCCCCTTGTGCCGACGGCCGTCCCCACCCGGACCATGGCGCCCCAACCCACCGCCCCGACGGCTCTGCCGTCCTTCGGGGCGCGCGGCGGCCTGGGCGGATCGGCCGGGCCCCACCGGCTGGAGGTGTACGCCGGCCTCGGCCTCGCCCTCTGCGCGGCCGCGGGTGTCGCCTACCGCCTGATGCGCCGCAGGCCTTGAGCGGCGCGGGAGGGGACGGGGGCTCGACGACCGGCCTGCCGGTCGACAGGCAGGTCCGCTACGCCACGGGCAGGCTGTAGCGCATCCGGTACCGGTGCGTCCAAGGCAAGCGGCGCGGTGGGCCGGTTGGTAATCTTGACGGGCTCGTCGGCTCGTACTCCGCGTGGGGAGGAAGGTCGCATGGCCACCGGGATCGGTGCACGTCCGGCGCCCGCCTTGCGGCGGTACGTCGACTCGTATGTCGGTTTCGACCTCCGCGGGCTCCCGGCCGGGGTGCACTGCGGCCCGCCGGGTCGCGTTCTCACTGCGGTGATCAGCCTGTCGGACCCCTTGGAGGTGGCGGCGGGCGTGGGCGACGGGTCGCCGGTCACCCGATTCGGCAGTGTGGCCGGCGGTCTGATGGGCCGGTCCGTCGCGATCCACCACGACGGACGCCAGCAAGGTGTGAAGGTGGCGCTGACACCGCTCGGGGCCCGGGCCGTCTACGGCATGCCCGCAGCTGTGCTCGCCCACCGACTGGTCCCGCTGGACGAGCTTCTCGGAGCGCTCGGTGTCGAACTGGCCGACCGGCTCCGAGCGGCATCGACATGGGCGGCGCGGTTCACCGTACTGGACGAGTTGCTCCTGCGAGCTGTTGGCCGAGGCGCCGACAGCGACCATGTGCGCCGGATGCGCCCCGAGGTGGCCGAGGCCTGGCGCTGCCTCGTCGCCGCACGGGGCTGCGTCCAGGTCGGTGCACTCGCCGCGGAACTGGGCTGGAGCCGCCGGCACCTCACCGAACGGTTCCGTGGCGAGATGGGCCTGTCACCGAAGGCCTTCGCCCGCGTTCTCCGCTTCGAGCACGCGCACGACCTGGCGACGGCGCGGGACCGGCTCCCGTGGCCCGATGTGGCGACCATCGCCGGCTACGCCGACCAGGCCCACCTCGTCCGGGACTGGAGCGAGTTCACGGGCCGGACGCCGACGGCCTGGCGGCACGGCGAGGTCCTCCTCGGGACCGGGTAGCCGCCGACCGACCGACCGACCGCCCGTCGCGTCGGCTGGTGTTCCCATTCCTTCAAGACCACCCGGTCGCTGCGGTGTGACGATCGGCGGCATGAGACTCGTCAACGAACACGACGCCATCGACCTGCGGACCACCCCCGTGCACCTCGGACTGGGATCGACGGCGAAAACCGTCGAGGGCTTCGCCTGGGACCCGGAGGCGCTCCAGGCCTACAGCGCCGCGGTTGCGGCAGACGGCGCCGAGGGCCGGATGGTGATGATCTTCGACGGCGACGGCCCCGGCGACCACTGGGAGAAGCACCCCGCCGGCGACGAACTGCTCGTCTGCCTCAGCGGATCGGTGACGGTCACCCGTGACCTGGACGGAGCGCCCCACCGCGTTCTGCTCGGGCCCGGCGAGGCCACCGTCAACCCGGCCGGGGTGTGGCACGCCGTCGACATGAGCGGGCCGACGTCCATCCTGACCATCACCGCAGGCCTCGGCACCGACCACCGTCCTCGCACCGACACCCACCCGGCCGAACGCCTCGGCGTCCCGGGACCGGAAGCATCATGACGACGCGCATCGCCTGCCTCGGCGACAGCCTCACCCGCGCGCTGATCAGTGCCGACTACCTGGACGTACTCGGACGACGCCACCCATCCGGTGATCTGCAGCTTTCCCGCTTCGGCGCCAACGGCGACTTCGCCTACAACCTCCTGCGAAGCCTCGACGCCGTCATCGCGAACCCGCCCGGCGTCATCACCGTGCTGATCGGGACCAACGACGCCCGAGCGAGCCTTGCCGGCTACCGCGTCGACAAGGTCATGAAGCGCAAACAGCTCCCCGAACGCCCGTCAGCCGGCTGGTTCCAGCAGTGCCTGGGAGCCGTCGTCGAACGACTGCGAGCGGAGACCGACGCGAGGATCGGTCTGCTGTCGCTCCCGGTTCTCGGCCAACAACTCGACGGAGCAGCGGCGCAGGCATCGCAGCGGTACAGCCGGCTGATCGCCGAAGTCGCCACCACCAACGGGGTGACGTACCTTCCACTCCACGAACGCCAGACCGAGGATCTCCGCCGAGCGGACCCACCGCCGATTCCCTACCGGGAGGCCACCCCCGCGGCGGGCCTCGGCGTCCTCGTCCAACGCGCCGTGCTGCGCCGCGACTTCGACACGATCTCGCGGCGCCGGAACCTCGTGCTCACGACCGACCACATCCACCAGAACAGCCGCGGCGCCACCCTGATCGCCGAGGTCATCGACGCCGGCCTCCTGACCCGGAACGCGTAGCGGGTTCCCGAGCCGCAGCCGGATGGATGCCCCCCCCCCAGCGGGGTGCCGGGATCACGCGGCGGCGTCGGCCTCCTCCTCGTAGGGGAAGCGGGCGAGCGGGGCCTCGCCGTGGAAGAAGGTCCTGGCACGGCTCATCGCCCGCTCGTCGGCCCGCACCCGGCCCGGGCGGGAGCCCGTGCCGGTCAGGACGCCGCCGAAGCGCATCCGCAGGTAGGCCGCCGAGAGGCTCAGGCCGGTCACCAGGCCGTCCGCGACCACGTGGTCGTCGTCGGCCATGGCCGTCACGCCCCACAGCGTGCCGCCCGCCATGCGCTCCTTGAAGTCAGAGCCGGGCACGTTCAGCCAGCCCGACCAGTAGTCCAGGTAGCGCTTGCTCTGCGCGGAGAGGCTGTACCAGTACAGCGGCGAGACGATGACGACGTCGGTCGCCTCCGCCGTGGCCCGCCACAACAGCTCCTCGTCGGCCGTGACCTGCCGGTCGCCGCTCTCGTGCCGCCCGTCCTGGAAATCGGGCAGCGCCAGCCGGTTCAGATCCACCCAGCGCTGCGTGGCACCGGCGGGCAGATGCGCGGCGGCGGCGCGGGCGAGCATCTCGGAGTTGCCGTCGGGGCGGGAGCTGCCGAGGACGAAGAGGAACGAGCGGTGCGGGCTGTGTCCGGGGTCGAGGGTCATGTCGCTGCCAACTCCTCGGCCGCGGGGGCTATTCCTCGGCCGAGGCGGTGTCCGTTCCGGTGCCCGGCATGACGTTCCCGTCCTCCTCCCCCCACTGCCACGCCCGCAGCTTCTCCGGGTTGCGGACCGCCCAGATGCGGGTCACCCGGGTGTCGGACAGGTCGAAGGCCGCCACCGTCACCGTCCGGCCCGCGTTCTGGGCGACCAGGCCCGGGGTGCCGTTGACCGTGCGTTCCAGGAGGGTGAGTGCGGGGGCCTTGGTGGCGATGAAGAGGAGGTAGTCGGCGATGCGCGTGGCGCCTTCGAGGGGGCGCAGGACGGCGCCGACCAGGCCGCCGCCGTCGGCCACCAGGGTGGCGTCCGGGGCCAGGAGCGCGAGCAGGGCGTCGATGTCCTTGGCTTCCCAGGCCTCCTTGAAGTCGCGGATCAGGGCCGCCCGACCAGGCGTCGAGGGTGGCGTGGTCCGCGCGGCGCGCAGGCGGCGGCGGGCCGAGGCCGCCAGCTGGCGGCAGGCGGCCGGCGTGCGGCCGAGCATCGTGGCGATGTCGGCGAAGGGGTAGCGGAAGACGTCGTGGAGGACGAACGCGACCCGCTCGGCGGGGGTCATCGCCTCCAGGACGACCAGGAAGGCCATGTTCACCGACTCGTCCAGGGTGATCCGGTCCGCCGGGTCCGACAGGCCCCACTCGGTGCGGTCGGGCAGCGGCTCCGGTATCCACTCGCCGACATAGCGCTCGCGCCGCGCCCGCGCCGAGCCGAGCTGGTCGAGGCAGACCCGGGTCGCGACCGTCGTCAGCCACGCGGCGGGGTTGTCGACGGCGGCCCGCCGCTCGCGCGACAGGGCGTACCAGCGGGCGTACGTCTCCTGCACGGCGTCCTCGGCCTCGGCCGGTGAGCCGAGCAACCGGTAGGCCAGATTGGTCAGATGGCGCCGCTCGGCGATGACGTCGTCCGGCGATTCCAGCGCCGCCTCGACCGGTGTGCTCATGTCCGCCCTCACATTTCCCCGTGCTGTGTCGTCGGGGATACGACACACCCTCCGAGGGTCCGAGCGAAAAGGATTTCGTCATGACCGAGAGCACGTCGTCCGTCTTCACCCGGGTCGCGATCGGCCTGCAGACCCTGACCCTCTTCTTCCAGGCGGCCACCGCCGGGCTGCTGCTGTCCACCTCCTACGGCTACACGCTGCACGACGCCGGGTCGAAGGTGATGTACGGCGCGACCATGCTGTACGTGCTCGCCGCCGTCCTCGCGTGGAAGCCGGGCGGCGGGCCGCTGCGGCCGGTCCTGTACTCCACCGGTTTCCTCGTGCTCGCCTCCGCCCAGGTGGTCCTCGGCGTCGCGCACGTGCCCTCGCTGCACGTGCCGCTCGGCGTCCTGATGTTCGGGCTGAGCGTCCTCGACCTCGGACGGACTCTGGTGGCCGGCCGTGCCGGCCGGGCCGGGCGGGGGCGATCGGCGGTTCCGATGGCCCCATCGGCATGACGCCTCACTGGCCCGTGGACCGGGCGGGCGGCCCGTTCGTAACGTCGACGGCATGAGAAACGAGACCAGCGCGAACCAGACCAGGGGCACCCTTGAACTCACCCTCGCCATGGTGCTGTCCGGCACCCTCGGCATCTTCGTCGTCGAGTCCGGCGCCTCCCCGTTCACCGTGGTGTTCTTCCGGTGCCTCTTCGGCGCGGTCGCGCTCGGGGCGTACAGCCTGGCCCGCGGGTTCTTCACCGGGCACGGGCTCACGCCCCGCAAGCTCGGGCTCGCCGCGCTCGGCGGGGTGTTCATCGTCTTCAACTGGGTGTTCCTCTTCGAGGCGTACGAGGCGACCTCGATCTCCCTGGCCACCGTCGTCTACCACACCCAGCCGTTCTTCCTGGTGCTGCTCGGAGCGGTGGTGCTGCGGGAGCGGATCACCGCCGCGAAGGTGGGCTGGCTCGTCGTCGCCTTCGCCGGGCTCGTGCTCGTGTCCGGTGTCCGGCCGGGCGACACCGGCTCCCTCAAGGGGCTCGGCTTCGCGCTCGCCGCCGCCGTGCTCTACGCCCTCTCGACGATCGTCACCAAGCGGATCACCGGAGTCCGGCCGCACCTGATCGCGCTCGTCCAGGTCACCGTCGGCATCCCGCTGCTCCTGCCCTTCGCCGACTTCGGCGAGGCCGCCCGGCTCGGCACCGGCTGGGCCTGGCTGGCCGGGCTCGGGCTGATCCACACGGGAGTGATGTACGTGCTGATGTACGCGGCCTACGCCAAGCTGCCCACCGCCCGGATCGCGGTCCTCGCCTTCACCTACCCGGCGGTCGCCATGGTCGCCGACTGGGCGGTGTACGGGCACCACATCGGCCTCGTGCAGGCGCTCGGCGTCCCGCTGATCGTCCTCGCGAGCCTCAGGGTCACGCTGGCGAAGGCTCCGGCGACCCCGGCGACTCCTCGCTCACGAGCCGCCGCGCCTGCTCCACGAACAGCCGGACGTGCTCCGGCAGCCGCTTCCCCCGCCGCCACGCGATCTGCGTGAAGAGTGTGAACGGCGGCGCCCAGTCCAGCGCCACCAGTGCCCCGGACGCCAGGTCCTCAGCGACGGCGATCCGGGGCAGCAGCGCGATCCCGAGCCCGGCGGCCACGCCCCGCTTGCTGGCCTCGATCGTGCCGTACTCGGTGAACACCGGCCCGTACGGCTTCAGTTCCGCCTCGAACAGGTCCCGGTACGCGCAGCCCGGCTCCGTCCCCACCAGGGCGCAGGCCGCCAGGTCGGCGGGCGTCAGACCGGTGCGCCCGGCCAGCGGGTGGCGTGGCGAGGCCACCAGGACCAGCGGCTCCTCCGTCAGGACCTCGCTCTCCAGGCCCTCGTGCGCGGTCTCCCGTTCCATCAGCAGACCGAGGTCGTACGTGCCCTCGCGCAGCGCCTGACGGGTCGCGTCGCCGAGGGTGGGGCGCAGGGAGAGCCGGATGCCCGGGTAGCGGTGGTGGAAGAGCTCGAGGAGCGGCGGAAGACGGTAGGAGGTCAGCGACTCCATGGTGCCCACGGCGATCGTGCCGGCCGGTTCGCCGCCGGAGGCGACGGCCGCCCTGGCCTCGTCGGCGAGCGCGATGATCTGCCGGGCGTACGGCAGGAGCCGTTCGCCGGCCTCGGTGAGCCGGATGCGGGAGCCGAGCCGCTCGAAGAGCTCGGCGCCGAGGGAGGTCTCCAGGGCCCGGACCTGGCTGGTGACGCTGGACTGCGCGTAGGCGAGTTCGGCGGCGGCCCGGGTGAAGGAGAGGACCGTGGCGACCTTCTCGAAGGTGACGAGGAGCCGCAGCTCCATGTCAGGCGTCCTTGCCGTCCTCGCCGCGCCTCTCCTCGGACTGCTCGCCGCGCTCGCGCTTCTTCAGCTCCTCCTCGCGGCGGCGCAGGTCGGCCTCCCAGTCCTTGAGGAGGGACTCGTCCTTCTTGTTCTCTTCCTTCAGGGACTTCAGGAACTCGGGGTTGTCGTCGGGGGCGACCCACTCCTGGCGGTGGTTGCGGTGCCACTCGCTGGGCGTGGAGCCGCCGGCCGGGCCGCGGCGCAGCTTGCCGGCCGCGAACCAGACGATCGGGCCGACGATCCAGAAGAGCAGGATGATGATGACCCAGACGACCTTGGGAAGGTGCTTGACCTCGTCCTCGGGGGTGTTCAGGCAGTCGATGAGCGAGTAGATGACCAGCGCCAGCGGCAGGATGAACATCAGTGCCCTGAGCATGTGGGACAGCCCCCTGGAAGCGGTGTCGGGACGCGATCGGGACGGCCCCGGTGACAGGTCAAGCCTAGCCGGTGACCGATACTGGGCCCCATGGCTTACGACGATCTCCGCTCGCTGCTCCGGGCGCTGGAGCGCGAAGGCGACCTCAAGCGCATCAAGGCCGAAGTCGATCCGTACCTGGAGGTCGGGGAGATCGTCGACCGGGTGAACAAGGCGGGAGGCCCGGCGCTGCTCTTCGAGAACGTGAAGGGCTCCGCCATGCCCCTCGCGATGAACGTGTTCGGCACGGACCGCCGGCTGCTGAAGGCACTGGGTCTGAAGTCGTACGAGGAGATCAGCGACAAGATCGGCGGGCTGCTCAAGCCGGAGCTGCCGCACGGCTTCGTCGGAGTCCGCGAGGCCTTCGGGAAGCTGGGCTCGATGGTCCACGTGCCGCCGAAGAAGGTGAAGGACGCCCCCGTGCAGGAGGTGGTCCTGACCGGCGACGACGTCGACCTCGACAAGCTGCCCGCCCTCTTCACCTGGCCGAAGGACGGCGGTTCCTTCTTCAACCTGGGCCTGACCCACACGAAGCACCCCGAGACCGGGATCCGCAACCTGGGGCTCTACCGGCTCCAGCGGCACGACAAGCGCACCATCGGCATGCACTGGCAGATCCACAAGGACAGCCGCAACCACTACGCGGTGGCGGCCCAGCGCGGGGAGCGGCTGCCGGTCGCGATCGCCTTCGGCTGCCCGCCGGCCGTCACGTACGCCTCGACGGCGCCGCTGCCGGGCGACATCGACGAGTACCTGTTCGCCGGGTTCGTGCAGGGCAAGCGGATCGAGATGGTGGACTGCAAGACGGTCCCGCTCCAGGTCCCGGCCCAGGCGGAGGTCGTGATCGAGGGCTGGCTGGAGCCCGGCGAGATGCTGCCGGAGGGCCCCTTCGGCGACCACACCGGCTTCTACACGCCGCAGGAACCGTTCCCCGCCCTGAAGATCGACTGCGTCACGATGCGGAAGCGTCCGCTGCTCCAGTCGATCGTGGTCGGCCGCCCGCCGACCGAGGACGGCCCGCTGGGCCGCGCCACGGAGCGCTTCTTCCTGCCCCTGCTCAAGATCATCGTGCCGGACATCGTGGACTACCACCTGCCGGAGTCGGGCGGCTTCCACAACTGTGCGATCGTCTCGATCGACAAGAAGTACCCGAAGCACGCGCAGAAGGTCATGCACGCCATCTGGGGCGCGCACATGATGTCGCTGACCAAGCTGATCGTCGTGGTCGACAAGGACTGCGACGTCCACGACCTCCACGAGGTCTCCTGGCGCGCGCTCGGCAACACCGACTACGCCCGCGACCTCACGGTCGTCGAAGGCCCGGTGGACCACCTGGACCACGCCTCCTACCAGCAGTTCTGGGGCGGCAAGGCGGGCATCGACGCGACGAAGAAGTGGCCCGAGGAGGGCTACACCCGCGACGGCGGCTGGCCGGACATGGTCGAGTCGGACCCGGCGACGGCGGCCCTGGTGGACCGCCGCTGGAAGGAGTACGGGCTGTGACCACGGCAGCGGTGCCCGGCGCCCGGCCGGGCCGTACGAAAGCCTTCCTCCGGCTCGTCATGATCGAGCACTCGGTCTTCGCGCTGCCCTTCGCGTACATCGCCTCGCTCAGCGCGATGTACCAGCTGGACCGCACGATCCACTGGTGGACGCTGTTCCTGGTGACCGTGTGCATGGTGGGACTGCGGACCTTCGCCATGGCCTGCAACCGGATCATCGACCGGGAGATCGACGCCCGTAACCCGCGCACCGCGAACCGGGAGCTGGTGACGGGCGCGGTGTCGGTGCGGTCGGCGTGGACGGGCGCGGGGGTGGCCGTGGTGGTCTTCCTGGGCGCCGCGGCCCTGCTGAACCCGCTGTGCCTGGCGCTCGCGCCGCTCGCCGTCGTCCCGATGGTGGTCTATCCGTACGGCAAGCGGTTCACGAACTTCCCGCACGCGATCCTCGGGCTCGCCCAGTCGATCGGTCCGATCGGGGCCTGGCTGGCGGTGACCGGCGAGTGGTCCTGGGACGCGGTGGTCCTGGGCCTGGCGGTCGGCATCTGGATCGGCGGCTTCGACCTGATCTTCGCCTGCCAGGACGTCCAGGCGGACCGCGCCGAGGGCGTCATGTCGGTCCCGGCCCGCTTCGGCATCCCGGCGGCCCTGTGGGGCGCGCGGGCCTCGGCGGTCGTCACCACGGGCCTGCTGGTCTGGTACGCGCTGCTGACGGACGCGGGCGCGTTCTTCTGGGTGGGCCTGGTGATCGTGGCGGCGGCCTTCTGCTACGAGCACTCGATCGTGAAGCCGCACGACCTGTCCCGCCTGAACCGGGCGTTCTTCACGGTCAACGGCTTCATCGGGATCGCGCTTTTCGCGTGCGCGCTGCTGGATCTCCTGGTGCGCGGGCTGACCGTGTGACTCGATCGTGTGTGCTGCCTTCGGTTTCCCGGTTCGTCCAGACCTGACGGGGCCTGCGGGAGGCGTCAGGCGGTCAGGGCGGCGCGGCCGGGGCCGCGGCGGAGGACGAAGGCCGCCGTCACTCCCGTCAGCAGGCCGAACAGGTGGCCCTGCCAGCTGATCCCGTCGGTGGGGACCACGCCGGTCAGCATCGAGCCGCCCCACACCGCGGCGACGAGCAGGCCCACGACGGCCTCCAGCGGTCTGCGGTCCACGAAGCCGCGGGCCAGCACGTAACCGAAGAGGCCGAAGACCACGCCGGACGCGCCGGCGGTGACGGTGCCGGACGGCGAGAACAGCCAGACGCCGAGGCCGCCGAAGACCACGACCAGCGCCACGACGGCCAGGAAGCGCCGGATGCCGCCGAGTGCGGCGAGGAAGCCGAGGACCAGCAGGGGCACGGTGTTCGCGGCGACGTGGCCGAAGCCGAAGTGCAGGAAGGCCGACGGCACGATGTCGGCCAGCTCGCCGGACTCGCGCGGGGTGACGCCGTACGGGTCGAGGGCGTGCCCGGTCGCGAGGTCGGCGGCTTCGAGCAGCCACAGCAGGACGACCCAGCCCGTCACCAGCTTGGCCGCTGCCTTCGCCCGGTCGGACGGGCCCCATCCGTCGATCGCGGGTCCGCTCATTCCCTGCCCCCTCCTGGACGTTCGCCTCCGCACCGGGTCAACGTCCGGGGCACCTTACTCCGTGCCCCGTGTGCCCCTCCGGATAGGCTCGTCGGCGTGGAGCCGGTGAACAAGCAGCAGCGTCGTCCCTGGGTGGTCGGGGTGTCCGGGGCGTCGGGGACTCCGTATGCCGCCGCCGTACTGCGGGGGCTGCTCGCGGCGGGGGAGAGCGTCGACCTGGTCGTGTCGCGGGCCTCGCGGCTGACGCTGCTCGACGAGACGGGGATCGCCTTCCGGGACGCGCACTGGCGCGAGGACCTGGCGGAGTGGCTGGCGCGGGGTGCCGACGGGAAGCCGGGGACGTTCCGGGTGTCCGCCGACGCCGTCGACGACGTGCGGTACTGGCCGGCCGGGGACCTGGCGGCGGGGCCGTCCTCCGGGTCGTACCCCGTCAAGGGGATGCTGATCGTGCCGGCGTCGACGGCCGCCGTGGCCGGGGTCGCGCTCGGGCTGTCGAAGGACCTGCTCCAGCGGGTCGCGAGCGTGACGCTCAAGGAGCGGCGGCCGCTGGTCGTCGCCGTGCGGGAGACCCCGCTGAACGGGCAGACGCTGAAGCACATGGTGGCGCTGGACGAGGCGGGCGCCGTGGTGCTGCCCGCCTCTCCGGCGTTCTACGCGGGTGCGACGCACATCCAGGACCTGGTGGACTTCGTCGCGGGGCGGGTGCTCGACGCGGCAGGGGTGCCGCACGAGCTGTACCGCCGGTGGAAGGGAGAGCTCGGTGGAGCCGCTTCCCGTCCTGACTAGCGCTTCTTGGCGGCGCGCTTCGTGGCTGCGGCGCGCTTCGAGGCGGACGGCTGGTGGGCACGCGAGCGGTTGGCCATCTCCTGCAGCTCGCGCATACGGGCGTAGGCCATCTCGATCGTGTACACGGTGAACACCACTCCTGAAGATCGTCTTTGATCTGAATGAACGATTCACAGGGCGTCTGGCCCTGTGTACCTTTGATTCTATACCCAAACTCGCGGTATCGCTGGACAATGGAAGGCTTCGTACCTATGGACGCCGTGGACAGGCAGCTCATCCAGGCCCTGCGCGAGAACGGCCGGGCCTCGTACGCCGAGCTCGGCCGGCTCGTCGGGCTCTCCGGCCCCTCCGTCACCGACCGCATCAACCGCCTGGAGGCGGCCGGGGTCATCACCGGTTACCGCGCCACCGTCGACGCCGCCTCGCTCGGCCTCGGCGTCACCGCGCTCATCGGCATCTCCCTCTCCGACGCCGCCGACCACGAGGACGTGGCCCGCCGGCTGAAGGACCTGGCCGAGATCGAGGACTGCTGGTTCATCGCCGGCGACGACTCCTTCATGCTCAAGGTCCGCGCCAACGACGTCGACGGCCTGGAGAAGACCATCCGCCGGCTCTCCGGAACCAAGGGCGTCTCCCGCACCCGCACCACGATCGTGCTGTCCACCAAGTGGGAGAACCGGGTCGGGGACCTGCCGGAAGAGGGCTGACGCGCGGCGGCCGTGGGGGCCCCATCCGCCCGAAGGGCGGGGGAGTACGGTGGGGGAAGCCTGATTTCGGAAACATGGGAGGCGGCCGCAGATGGACGCTGGGCTCAAGCGGGAGCTGGAACAGAAGGTTCTCGCCGGAGAGCGGCTGAGCCGTGAGGACGGCCTCGCGCTGTACGAGTCCGACGACCTGGCCTGGCTCGGCGGCCTCGCCCACGAGGTGCGGACGCGGAAGAACGGCGACGTCGTCCACTTCAACGTCAACCGTCACCTCAACATGACGAACGTCTGCACCGCCTCCTGCGCCTACTGCTCCTTCCAGCGCAAGCCGGGCGAGAAGGACGCGTACACCATGCGCATTGAGGAGGCCGTGCGCCTCGCGAAGGCGATGGAGAACGAGAACCTCACCGAGCTCCACATCGTCAACGGGCTCCACCCCAACCTGCCCTGGCGCTACTACCCGCGCTCGCTCTCCGAGCTGAAGAAGGCGCTGCCGAACGTCTCGCTCAAGGCCTTCACCGCCACCGAGATCCACCACTTCGAGACCATCTCGGGCCTGTCGGCCTCCGAGATCCTCGACGAGCTGATCGAGGCCGGTCTGGAGTCGCTGACCGGCGGCGGCGCCGAGATCTTCGACTGGGAGGTCCGGCAGCACATCGTGGACCACCGCACCCACTGGGAGGACTGGTCCCGGATCCACCGCCTCGCGCACGAGAAGGGTCTGAAGACCCCGTGCACGATGCTCTACGGGCACATCGAGGAGCCGCGCCACCGCGTGGACCACGTGCTCCGGCTGCGCGAGCTCCAGGACGAGACCGGCGGCTTCCAGGTCTTCATCCCGCTGCGGTACCAGCACGACTTCGTCGACATGCAGGACGGCAAGGTCCGCAACCGGCTCCAGGCCCGGACGACGATGGCGACGGGTGCCGAGGCGCTGAAGACCTTCGCCGTCTCCCGGCTGCTCTTCGACAACATCCCGCACGTCAAGGTGTTCTGGGTGATGCACGGCGTCCAGACCGCGCAGCTGGCGCTCCAGCACGGCGCTGACGACATGGACGGCTCGGTCGTCGAGTACAAGATCACCCACGACGCCGACAACTACGGCACCCCGAACAAGCTGACCCGGGAGGACCTCCTGGAGCTCATCCGGGACGCCGGCTTCCGCCCGGTGGAGCGCAACACGCGCTACGAGGTGATCCGCGAGTACCCGGGCCCGGACCCGGAGCGCCGCGAGTCGCCGCAGCCGATGCGGGTCTGAGAGCCGATGCGCGGCTGAGTCCGAGGGGGCCGGGTCCGAGGGGACCGGGTCCGAGGGGGCCGGGTCCGAGGACGCTCAGTCCAGCGGCAGCAGCATGATGATGTCGTCGCGGTCGTCGCCCGGGGCCACCCGGATGGCGGCCGGGACGCGCCCGACCTCCTTGTAGCCGGCCCGCGCGTAGAAGGCGTCGACGCCGGTGCCGCCGCGGCAGGTCAGCCGGATGGCCTCGATGTGCTCGAAGCCCTCGCCGTCACGGGCCGCCTCCTCGACCGCGGCCATCAGCTCCAGTCCGTACCCCTTGCCCTGGTGCCGGGGGTGCACCATCACCGTGTACAGCCACACCCAGTGCGTCATCAGGGGGTGGCTGTTGTGCGTGAAGAAGGCGGTGGCGGCGATCTCGCCCGCCGGGTCGTCGGTGTCCCGGCCGACCAGCAGCCGCGTGGTGCCCTCGGCCATCCCGACCAGGTGCCGCAGCAGCGCGGGCCGGATTTCCTCCGCCGTCACGGGCGGTACGAAGCCGACGGCGCCGCCCGCGTTGGACACGTCCGCCCAGAGCGCGAGCACGCCGTCGCGGAGGGAGCGGTCGACGGCGGGATCCAGCGTAAAGGTAAGGGCCATAGTGCCAGAGTATCTATTACCACTCCCGTGGTTCAAGGGTCGGCGGCGGGGCCCGGCCGGGGCCGTGCTTCACTGGAGGGACGCTTGTCCTGTATGGGAGGGACTCACATGCTTCGCTACAGCCTGCTGCGCCTCGGCATCTTCGCCGGCAGCTTCCTCGCGCTCTGGGGTCTGGTCTACGTCGGCGTGCTGCCGCGCGGCCTCGGTGACTCCAACCTGCTGTGGGTCCTCCTGCTCTCCGTCGTCGTCTCCGCGCCGCTGAGCTTCGTGCTGCTGCGCCGGCAGCGCGACGAGATGAGCGTGCAGATCGTGGAGAAGGTCGACCGCGCCAAGGGCCGCCTGGAGGCGAACCGCTCGGTCGAGGACGCCGCCTGAGCGTCCTCCGGCGCGCCATAAAGGCTGCGTAAGGTACCTCACACCAGGACACACCGGGACACCCCAGGTGGAGCTTCGAAGGCTCTCACCTGGGGTGTTCTGCGTTTCGAAGGGCGCCGCGGCCTTCCGCACCTCAAAGAAGGGCTTTGAGGTTCTCAAAGTTCAAGTGTTAACGTGTCGGCCATGACGACCGCAGTGCACCTCCCCGATGCCGCGAGCACCCCGCTCGTGGCGCGCCTGCACGTCGATCTGTGCCGCTGTATGTCCGCGGTCTGTTGCCGCGAGCTCTGACCCGGCATCATGCAGCGGTCCGCGCGTTGAGCGCGTGTGTACCGCACCCCCGTCCCCGTATTTCCCGATACGCACCAGTGGAGTGTGTCCGTGTCCGCGTCCTCGTCCGCGCCCGTGGCGAAGTCCCGCATACCCAAGATCCCGTTCTGGGCCCAGATCGTCGCCGGTCTCGTCATCGGCGTCGTGCTCGGCTGGCTCGCCCGCAGCCAGGACATCGGCTGGCTGAAGGAGACCCTGACCCAGGTCGGCGGCATCTTCGTCCAGCTGCTCAAGCTGGCCGTCGCCCCGCTCGTCTTCTTCGCGATCCTGGTGTCGATCACCAACCTGCGGAAGGTCAACAACGCGGCCCGCCTCGCCGCGCAGACCCTGATCTGGTTCATGATCACCTCGCTGATCGCGGTCGCCATCGGCCTCGCGATCGGCCTGCTCACCAACCCCGGCTCCGGCACCGGCCTCACGCCGAAGGACGGCAAGCTCCCCGAGCACCAGGGCAGCTGGATCGACTTCCTGACCGGCATCATCCCGACGGACGTCATCACGCCCTTCACCGAGCTGAACGTCCTGCAGATCGTCTTCATGGCCGCCGTCGCCGGCATCGCCGCCCTCAAGCTCGGCGAGAAGGCCCAGCCGATCCTCTCCCTCTCCGAGTCGGTCCTCGAGCTGCTGCAGAAGGCCCTGTGGTGGGTCATCCGCCTCGCCCCGATCGGCACCGCCGGCCTCATCGGCAAGGCGATCGTCAACTACGGCTGGGACCTGCTCGGCAAGTACGCGACCTTCACCGCCGACGTCTACATCGGCTGCGCCCTGGTCCTCTTCGGCGTCTACCCGCTGCTGCTCGCGACCGTCGCCAAGCTCAACCCGCTGCAGTTCTTCAAGGGCGCCTGGCCCGCCATCCAGCTGGCCTTCGTCTCCCGCTCCTCGGTCGGCACCATGCCGGTCACCCAGCGCGTCACCGAGCGCCTCGGCGTCCCGAAGGAGTACGCCTCCTTCTCCGTGCCGTTCGGCGCCACCACGAAGATGGACGGCTGCGCCGCGATCTACCCGGCGCTCGCCGCGATCTTCATCGCGCAGATCTTCGACGTGCAGCTGGGCGTCAAGGAGTACCTGCTCATCGCCTTCGTCTCGGTCATCGGCTCGGCGGCCACCGCCGGCCTCACCGGCGCGACGGTCATGCTGACGCTGACCCTGTCCACCCTGGGCCTCCCGCTGGAGGGCGTCGGCCTGCTCATGGCGATCGACCCGATCCTCGACATGATGCGCACCGCCACCAACGTGGCCGGCCAGGCCCTGGTCCCGGTCATCGTCTCCGCCCGCGAGAAGATCCTGGACGTCGCCGCCTACGCGTCCGCCTCGGCCTCCCCGGTCGACGACCTGGTGGACGCCCGCCAGGCCGAGCAGAAGGTGACCGTCCCGGCCGCCGCCTGAGCCCGTACGGATCGCCGACGCGACCGCGCCCCGGGCCCGAGGGTCCGGGGCGCCGCCGTTCGCGGGGTGGAACGGTGACGGCCAGGCCCTCGCCGCGGGCCGGCCACGGCCCCGGATCTGTCCAAACGGCTTGCGGCGCCCTAGATTTACTCGGAAGTAAGGTTACTGACCGGTTCTCGACGTCGAGGAGCCGCACGTGCCCGTCCCCGAGTACCCGCCCGACCCGGGCCGCCCCCACCTGGTCCGCGTCGACGGGACCGTACGCGAAGTGTCCGTACCCGCCCTCGTGCCGCCCGTGCGGCGCGGGTCCCTCGCCGACCTGCCGTACGAGAACGCGCGCGACGAACCGGGAGCGGTCCTCTTCTCGCGCAAGCGCCCGGACGGCGGCTGGGACGACGTCAGCGCCGCCGCGTTCGCCGCCGAGGTCCACTCCGTCGCCAAGGGGCTCATCGCCCAGGGCCTGCGGCCCGGCGACCGGCTGGCGCTGATGGCCCGCACCCGGTACGAGTGGACCCTGCTCGACTTCGCCGCCTGGGCCGCCGGACTGATCACCGTGCCGCTCTACCCGACGTCCTCCGCCTACCAGATCCGCTGGATCCTCCAGGACTCCGGCGCCGCCGCCTGCGTCGTCGAGGACACCGCCCAGGCCCGGCTCGTCTCCAACGAGCGCCGCCAGCTGCCCTCCCTCGGCCACCTGTGGGTGCTCGACACCGGCGCCGTCGACCAACTGCGCCGGTCCGGCAAGCGGGTCACCGACGAGGCCGTCTCCGCACGCCGCGGACTGCTCACCCCGCAGACCCTCGCCACCCTCGTCTACACCTCCGGCACCACCGGCCGCCCCAAAGGATGCGCCCTCACCCACGGCAACTTCTTCGCCGAGGTCGACAACGCCGTCGCCCTCCTCCACCCCGTCTTCCGCTCGGTCAGCAAGGAGCCCGCCGCCACGCTCCTCTTCCTGCCGCTCTCCCACGTCTTCGGGCGCATGGTCGCCATCGGGTGCGTCCGCGCCCGGGTCCGCGTCGGCCACGCGCCGTCCGCCGAGAGCGACGAACTCCTCGCCGACCTGGCCTCCTTCCGGCCGACCTTCCTGCTCGCCATCCCCTACGTCCTGGACAAGGTCTTCCACACCGCCCGCGCCGCCGCCGAACGCCTCGGCCGCGCCGCCTCGTTCGACCGGGCCGCCCGGGTCGCCGAGCGCTACGGCCAGCAGTCGGCCACCGTCGGCACCCGGCCCTCGCTCGGCCTGCGCGCCGCCCACGCCCTCTACGAACCGCTCGTCTACAGACGGATCCGCGCCGCCCTCGGCGGCCGCGTCCGGCACGTCATCAGCGGCGGCTCGCCGCTCGGCGCCCGGCTCGCCGAGTTCTTCGCCGGCGCGGGCATCGACGTCTACGAGGGCTACGGCCTGACGGAGACGACCGCCGCCGCCACCGTCACCCCGCTGTGCGGCCCGCGTCCCGGGACGGTCGGCCGCCCGCTGCCGGGGACGGCCGTCAGGATCGCCGACGACGGGGAGATCTGGCTCAAGGGCGGCCATGTCTTCGCCGGCTACTGGGACGCCCAGCGCGGCGTCGCCCTCCCGTACACCGACGAGGGCTGGTTCCCCACCGGCGACCTGGGCGCCCTCGACGACGAGGGCCATCTGCGGATCACCGGCCGCAAGAAGGACATGATCGTCACCTCCGCCGGCAAGAACGTCGCCCCGGCCCCGCTGGAGGAGTGGCTGCGCGCGCACCCGCTGGTCGCCCAGTGCATGGTTCTCGGCGACGGCCGCCCGTACGTCACGGCGCTCGTCACCCTGGACCACGAGGGCCTGCTGCACTGGCGGCGGATGCGCCACAAGGACCACCTCGCCCTGTGGGAGCTCGCCAGGGACGACGAACTCCTCGCCGTCGTCCAGCGGGCCGTCGACGACGCCAACCGCCTGGTGTCCCGCGCCGAGTCGATCCGCGCCTTCCGCGTCCTGACCACCGAGTGGACCGAGACGAGCGGCCACCTCACACCCTCCCTGAAGCTCAGACGGCGGGCCGTGCTGCGGGACTTCGCCCGGGACATCGACGAGATGTACGGCTAGGCCGTCTCTTCCGGATCGGGGCCGGACAGGCCCGGGAAGCGGACGCGCACCGTCAGGCCGCCGCCCTCCGCGTTCGCCGAAGCCGTCGCCGTCGCCCCGTGCGCGCGGGCGATCGCGTCGACGATCGACAGGCCGAGGCCCGCGCCCTCGCCGGGCGCGTGGGTGCGGGCGGACGCGCGCCGGAAGGGCTCGAACAGCAGCGGCACCGTCCCGGGGTCCACGACGGGGCCCGTGTTGGCCACCTCGACGCCGTCCGGGCCGGTACGGACCTCCACCCGGCCGCCGCGGACGTTGTGCCGCACGCCGTTCGCGACCAGGTTGTGCAGCAGCCGCTCCAGGAGCACCGGGTCCCCGTCGACGGTGAGCGGCCCGGCCCGTACGACGACGCCCACCCCGCGCTCGGCCGCCTCGTCCGCCAGCGCGGCCGCCGACTCCCGGGCGAGCTCGTCGACCGCCACCCGGCGGCGCTCCCGGATCCCCTGGTCGGAGGCGGCGAGCAGCAGCAGGCCCTCGATGATCCGCTCGCTGCCGTCCGCGACCTCGATCAGCTTCGACCGGATCCGCGCCACCCGCTCCGGCGACGGGTCCCCGGCGAGCCCGATCTCGGCCGCCGCGCGCTGCACGGCCACCGGCGTCCGCAGCTCGTGCGCCGCGTTCGCGGCGAACCGCTGCTGCGCGGAGACCAGTTGCTCCATCCGCCCGAGCATGCCGTCGAAGGTGTCGGCGAGCCGCTTGAGCTCGCCGGGCGGCGCGTCGAGCGCGATCCGCCCCCAAGGACCTTGTCCAGGGGGGACGCCCAGGAGGTTCTCGCCGGACAGACGGCGCGCGGTGTCGGTGATGACGGCGATCGGCCGGAGCACCCGGCCGGCCGCCCACCAGGCGAGCGCGACCGACAGGACCGCGTAACAGGCGAGGACGGTCACGGAGACGGTGAGGAGCCGGTCGAGGGCGGCGGACTCGGCGGCGTCGCTGACCGACCGGGTGATCGCCAGCGTCTCGCTCGGAACCAGCCACGGGGCCGTGGTCGGGGCGGGACTCGCGGGAACGGCGCTGGGCATGGCGGTCGGCAGCGCCGTCGGGAGCCCCGTCGGCAGGTCTTCCAGGCGCCGGGCCGGTACGGCGGTGGTCACGGCCGTGCTGATCGACGAGTACAGGCCCTCCCGCACCAGCCAGTAGACGACGCCGGTGAGCACGGCGCCCGCGAGCACCAGCAGACCCGCGTACAGGGCGGTCAGCCGGGTCCGTTCGCTCCTGACCGCGCCGATCACGGCGCGCCGATCCGGTAGCCGGCCCCGGGCACCGTCTCCACCACCGGCGGCTCGCCCAGCTTGGCCCGCAGCTTGCTCAGGGTCACCCGAACCGCGTTCGTGCGGTAGCTGGTGTGCTCCTCCCACACCTGCTCGATCAGGTCCTCGCCGCTCACCACGGCCCCCTCCGCCCGCAGCAGCGCCTCCAGGACCCCGAACTCCTTGCGCGACAGGTGCAGGTGCCGTCCGTCGCGGCTCGCCTGGCGGCGGGCCGTGTCCAGGACGATCCCGCGCCGTTCGAGGACGGGCGGCAGCGCGGGCCTGGCGCGCCGGCCCAGGGCCAGGACCCGCGCGAGCAGCTCGTCGTACGCGAAGGGCTTGGTCAGGTAGTCGTCGGCGCCCAGACCCAGGCCCTCGACCCGGTCCCGTACGGTGCCGGCCGCCGTCAGCATCAGGACCCTCGTCATGAGCCGCTGCTCCACCACGCGCCGGCATACGTCGTCGCCGTGCATCCCGGGCAGGTCACGGTCCAGGACGAGGACGTCGTACTCCCCGAACCGGAGCTTCCGCAGCGCCTCGAGGCCGTCGGCCGCGACGTCCACGGCGAGCGCGTCGCGGCGCAGTCCCTCGGCGATCATCTCGGCGAGGAACGCCTCGTCCTCCACCAGCAGTACGCGCATGGCCCCTGTGTACCCGAGGGGGACCTTTCGCCGACGTAAACGAAACCGCTGAGAGAAGCGAAACATCCCTTCGCGGCACCCTCGCCGCCATGACGACCTCACGGAAGACCAAGCCGGCCGCCGCCGCGTTCGCGGCCCTCACCCTCCTCTCCCTCCTCGCCACCGCCTGCTCCGGCGGCGGGAACGGGACGCCCGGGGCGGGCAGCGACGAGGGCAGGAAGGCGGACCAGGCCTTCGAGCACCGCAAGTGCCTGCGGGAGCACGGCCTCGACGTGCCCGAGCCCAAGCCGGGCGAGCAGGGCGTCGGCCTCACCATCGGCGGCGACGGCGTCTCCAAGGAGAAGATGGAGCAGGCGTTCAAGGCCTGCCAGGACAAGGCGGGCGGCGCCGGTGCGGGCTTCGGCAAGGAACCCACGCAGGCCGACAAGGACAAGGCCCTGGCCTACGCGCGGTGCATGCGCGAGAACGGCTTCGACATGCCCGACCCGAAGTTCGACGGCGGCGCGCAGCAGGCCCTGCCCATGCCGAAGGGCGCGGAGAAGCAGAAGTTCGAGAAGGCCATGAAGGCCTGCGAGGGCGCGGCCCGATGAGCGACCGGGAACGCCCCATGAACCGACGCCGCCTCGTGGCCGCCCTCGTGGCGATCGTCGCCGTCGCGGGCGCCGGCGTCGCCGTCACGGCCCTGTCCACGGGCACCGGCCCCGAGCGGCCGACAGCCGGGTCCGCCGGCTCCCGCGGACTGCCGCCCGCCACCGCACCCGTCACCCGCGGCGACCTCAGCGACAGCTCCCGGCAGGACGGCACGCTCGGCCACCTCGGCGAGCGGAGGATCAACGCCGGCGGCGCCGGCACCCTCACCTGGCTCGCCGCGAACGGCTCCGTCGTGGAACGCGACGGCCGGCTCTACGAGGTCGACGGCGAGCCCGTCCGCCTGATGTACGGGGCCGAGCCCATGTACCGCACCCTCAGGACCGGCGACAAGGGGCGGGACGTCCGCCAGCTGGAGGAGAACCTCGCCGCCCTCGGCCACACCGGCTTCGACGTCGACGAGGAGTACACCGCGAAGACCGCCGCCGCCGTCAGGCGCTGGCAGAAGTCCCACGAGCTGCAGCAGACCGGCACGATCGGCCCGGACCGCATCGCCTTCGCGGGCAGCGCGGTACGGGTGAAGCAGGCGGGCGGCGGAGCGGCCGAGAACACGATCGCGCCCGGCGACCGCGTCACGCCGGGCTCCCCGGTCCTCACGGTGACCGGCTCCGAGCGCGTCGTCCGCTTCCCACTCCCCGTCGCCGACGCCTCGTCGGCGAAGAGCGGCACCCGGGTGAAGGTACGGCTGCCCGACGGAACAGAGCTCCCCGGCAAGGTGTCGGCCGTCGGCAGGACGGCCTCGGCGGGCGACGACCCGCAGGACCCCACTCCGAAGATCGACATCACCGTCTCCTTCGACGAGCCGGGCAAGGTCAAGGGCGTCGACCAGTCCCCGGTCACCGTCGAGCTCGCCGGCGAGACCCGCCGCGACGTCCTGTCCGTCCCCGTCGACGCGCTGCTCGCGCTGCCCGGCGGCGGCTTCGGCGTCCAGGTCGTCGAGCAGGGCCGGGCCAGGGACGTGAAGGTCGAGCTCGGCATGTTCGGCCAGGGCCGGGTCGAGGTCAGCGGCGGTGGGCTGCGCGAGGGCATGAAGGTCGGGGTGCCGTCCTCATGACCCCAGTCGTGGAACTGACCGGCGTCGTCAAGGAGTACGCGGGCGGGGTCCGGGCCCTCGACGGCGTCGACCTCACCGTCGGGGAAGGCGAACTGCTCGGCATCGTCGGGCCCTCCGGCTCGGGCAAGTCGACCCTGCTGCACATCGTCGGCACCCTCGACCGGCCGACCGACGGCACCGTGCGGATCGCCGGGCACGACGTCGCCGCCCTCGCCGACCGGCGGCTCTCCGCGCTGCGCGCCCGGCACATCGGCTTCGTCTTCCAGGCCTTCCACCTGGTCCCGGGCGTCGCCGCCGTGGACAACGTCGCCGAGGGACTGCTCTACTCCGGCCTGCCCCGGGCCCGGCGGCGCCGGATGGCCGCCGACGCCCTGGCCAGGGTCGGGCTCGCCGACCGGCTGCGGCACCGCCCGCACGAACTGTCCGGCGGGCAGAAACAGCGCGTCGCCATCGCCCGCGCGGTGGTCGGCGAGCCCGCCCTGCTGCTCGCCGACGAACCGACCGGCGCGCTGGACTCGGCGTCCGGCGAGGCGGTGATGGAACTGCTGCACACCCTGAACGCGGAGGGCGCCACGATCGCCGTCATCACGCACGACACCGAGATCGCCGGCCGGCTGCCGCGCCAGGTCCGGATCCGCGACGGCCGCGTGGTGGCGGACACGGCACGCGGAAAGGCGGCGGCCTGATGCCCCGCACAACCGCTCCGCGGGCCGCCCGCCTCGGCCCGCGCGACGTCCTCCACGTCGGCTCGGCCGGACTGCGCAGCCGCCCCGTGCGTGTGGTCCTCTCCGCCCTCGGGATCGCCATCGGCATCGCGACGATGATCGCGGTGGTGGGCATCTCGGCCTCCAGCCAGGCCCAGCTGCTGCGGCAGCTCGACGCGCTCGGCACGAACATGCTGGTCGCGAAGGCCGGCGAGGGGATGTTCAGCGGACAGGAGGTCAAGCTGCCCAAGGAGGCGGTGGGCATGGCCGGCCGCATCGACGGCGTCGAGGAGGCCGCCGGCACGGGCGACCTCAAGCGCTCGGTGCGCCGCTCCGAGAAGATCCCGGAGGCGGAGACCGGCGGGATCGCGGTGAAGGCGGCCACGGAGCGACTGCTCGACGTCCTGCGCGGCCGGACGGCCTCCGGCACCTGGCTGAACGCCGCCAACGGCCGCTACCCGTCCGTGGTGCTCGGTCACGTGGCCGCGGAGCGCCTCGGCATCGACCGGCCCGGCCGGCAGGTCTGGATCGACGACCGCTACTTCACCGTCGTCGGCATCCTCGACCCGCTGCCGCTCGCCCCCGAGATCGAACGCTCGGCCCTGGTCGGCTGGGACGCCGCGCAGCGGCTGCTCGGCTTCGACGGGCATCCGACGGCCGTGTACGAGCGGTCCACGGACGCGACGGTACGGGAGGTCCAGCGCCTTCTCGCCCCGACGATCGACCCGCGGAACCCGCAGAACGTGGCCGTCAGCGACCCGTCGTCGGCGCTCAAGGCGAAGGCGGCGACGGAGGGCGCGTTCTCCACGCTGCTCCTCGGACTCGGTGGGATCGCGTTGCTCGTCGGCGGCGTCGGCGTCGCCAACACCATGATCATCTCGGTCCTGGAGCGCCGCCACGAGATCGGCCTGCGCCGCTCGCTCGGCGCGACCCGCGGCCAGATCCGGATCCAGTTCGTCACGGAGTCGCTGATGCTGTCCGGACTCGGCGGCATCGCGGGCGTGGCCCTCGGTGCGGCGGCCGTGGCCGCGTACGCCGCCACGGGCGGCCTGCCGTGGGTGGTCCCGCCCTGGTCGGCGGCGGGCGGCTTCGCCGCGACCCTGGCGATCGGCACGGTGGCGGGCCTGTACCCGGCGGTGCGGGCGTCACGGCTGTCACCGACGCTGGCGCTGGCGGCGGGGTAGGGGGATCCGGGGGGCGTCGGGTGACGGGGGGCGTGCCGGGGGCACGCCCTCCGCGCCGGGTCATGGCCTCGTGGCCTTGTGGCCTTGTGGCCTCATGGCCTCGTGGGCTTACGGCCTCGTGGCCTCATGGCCAGAGCAGCTCGCGGGTCCAGCCGTTGTGCGTGTGCGTGTCGGCGCCTGCGGCCGTACGCCGGTACCGGAGCCGTACGTGGCGGCGCCGTTCGTCGCCCTGGAAGAACTCGACCTCCTCGGGCTCCACCACGTACAGCGTCCAGCTCGGCGCGTGCGCGTCCGGCTCCCGCCGCGCCCGGTCCCAGGCCGCCGCGCTCGCGCCGGCCAGCTCGTCGAGCGAGCCGAGCACCTCGCTCTGGTGCCCCACGAGCGCGGAGGCGAGGGCGCCGGCGGTACGGGCGTGCAGGTCCTCGTACGCCTCCTCGGGCGTCCCGGTGACCACCCGGCCCCGCACCCGTACCTGACGGCCCTGCACGGGCCAGTAGAAGCCGAGCGCCGCCTCGGGCCGGGCGGCCAGCTGCCGTCCCTTGGCGCTGCCCGCGTGCGAGGCGAAGTGCCAGCCGCGCGCGTCCGCGCCGTGCAGCATGACGGTGCGCACGTCCGGGCGGCCGTCCTGGTCCACGGTGGCCAGGGACATGGTGTGCGGCTCGACCGCCTTCGCCTCGACCGCCGCCGTGAACCAGGCGTGGAAGAGCGCGACCGGCTCCTCCGGCACGTCCGCCGGGTCGAAGGCGGGCAGTTCGGTGTCCCAGACACGAAGAGACCGCAGGGCCTCCTGAAAACGCCGTTCGTCGTCCATGGCGTCCATCATGAGGCCCTGCGGTTCCGTGTGAGCGGATCAGTCGGTGTAGTAACCCGTCACGTCGGCGATCAGGTCGACCGAGCCGTTCTTGTTGTAGAAGGTGATCGCGCCGTTGTTGACCGGGACGATCACCCCGTTGGGCACGGTCTGCCCGGCGGTGAAGTTGAGGTTCGACGCCGAGGTGCGGGTCGTGCCGTACGGGTAGACGGAGACGAAGCTCGCCTCGGTCGGGTTCGTCGCGGTCACGTTGAGGACGACCGCCTTGTACTTGGTGCCGACGGCGAGGCTCACCGTCTGGCCCTCGCCGACCTTCGCCCTGGCGACGCCGGTGCCGTTGCGGGTGTCCATGACGCGCTTGGGCTGCATGCCGGTGAAGACGGAGCCGGTGCCCTGCTTGAAGTACCCGGCGACGTCGGCCAGCAGGTCGACCTCACCGGCCCGGTTGTAGAAGGTGATCTTGCCGTCCTTGACGGGGACGATCACCAGGTTGGGGACGGTCTGCCCGGCGGTGAAGTTGAGGTTCGACACGTCGGGACGGGTGGTGCCGTACGGGTAGACGGAGACGAAGCTGGTCGCCGTCGCGTTGGTCGCCGTCACGTTCAGGGCGACGGCGGAGACGCCGGGCTCGCTGATCGTGAGCGTCACCGTCCTGCCCGCACCGACCTTGCCCTGCGGCACGCCGGTGCCGCTGCGGGTGCTCATCACCCGGGTGGGCGTGACGGGCTGGTACTCCGCGCCGTCGGTGCCCTCGGTGTAGTAGCCGGCGACGTCGGCCAGCAGGTCGACGGAGCCGTTCTTGTTGTAGAGCTCGACGTAGCCGTCCTTCACGGGGACGGTCACCAGGTTGGCGGCGGTCTTCCCGGCCTTGAAGTTCAGGCTGGAGGCCGAGGTGCGCAGCGTCTCGTACGGGTAGACGGAGACGAAGCTGTCGGCCGTCGCGTTGGTGGCGGTCACGTTGAGGACCACGGAGGTGAGCCCCTCGGTGGGCACTCCGCCCCGGCCCCCGACCTTCAGCAGGACGGTGCCGTTCGGGCCGACCTTCGCCTGCGGCGCACCGAGGCCGGAACGGGTGTCGAGGAGGCGGGCGGGCGTCACCGGCGTGTAGGTGCCGGGCAGGGTGGTGAGCGAGCTGCCGCTGACGTCGAACACGCCCCAGGCGCCGTGCACGGGGCCGACGCCGTCGAGCGGGCCGGCCTTCAACTCCCAGCGGTACTGGGCGGACTCGACACCGCGGCCCTTGGAGTCCTTGCCGTCCCAGACCGGGCGCACGGATGCGCCGGGGCCACCGGTCCCGGTGATGGTGCGGACGGTCTCACCGTTGCCCTTGCGGATGGCCAGTTCCCACGAGCCGACCGGCTTGGAGAAGCGGAACACGGGCGACCAGGTGGCCGGCTTCGGCTCGACACCGGTGCCGGTGAAGGACAGCGGCTTGACGGTGTGCTGGAGCGCCGCCAGCGGCGTCGTGGCCACGCCGACCTTCTTGACGTGGAGGTTCTTCCGGCCGTCGACGAAGGCGGCGCCGCCGCCGAACTTGTCCACCGTCCAGGTCGACCGGCGGCCGGAGCCCGTGCCCTCCGCGAGGTCGGCGACCTTGAAGGTCCGGCCGGTGATCACCTCCGTCGCCTGGAGCTCGTCCGCCACGTGACGGACGACGAAGCCGTCGCCGAGGAGGGCGTCACCGGTCGCGACCGGGAAGCTCATCATGTTGCCGAGGTCGTAGACGCCGGCCTTGTCGGTGCCGCAGGTCCAGTAGATCCAGCGGTTGACGGCCTGGAGCTCGGTGGGCTTGCAGCCGGACTTGATGTCGATCGGGGCGGAGGTGCTGCCCGTCTTCAGGTTGTACGAGTCGATCTGGCCGGGGGTGGCGGCGGCCTTCCAGACCTTGGAGTCCCACAGGGCGGCGGCGGTCGAGTCCGGGATCGTGAGCTTCACGTCCGACGCGGTGGTGCCGTCGTTGTCCAGGTCGGCGACGTACGTGGTGGTGCCCTGCCGGGCCAGCACGTAGCTGCCCGTGGCGTCGATCACCGTGGCGTCGGCGACGGGCAGGTCCGCGGTGCGGGAGTTGTCGGCGTCGATCCGGGCGTAGAGACGCTTGCCGCGGGTGTGCACGGCGTCGCCGTCGCCGAGCGAGATCACGCCCGGTGCGGTCGGCGCCAGGATCCGGGCGCGCAGCGAGGTCGCGCCGGCCGTCGCCGGGTCGGTCGTCAGGTCGGTGTCGACGTCGTGCAGGCCGAGTCCGTCGGTGCCGTACACGTCGTCGCTCAGGAAGTTCAGCCGGCCGCCGCCCAGGGCGAGGCCGTCGATGCGGCCGGTGGCCGCCGGGATCTTCCTGACGGTGGTGAGCGTCGGCTTGCCGTCCTCGCCGAGGGTGACGCGGTGCACGGCCCAGTCCGTGGCGCGGGTGCCGCCGACGGCGAGGATGCTGCCGTCGGGTGCCGGGGAGAGCTCCGGGGCGGCGTGCGGCAGGAGGTCCTTGACCTCGCCGGTGCCGATGCGGACCGCCTGGAGCTTGGCGCCGGTGGTGTTCGGCTTCTCGCCGTCGGTGAGCGGCCGGACGAAGACGAGCCATTCGCCGACGGACTCGTACGCGGCGAGACCGGGCATGCCGGTATCGGCAGGCGGAAGCTCCGTATTGACGGCCGGCGCCGACGGGTTCGTGCGGCTGTCGGCCCAGAAGCTGTTGGTGTATCCGGTGTGGTCGACATCGATGACGTGCTCGGCGCCGAGGCTGACGGTGTGTCCCTCGCCGCCGGCAGAGGCCGACGAGAGCGTGCCCTTCGCGTAGTCGACGTAGTAGCCGACGGGGAACTGGTCCCCCTCGCGCCAGAAGCGCAGGAGCACGCCCTTGGAGTCCTGGTCCACGACGTCCATGCGGCCCTGGAAGGCCTCGCTGAGCTTGAAGGACGCGACCTCGGTCGGCTTGCCGTCCACGATGCGGAGCAGCTGGACCGAGTCGCGGTAGCCGTCGGCGCTCCGGCCGTAGGTCACCACCGTGCCGGCGTTGAAGGCGCCCGTCCACCAGCGGCCGTACGGCAGCGCGACGTCCAGGCGTGCCTCGCCGGTGGAGACGTCGCTGACCTTGACGTGGTCGGCGCCGCCGTTCGGGTCCTTCTCCACCGCCGCGAAGAGGCCGGAGTGGCCCTTCGTGGCCTGCTCTTCCGTGATCGCCTTGCCGGCGCCGGTCGCGAAGTCCGTCCAGACCCAGCCGGACGACCCCTCCTCCTTGTGGGCGTAGCCGGTCGCGCCGACCTGGCCCAGGTCCTCGCCGCGGGGCTGGAAGCGGCCCGGGTTCGGGATGACCACCTCGTCGGTGACGGCGTTCTGCGTGGGTTCGGCGGCGAGCGCCGGGCTGGTGACGGCGGCGCACAGCCCGATCGCGATGCCGAGTGCGGTGGTCGTGGCGACCGCGCCGCGTACGTGCGCGCGCGTGTGGCGTGACATGGGTTCTGTCCCCTCCCAAAGGTCGAGAACGGGCGGTGTCGGGGTGTCGCAGCGGCCGTGTGGGGTCCGCCCCCTCCGGACAACCCGCCGCCCGGAGCCGCGATCGTAACAGGGGTTTTGAACCTGTTCAAAGAGTTTCGCGGACCGCGTGACCCGTGTAGTCCTTCAGCGGCACCGCGTTCGCCGCCTTCCGGATCTCCTCGCGGATCTTCCTCGCGATCAGGTTCTTCCACGGGGTCTTCGGCAGCGTCCGCACCATCAGCATCCGCAGCGCGATCTTCCAGCGGGAGGAGACGGTCATCTCCTTGGCGAAGGACGCCGCGAACTTCTGGTTCAGTTCCACGCCCGGCCGCATTTCCTTCTCGTACGTCTCGAAGGCCGTCACGTGGTCGCCGCCGGCCGCCGCCAGTTCGCCGGCGAGGACGTAGGCGCCGGTGAGGGCGAGGCCGGTGCCCTGGCCGGAGGCGGGGGAGGTGCAGTGGGCGGCGTCGCCGACGAGGACGACGCGCCCCTTCGACCAGCGGTCCATGTGCACGGTGGCGACGGAGTCGAAGTAGAAGTCGTCGGCGTCCGCCGCGTCCGCGATCAGCCGCGGGATCTCCCAGTCGTCGCCCGCGAAGGCCTCGGCGAGCAGGCGCTTCTGGGCGGCGATGTCCCGGTGGTCGTAGGGGAGTTCGGCCGGCGACGCGAAGACGAAGCAGTTCTTGGCGCGGTCCGCGTGCTCGCCGGCCGTCGCGTAGACGGAGACCAGCTTGTCCGGGCGGGCGTGGTAGGTCTCCCAGCGGGTCAGCTCCAGGCGGTTGGGGCCCGTGAAGATGGAGACGTACGCGCCGAGGTGGCGCTTGAACCGCCGCTCGTCGCCGAAGACCAGGCGCCGGGTGTGCGAGTGCAGTCCGTCCGCGCCGACCACCAGGTCGAAGCGGCGGCGGGCGCCGCTCTCGAAGACGACGTCCACGCCGTCCTCGTCCTCGGACAGGGAGGCGACGGAGTCGCCGAAGAGGTACTCGACGTCGTCGCGGGTGCGCTCGTACAGGATGCGGGCGAGGTCGCCGCGCATGATCTCGTCGTCCTGCTCCTCGCGTCCGCCGAAGATCTCGGCCGGCAGCTCGCCGACCGTGCGGCCACGGGAGTCCACGTACGAGCCGCCGGCCATGTCGGTGGAGTGGGCGCGGACCTCGTCGAGGATGCCCATCCGCGCGCAGATCTCGACCGCGCCGCCGCGCAGGTCGACCTTGTACCCGCCGGTGCGCAGCGCGGGCGCCTTCTCGACGACGGTGGGGACGAAGCCGTAGCGGTGCAGCCAGAGGGCGAGGGCGGGGCCGGCGACGGAGGCGCCGGAGATCAGGACCGTACGGGACGCACGCATGGCAGGACTCCTTGTCGGGTGGTGCGGAGCCGCTCCGGCCCCGCACCGATGACTATACGGATGTCCTACACAACTGTCTATGACGCTTGTATAGATCCTTGGGTGTGGAGATGCGAGGGTGGGAGCGCGCACCGGGCGGCGAGACGCGGGGCTGGCCGGAGCGTGTACGGGGGCTCAGCCCCGGCCCAGCACCACCGTCCCCGACGAGCAGAACCAGCCGCCCGTCCCCGACGCCACCGCCAGCTCCGGCAGCGAGCCGTCCGGCCGTCGCACCTGGAGCCCCGGCGCCTCGCCGCGCAGCTGCCGCACCGCCTCCACGAGCAGGAAAAGCCCCCGCATCCCCGGATGGCAGGCGGAGAGGCCGCCGCCGTCCGTGTTCACCGGCAGCCGGTCCTTGTCCGCGAAAAACGCCCCGCCCTCGCCCTTCGCGCAGAAGCCCAGGTCCTCCAGGGTCACCAGGGTCATGTAGGTGAAGGCGTCGTAGATCTCCGCCACTTCGACGTCGGCGGGGCGCACCCCCGCCCGCTCGAAGGCCAGCCGGCCGCTCACCGCCGCCGGCGAGACCGTGAAGTCCTCCCACTCCGACATCGTCGTGTGCGAGACGTGCTCTCCGGTGCCGAGCACCCACACCGGCGCCTTCGCCGTGTCCGGCACGTACTCCTCCGCCACGAGCAGCACGGCGCAGCCGCCGTCGCTGCGGATGCAGCAGTGCAGCTTGGTGAACGGGTCCGCGATCATCGGGCCGTCGAGCACCTCGTCGACCGTGACCGGCTCGCGGAACATCGCCTCCGGGTTGAGCGCCGCGTTCGCCCGTGCCTGCACCGCCACCTCGGCGAGCTGCTCCAGGGTCGTGCCGTACTCGTGCATGTGACGGCGCGCCGCCATCGCGTACTTGGCGATCAGGCTGTGCCCGTACGGCACCTCGAACTGCAGCGGCCCGCGCGCCCCGAAGGACAGGTTGCCGGTGCGGCGGCGGGCCCTGATGTCGGCCCGGGCGGTGGAGCCGTAGACGAGGAGCACGGCGTTCGCGTGCCCGGCGGCCACGGCGTCGGCGGCGTGCGCCGCCATGACCTCCCAGGTGGCGCCGCCGACGGACGTGGAGTCCACCCAGCGCGGGCGGAGCCCCAGGTACTCGGCGACCTCCACCGGCGCGAGGGTGCCGAGGCCCGCCGAGGCGAGGCCGTCGATCACGGAGCGGTCCAGGCCGCTGTCCGCGAGCGCGCGGCGGGCGGCCTGGGCGTGCAGGGCGTAGGGCGTGGCCTGGTCGACCCGGCCGCAGTCGGAGAGGGCTATGCCGACGACGGCGACGCGACGGCGGCGGTCCGTTGTGGTGGTGGGCATAAATCTGACGGTACATCAGATTTGCTGGATCCGGCGTCCCGTCGGGGCTGTGCATCTGTCCCGGCCGGGCCTAGCATGACGCACCGTCAGATACGGAGGGGAGACCCGAGGTTCATGTCGAATCCCACGCGTACCGCCGCCGTCACGGAAGAACAGCAGGACATCCGGGAGTCCCGGAGGGCCGGACGGGAGACCCAGGAGGCTGCCGGGCGGGAGACCCCGGAGGCTGCCGGGCGGGAGTCCCAGGAGGCTGCCGGGCGGGAGACCCCGGAGGCTGCCGGGCGGGAGTCCCGGGAGGCCGGGCGGGTGACCCCGGAGGCCGGGCGGGAGTCCCGGGAGGGGACCCGGAACGAGGGTCGGAACGAGGTCCAGCAGGAGGTCCAGCACGAGGTCCAGCAGGAGGTCCAGCAGGAGGTCCTGCGGGAGATCCGCCGTACCCTGCGCGAGCTCCTCGCCAGACGCGCCGGACCGGCCGACGTCCGCGCCGCCGTCGACACGCCCGAGGGATACGACACCCGGCTCTGGGCCACCCTCGCCGGGACCCTCGGCCTGCCCGGACTCACGCTTCCCGAGGAGTACGGCGGAGCCGGCTGCGGCCCCGCCGAACTCACCGCCGCCTGCGAGGAGACCGGCCGCGCGCTCGTCCCCTCGCCGCTGCTCGCCACCGGCGTCCTCGCCGCCCCGCTCATCACCGCACTCGGCACCGAGCGGCAGCGCGCCGAACTCCTGCCCCGGATCGCCGACTCCACCCTGACCTGCGCACTCGCCCTCCCCGGCGGCTCGCTGCCGCTCGCCCTCGGCCTCACCGGCGACAACACCGCCGAACCCTGGTCCGGCGGCGGCCGCTCCGGCGGCATCCAGGCCACCCGGCCCGACGGCGAGCACTGGTCGCTCTACGGCGAGGCCGGCCACGTCCTCGACGGGCACAGCGCCGGACTCCTCCTGGTCGCCGCGCACACCGGCGGCTTCCCGCGCAGCCGCACCTTGCTCTTCCTCGTACGGGCCGATGCCCGCGGACTCACCAGGCACCGCGAACCCACCCTCGACCTCACCCGCTCCCAGGCCACCGTCCGACTCCGCGACGTCGAGGCCGAACTGCTCGGCGAGGACCCTGCGGACACGCTCGGAGCACTGGCCGCGACCGGACGCACGGCCGCCCTCGCGCTCGCCGCCGAGGCCGTCGGCGCCGCCCGCGGAGCCCTCGACCTGACCGTCGGACACGTCACGGTCCGCGAGCAGTTCGGCCGGCCCGTCGGCTCCTTCCAGGCCCTCAAGCACCGCCTCGCCGACCTCCTCGTCCAGATCGAGTCGGCCCGCTCGCTGACGGTCTGCGCCGCCGGCGAACCGGACGGCGTCCCGGCCCTGCTCGCGCTGGCCCAGGCCCTGGACGCGCAGCGCGCCGCCGCGGCCGAGACCGTGCAGCTCCACGGCGGCATCGGCATCACCTGGGAACACGACGCCCAGCTCTACTTCAAGCGCGCCGCCGCCGACGAACTCCTCTTCGGCCCGGCCGTACGCCTGCGGGCCCGCGCCGCCGAACTGGGCGGACTCTTCACCGGCCCGGCCGCGGGGGAGGTGGCCTAGGTGCCCGTCGGTCTGCGCCTGATCCAGAAGATCTCCTCCACCCGCGCCTTCGCCAGGGTCGCGCCCCACGTCATCCCCGCCATGGACCGCGCCGTGCACCGGCTCACCGGCGGAAAGGTGCTGCTCAGCGCCCGCATGCTGCCGGGTGTCGTGCTCACCGCCAAGGGCGCCCGGTCCGGCCGGCCGCGCGTGACCCCGCTCGCCTGCATGCCGGAACCGGAGGGCACCTGGCTCCTGATCGGCTCCAACTTCGGCCGCCCCGGGCATCCGGCCTGGACCGGCAACCTGCTCGCCCATCCGGACGCGGAGATCAGCTGGCGCGGCGAGAGCTTCCCCGTACGGGCACGGCTGCTGACCGGCGAGGAGCGGGCCGAGGCCTGGCGGGCGGCGCTGGTGTTCTGGCCGCCGTACGCCACGTACCAGGCGCGGATCGAGCGGGAGATCCGGCTGTTCCGCCTGACGCGCGTCCCGCCGGAGCGAGGGAAACCGGAGAAGTGAGAGGCGGAGGACCGGGAGTCGGCGGGGCCAGGGCCGAGGGCCGGGGGCCGGGGGCCGGCGGGGCCAGGGCCGGGGGCCGAGTGCCGGCGGGGCCGAGGCGGCTTGACCAGGGCGCGGCGGGGCCCGAGGCGGGCCGGGCCCGAGACCAGGGCGGGCGAAAGCAGACCGGCGGCGGCCTCGTACCTCGTGCAGGAATGCAGGGGGTACGGGACCGCCGCCGGCGCGACAGGACGGGTGAAGGGGGAGGGGACTACTTCGTCGGCTTCTTGCCCGTGATCCCCAGGTGCACCAACAGGGCGAGGTTCGGCTTGAGTTCGGCCTGCTTCACGCCCCAGGCCTGGAAGCCCTTCTGGTGGCCGGCGACGGCCGCAAGCATCGCCACCAGCGAGCCCGCCATCGCCGCGGGGCTGAGGTCCTTGTCGACCTTGCCCTTCGACTGGAGCTCCTTCACCGCGTCCGTCAGGGAGTTGGTGACCGAGTTCAGGATCTTCATGCGGATCTTGTAGAAGCGCTTGTCGCCCTCCGCGGCCCCGAGGTCCACCACCCGCAGGATCGCGTCGTGCTTGCGCCAGAAGTCCAGGAATCCCTCGACCAGGTCCTCGGAGGTCTGCCAGCCGGCCTTGCCGACCCAGGAGCGTCCGCTGACCAGTTCGGTCAACCCGGCGCCCTCCTTGGCCATTTCCTCCGCGATCTCGAGGACGGCGCCCTCGACGTCAGGGAAGTACTGGTAGAACGTCGCGGGTGAAGTACCCGCCTTCCGGGCCACGTCGATGACCTTGACGTCCCGGTAGGGCGAGGAGCTGAGCATCTCGCTGAGGCAGTCGAGCAGCTTCTGCCGCGTCGCCTGGCCGCGTCGTCCGGCCACGCGGCCGTCGACGGTGCGTACTTGTCCTGTCATGCCGTCAGCTTACCGAGGGGTGATCGACGCGCGATTCGGCCGACTGCAAATGGGTGCGGGCCCTCCAGCGGGGGTCGAGCGGGCGGTCCGGCGGGGCGTGACGGGAGCGGCATGCGGGGGCGCGGGCGGGGCGCGGACGGGGTACGGGCGGGTGCTCGTGCGGGGCCGCGCGGGGGCGGCGGACCTCGATAGGCTTATTAACAGTCTGTGGATAACTTCGGTGGACAACCCAGGCGGGACAAGGGTTCCGGGCTCCATAACGGGACAAATGTTCGCTTATGGAGGGGTGCGGCACCGAAGGAGCGGACCCATTCTGGAGCCATGGCCGAATTCACACAGGGCACCCCGTGCTGGGTGGACGCGCAGCTTCCCGATCTCGAGGCGGGCAAGCGGTTCTACGGTGAGCTCTTCGGCTGGACCTTCGACCCCGACCGCGACGAGGCGCTGCTCCGCGGGCGACGGGTCGCGGGGCTCGTGCCCAAGCGGGACGGCCGCATGCCCACCACGTGGACCGTGTACCTGGCCGCCGACGACGCCGGCGCCGTCGCCACGCGCGTCAAGGCAGCCGGCGGGCAGATGGTCATGGAGCCCTACCCCGTCGGCCCCTTCGGCGTCCTCGCCCTCGCAGCCGACCCCGGCGGTGCCGTCTTCGGACTGCGCCAGGCCGGTGACGACGACGGCTTCGAGGTGACGAACGAACCCGGCTCGTTCTGCTGGATGGAGGTCTACACGCGGGAGCCGGACGCCGTCGACACCTTCTACGCCACCGTCTTCGGCTGGCTCGGCCGTCACGTCGACCCCGCCGAGGAGGGCCGCGACGGCGGCTTCGACTACCGCGTCTGGTCCCCGCCCGGCTCCCGCCCCGGCGACGACACGGCCTTCGGCGGCCGGGCCGTGATCACCGACGCCTTCCCCGCCGAGATGCCGGGCCACGTCCTCGTCTACTTCGCCGTACGCGACTGCGACGAGGCCTGCGCCACCGCCGTCCGCCTCGGCGGCCGCGTCACCACCGACCCGTTCGACACCGTCCACGGCCGCATCGCCGTCCTCCACGACAACCAGGGCGCCCGCTTCGCCGTCCTGGCCGACCTCCCGGCCAAGCCCGCCCCACCCCGACCGCCCGGCCGCCCGGAGCGGACGCCGGAGCACCCGGAGAGCCCCGAAAAGCACACCGAACAAGGCTGAGCCGCCCTTCCGAAATGAGCCGTGACACCCCGATCCGCCCCCGGGTTCGCAACCACCGCCCCGGACAGGAACAATCAGGGGCCACGGGGCCGTAATCTCATGGCCCTACGGGGAGGTGGCAGGCAAGTGGAGCAGCTGACGCAGCACGACCCGAGAAGGATCGGGCCCTTCGAGGTGCTGGGCCGGCTCGGCGCGGGCGGAATGGGCCTCGTGTACCTCGCGCGCTCGGCGTCCGGGCGGCGGGTGGCGATCAAGACCGTGCGGACGGAGCTCGCCGAGGACCAGCTGTTCCGGGTGCGTTTCACCCGCGAGGTGGAGGCCGCCCGCGCGGTCTCCGGTTTCTACACGGCGGCCGTCGTCGACGCCGATCCGCGCGCCGCCGTGCCGTGGCTGGCCACGGCGTACGTGCCGGCGCCCTCCCTCGAGGAGATAGTGAACGAGTGCGGGCCGCTCCCGGCCCAGGCGGTGCGCTGGCTCGCGGCCGGTGTCGCCGAGGCCCTGCAGTCCATCCACGGCGCCGGGCTCGTCCACCGTGACCTCAAGCCGTCCAACGTCCTCGTCGTCGAGGACGGCCCCCGGGTGATCGACTTCGGCATCGCGTCCGGCGTCTCCAACACACGGCTGACGATGACCAACGTCGCCGTGGGCACGCCCGCGTACATGTCTCCCGAGCAGGCCCGCGACTCCCGCAGCGTCACCGGCGCCAGCGACGTCTTCTCGCTCGGCTCGATGCTGGTGTTCGCCGCCACCGGCCACGCGCCCTTCCACGGCGCCAACCCGGTGGAGACCGTCTTCATGCTGCTGCGCGAGGGCCCGGACCTGGAGGGGCTGCCGGACGAGCTGCGTCCGCTCATCGACGCGTGCATGCAGATGGACGTGGCCAAGCGGCCCACCCCGGCCGACCTCCAGGCCATGCTCGCGCCGCATCTCTTCGGTTCCGGCGAGGACGACAGCGGTACGGCCGCGGCCTGGCTGCCGCAGAGTGCCGTCGCCATGATCGAGACGCGGCGCGGCGGCCGTCCCGCCCAGCCGGCGCCCCCGGCCGCCCCGCCGATGCCGCCGCGCCCGCCGCGCGAGCCCGCGGAGTGGGGCGG
>NZ_JBHXTJ010000053.1:0-15278 GCF_042677525.1 Streptomyces sp. NPDC127114
ACCCGCCCCCCGCCCCCGCGCGCCGGCCCCCCGGCGGGCGGGGCCCTGGGGAGGGGGGGGCCCTGGGGGGAGCCTACGGACGCGGGCCGCCCCGCACCACCCGGTGCGGGGCCCCCGTCGTCGTACGGAAGAGGCAGGTCAGCGCTTGTGCTCGGCGTCGGCGACCGTGACCTCGACGCGCTGGAACTCCTTCAGCTCGCTGTAGCCCGTGGTGGCCATCGCGCGGCGCAGGGCGCCGAAGAAGTTCATCGAGCCGTCGGGGGTGTGCGACGGACCCGCGAGGATCTCCTCGGTGGTGCCCACCATGCCGAGGTCGACCAGCTTGCCGCGCGGCACGTCCTCGTGGACGGCCTCCATGCCCCAGTGGTGGCCCTTGCCGGGCGCGTCGGTGGCACGGGCCAGCGGGGAGCCCATCATGACCGCGTCCGCGCCGCAGGCGATGGCCTTCGGCAGGTCGCCGGACCAGCCCACGCCGCCGTCGGCGATCACGTGCACGTAGCGGCCGCCGGACTCGTCCATGTAGTCGCGGCGGGCCGCGGCCACGTCGGCGACGGCGGTGGCCATCGGGACCTGGATGCCGAGCACGTTGCGCGTGGTGTGCGCGGCGCCGCCGCCGAAGCCGACCAGGACGCCCGCGGCGCCGGTGCGCATCAGGTGCAGGGCGGCGGTGTACGTGGCGCAGCCGCCGACGATCACCGGCACGTCGAGCTCGTAGATGAACTGCTTCAGGTTCAGCGGCTCGGCGGCGCCGGAGACGTGCTCGGCGGAGACGGTCGTGCCGCGGATGACGAAGATGTCCACGCCGGCGTCGACCACGGCCTTGGAGAACTGCGCGGTGCGCTGCGGGGAGAGCGCGGCGGCGGTGACCACACCCGAGTCGCGCACCTCCTTGATGCGCTGCCCGATCAGCTCCTCCTTGATCGGAGCGGCGTAGATCTCCTGCAGACGGCGGGTCGCGGTGGCCTCGTCGAGCTCGGCGATCTCGTCGAGCAGCGGCTGCGGGTCCTCGTAGCGGGTCCACAGGCCCTCGAGGTTCAGCACGCCGAGGCCGCCCAGCTCGCCGATGCGGATGGCGGTCTGCGGCGAGACGACGGAGTCCATGGGGGCGGCCAGGAACGGCAGCTCGAAGCGGTAGGCGTCGATCTGCCAGGCGATCGAGACCTCCTTCGGGTCCCGGGTGCGCCGGCTCGGTACGACGGCGATGTCGTCGAACGCGTACGCCCTGCGGCCGCGCTTGCCGCGCCCGATCTCGATCTCAGTCACGTTGTGTGGCCTTTCCCTCTGTGTCTGCGCCTACCAGTATCCCCGACAGACGCCGAAGGGGCGGCTCCGGCCACATGCCGGAACCGCCCCTTCGGGTCGCGCTGTGTGACCGGAAGCTACTTCCGGCTGTAGTTCGGCGCCTCGACCGTCATCTGGATGTCGTGCGGGTGGCTCTCCTTGAGGCCCGCCGCCGTGATCCGGACGAAGCGGCCCTTGGACTCCATCTCCTCGACGGTGGCCGCGCCCACGTAGCCCATCGTCTGGCGCAGACCGCCGACGAGCTGGTGCAGCACGTTGGCCAGCGGGCCGCGGTAGGGCACCTGGCCCTCGATGCCCTCGGGCACGAGCTTGTCGTCGGAGGCGACATCCGCCTGGAAGTACCGGTCCTTCGAGTACGACCGGCCCTGGCCGCGGGACTGCATGGCGCCGAGCGAGCCCATGCCGCGGTACGACTTGAACTGCTTGCCGTTGATGAAGAGCAGCTCGCCGGGCGACTCCTCGCAGCCCGCGAGGAGGCTGCCGAGCATCACGGTGTCGGCGCCGGCGGCCAGCGCCTTGCCGATGTCGCCGGAGTACTGCAGGCCACCGTCGCCGATCAGCGGGATGCCGGCGGGCCGCGCCGCGAGGGAGGCCTCGTAGATGGCGCTGACCTGCGGGACGCCGATGCCGGCGACCACGCGGGTGGTGCAGATCGAGCCGGGGCCCACGCCGACCTTGATGCCGTCGACACCGGCGTCGATCATCGCCTGGGCGCCGTCACGCGTGGCGACGTTGCCGCCGATCACGTCGACGTCCACGCTCGACTTGATCTTCGCCATCCAGCTCAGGGCGTTGCTGTTGTGGCCGTGCGAGGTGTCGACGACCAGGAAGTCCACGCCGGCCCCGGCCAGCGCCTGGGCGCGCTCCAGGGACTCCGGGCTGGCGCCCACGGCGGCGCCGACGAGCAGGCGGCCCTCGGCGTCCTTCGCCGCGTTCGGGTACTTCTCCGCCTTGACGAAGTCCTTGACGGTGATGAGGCCCTTGAGCACGCCCTGGTCGTCGACCAGGGGCAGCTTCTCGATCTTGTGCCGGCGCAGCAGCTCCATGGCGTCGACGCCGGAGATGCCGACCTTGCCGGTGACCAGCGGCATCGGCGTCATGACCTCGCGGACCTGGCGGCTGCGGTCGCTCTCGAAGGCCATGTCGCGGTTGGTCACGATGCCGAGGAGCTTGCCGTCCGGGCTGGTGACGGGGACACCGCTGATGCGGAACTTGGCGCACAGCGCGTCCGCCTCGGCGAGCGTCGCCTCCGGGTGCACGGTGATGGGGTCGGTGACCATGCCGGACTCGGAGCGCTTGACGAGGTCGACCTGGTTGACCTGGTCCTCGATCGAGAGGTTCCGGTGCAGCACGCCGACGCCGCCCAGACGGGCCATCGCGATCGCCATGCGGGACTCGGTCACCTTGTCCATCGCCGCCGAGAGCAGCGGGATGTTGACCCGGACGTTGCGGGAGATGCGGGACGAGGTGTCGACCGCGTTGGGGAGCACCTCGGATGCACCCGGCAGCAACAGCACATCGTCGTAGGTCAGCCCGAGTGTCGCGAATTTCTCGGGCACTCCGTCGACGTTGGTCATGACACCTTCCCCAATGGCCTTGATCGGTGCGGATGTCCATGCTAACGGCCCGCGGCGGTGTCTCATTCCACCAGCAAGATCAGCGAGCAGCTTTGGAGCTTTCTACGTGTACGTGAGGGACACCGGCGGACGGCGCCCCTTACTGCTCGGCCAGGGCCCGCAGCCGGCTCAGTGCCCGGTGCTGGGCCACCCGTACAGCGCCAGGGGACATGCCGAGCATCTGCCCGGTCTCCTCGGCGGTCAGACCGACGGCCACCCGCAGGACGAGGAGCTCGCGCTGGTTCTCCGGGAGGTTGGCGAGCAGCTTCTTGGCCCATTCGGCGTCGTCGCTGAGCAGCGCGCGCTCCTCGGGGCCGAGCGAGTCGTCGGGCCGCTCGGGCATCTCGTCGGAGGGGACGGCCGTCGAACCGGGGTGCCGCATGGCGGCCCGCTGGAGGTCGGCGACCTTGTGCCCGGCGATGGCGAAGACGAAGGCCTCGAAGGGCCTGCCCGTGTCCTTGTAGCGCGGCAGTGCCATGAGGACGGCCACGCAGACCTCCTGGGCGAGGTCCTCCACGAAGTGACGGGCGTCACCGGGCAGCCGGCTCAGCCGGGTGCGGCAGTAGCGCAGGGCGAGCGGATGCACGCGCGCGAGGAGGTCGTGCGTGGCCTGCTCGTCCCCCTCGACGGCACGGTGCACGAGTGCTCCGATCTCCCCCTGCCCGGCCGGCACGGGTGACCCCACGGTCTCGTCGTCGCGCATCGCTCCATGGTGCCCCGACGCCCGCTCGTTCGCGGCACCGCGTCCGTAGTTGTGCACCGAAGCGTTATGAGCAGGTGCGCCGGGACTCATCTCCTGCGCCCTCCCCTTCCGCTCGATCTCCGCCGGCTCTTCCGACTCGTTCGTCTCGTCCCCGAGGAACTCCACGTCTTCAAGGATGCGGCATTCCGCGGGGAAGTGACACAAGCCCACCCCGTCCGCCCCGCGGCGGACGGGGGTACGGCCGGCGGCCGGGGGTCAGCGGACCAGGCCCCAGCGGAACCCGAGGGCGACGGCGTGCGCCCGGTCGGAGGCGCCCAGCTTCTTGAAGAGGCGCCGGGCGTGGGTCTTGACCGTGTCCTCGGAGAGGAAGAGCTCGCGTCCGATCTCCGCGTTGGACCGGCCGTGGCTCATGCCCTCCAGGACCTGGATCTCACGGGCGGTGAGGGTCGGCGCGGCGCCCATCTCGGCCGAGCGCAGCCGGCGCGGGGCGAGCCGCCAGGTCGGGTCGGCGAGCGCCTGGGTGACGGTGGCCCGCAGCTCGGCGCGCGAGGCGTCCTTGTGCAGATAGCCACGGGCACCGGCGGCGACGGCGAGCGCGACGCCGTCCAGGTCCTCGGCGACGGTGAGCATGATGATGCGGGCGCCGGGGTCGGCGGACAGCAGCCGGCGGACGGTCTCCACGCCGCCCAGACCGGGCATGCGTACGTCCATCAGGATCAGGTCCGAGCGGTCCGCGCCCCAGCGGCGGAGGACCTCCTCCCCGTTGGCCGCGGTGGTCACGCGCTCGACGCCGGGCACGGTCGCGACCGCGCGGCGCAGCGCCTCTCGGGCAAGCGGGGAGTCGTCGCAGACGAGGACGGATGTCATGCCTGACCTCCGCAACTCTCGCGGCTGAAGCGCGTCACCTTGAGCCTCCAGGGCTGGTACGAATCGTCACCTGTGCGGTTGACGCCCTCGGACACCTGCCCGAGCGCTTGTTCCTTCAACCGCCTCCGCACTCTCAACGATGGTCACTCGAAAGAGTTACGGGTCGGACGGCCGCCTTCGGCACTCTACGTGAGGGACCGTACGCGGAGGAGAGCGTCGCAGGTCATCCGTCCTTCACCCGAAGCTATGCCCCATTTAGCGGGTTTTCTTCCCTTTTCGCGGTGTCTGTGGCTAGATTCGCAATGAGTCATATTTACATCTACTCAGTCAGTAGTTGTACGGTCGGATCGAACCCGCGAGAGCGGGTACCCGAGACCCCACGGGGGGCGAAGGACCCCCGTTCGATCAGCCATACACCCGCCCACCTATCCGTTCGACACGGTTTCAAGGGGACAAGCGCAATGGCAGATTTCTCCCGCCTTCCCGGACCCAACGCCGATCTGTGGGACTGGCAGCTCCTCGCGGCCTGCCGAGGGGTCGACAGCTCTCTGTTCTTCCACCCCGAGGGAGAGCGCGGCGCGGCACGGAGTGCGCGCGAGAACTCGGCGAAAGAGGTCTGCATGCGGTGCCCGGTACGCGCGGAGTGCGCGGCACACGCGCTCGCCGTACGGGAGCCCTACGGCGTCTGGGGCGGCCTCACCGAGGACGAACGCGAGGAGCTCATGGGCCGGGCGCGCAACCGCCTGGTCTCGACGGCGGCCGGTCCCCCGACGGCGACGGCCGCCGCGGCACGGGCGTCGACAGCGAGCTCGGCCGGCGTGACACACGCATGAAGGAACGTTTCTGCGCAGAGGTTTGACGGGGTGACACACCGGGCCGCCGGCCCGCGTCCTGCCGTCGCCGGCCCGGAACGCCGCACCGCACGCGGCCCGGGGGCGCGCGGCGCGGGGACCCTGACATGGCCACCTGCGTGACACCCTTACGGCCCGACCCCGGCCCACCCGTACGGCCGCACCCGCGCGCGGGTCGTCGCACGGACGGACGAGGGCCGGTCACTCCGACGGCCGTGCCGCCCTCACGCGAACGGCCGAGGGCGGGTCACCCCGACGGCCGGGGGGCGCGCGGCCGGGCGGCCGTCGGCGCTCCGCCGGTGGAGCGGGGCCGCCACCCGTACGGACGCGGGCGGGACCACCCGTACGGACGCGGGCCCGCGTCACCCGAGTGGAGTCAGGGGCCGGCGGGCTCCGGGGCGCGGCCGGTGCGGGCCGCGGCGCGGGTGAGCTCGTCGAGGGTGGCCGCGACCGCCGGGACCTGCGCCAGGTCCGGAAGGGTCAGCGCCACGATCTCCCGCTCCACGGCGGGTTCGACCGTCACGGTGGCCGCTCCCCTCGGCCGTACGGACTCGATCGCCAGTTCCGGGAGCACCGCCACGCCCAGGCCCGCGCTCACCAGTCCCACCACGGCCGGGTAGTCGTCGGTGGCGAAGTCGATCCGGGGCGTGAAGCCCGCCGTCTCACAGACGTCGACCAACTGGCGGCGGCAGCGCGGGCAGCCGGCGATCCAGGGGTCCTCGGCGAGCTCCCCGATCGCGACCGACCCGGCACCGGCGAGCCGGTGCCCCTCGGGCACGAGGCCGACGAGCCGGTCGGCGAGGAGCGGGCGGACGACCAGGTCGTCCCAGGAGTCCGGGCCGGCCCCGTAGCGGAAGGCGAGGGCCACGTCGCAGTCGCCCTCGCGCAGCATCTCCACCGAACGCGGCGGCTCGGCCTCGACCAGGGAGACCCGGGTGCCGGGGTGGGCGGCGCGCAGGGCGGCGAGGGCGGTGGGGACCAGCGTGGAGCTGCCGCTGGGGAAGGAGACCAGGCGGACCCGGCCGGCCCGCAGGCCCGCGATCGCGGCGACCTCCTCCTCGGCTGCGGTGAGTCCGGCCAGGATGCCGGAGGCGTGCCGGACCAGGGCCTCGCCGGCCTGGGTGAGCCGCATCTCGCGCCCGGTGCGCACCAGCAGGGGCGTGCCCGCGGAGGATTCGAGCGCTTTCATCTGCTGGCTCACCGCGGGCTGGGTGCAGCCGAGTTCGCGGGCGGCGGCGGAGAACGAGCCGGTCGCGGCGACGGCGCGCAGGACGCGGAGGTGGCGTGCCTCGATCATGGGTCGAGCATAAGTGACTCTTGGAATCGATGGCGAATTCCACTGATCGACTTTGAGGACGCCCGAGCCCACGACGCACGAGTCTGAGCCAGGGCCCTCGTAGGGTTCCCCCTATGGAACTACTGAGCGTGAACGTCGGCCGGGCCAAGGCCGTGGAGTACACGAACGCCCCCTCCGGGATGACCGGCATCGACAAGCGCCCGGTCGCCGGACCCGTACGGGTCGAGGCGCCGGGCCCCGGCGGGGCGAGCGGTGTCGCCGGCGACGCCGTCTGCGACCTGCGCTTCCACGGCGGCGCGGACCGGGCCGCGTACGCGTTCGCGCGCGAGGACCTGGACAGCTGGGAGAAGGAGCTCGGCCGGCCGCTCGCTCCCGGCTCCTTCGGCGAGAACCTCACCACCCGGGGCCTGGACGTCAACAACGCCCTGATCGGCGAGCGCTGGCGGATCGGCGACGAGGTGGTCCTCGAGGTGACCGGCGGCCGTATCCCGTGCCGCACCTTCGCCGGATTCGTCGAGGAGGGCGGCTGGGTCCGCCGCTTCAACCAGTCGGCGGCCGGTCCCGGCGCGCTGCTCCGGGTGATCGTCCCGGGCGAGGTCCGGGCCGGAGACCGGATGGAGGTCGTGCACCGCCCCGGCCACGGCGTCACCGTGGCACGGCTGCACCACGCCGCGACGGCCGACCGCTCGCTGCTGCCCGAGATGCTGGCGGCGGCCGAGTGGATGGAGTCGGGGCTGCTCCAGCTCGCCCGTACGTACACGGAGAAGTACGGCGACCGGTAGGTGAGCGGCTGACGTCCGCCATCCGGGACGGTTCCCACACACGGCGTTCACACACCGCGGGCTAACGTGCCGCGTATGACGACTGCACTGATTACGGGGGCGACGGCCGGCATCGGCGCCGCCTTCGCGCGGCGGCTCGCCGCCGACGGACACGACGTGGTCCTCGTGGCGCGCGATGTGAAGCGACTGCGGGAACAGGCGACCGAGCTGCACGACCGGCACGGCATCGAGGCGGAGGTACTGGCGGCGGACCTGTCCGAGGAGGACGGGATCGCCGCCGTGGAGGCACGGCTGTCCGACGCCAAGCGGCCGGTCGACCTCCTCGTGAACAACGCGGGGTTCGGCAACAAGGGCCGGTTCCTCGAGGTGTCCATGGCCGACGAGCTGACCATGCTCAAGGTGCACTGCGAGGCGGTGCTGCGGCTGACGTCCGCGGCGGCCGCCTCGATGCGCTCGCGGGGCCGGGGCGGGATCGTGAACGTCGCCTCGGTCGCCGCGTTCGTGCCGCGCGGCACCTACGGGGCCTCGAAGTCGTGGGTCGTGCAGTTCACCCAGGGCGCGGCGCGGGACCTGGCGGGCAGCGGGGTGCGCCTGATGGCGCTGTGCCCCGGCTTCGTGCGGACGGAGTTCCACCAGCGGGCGGGGATGGGGACGGACAACATCCCGGGCTGGATGTGGCTGGACGCGGACAAGCTGGTGGCGGCGGCGCTGACCGACCTGTCGCGGGGCAGGACGCTGTCCATTCCCGATCCCCGCTACAAGGCGCTGATGGGCGTGGTGAAGCTGGCCCCGCGCGGCCTGCTCGGCGGGGTGTCCTCGAAGGCCGGGCGCAAGTACGGGCCGCAGTAGACCCGTACCCGAGGGCGGGAAAGGAACGCGTGGGCCCGGACGGGCGGGTACTCAGGGGGAGTTGAGTACCCGCGCGCTGCCCGGCGGGCGGGCGGCCGGGGACGCTCGGGCCATGGACCAGAAGCTGCTGAAACTCGCTCCCTTCCTGACGGCTCTCGCGGCGGCCGCGGCATGGGCCGCGTGGCTCGGCTGGGACCAGGTGCGTGACGTGCACCCGGACGGCTCGGTGAGCGGCCCGTACGAGGCGTGGCAGGTCGTCGGGCTCGTGCTGACCCTGCTGGTACCGGTGTACTGGACGGCGTCCCGGCGCCATGTCGTCGCCGGCGCGCTCGGCACCACGGCCGGCCTCACGTTCGCCGCCTACGTCGACTGGTCCGACGACGGCAGCGGCCTCTACATGATCGGCGTGGGCATGGTCATGCTGGGAAGCCTGATGGCGACCCTCGCCGTCTCCGCCCTGATCGCCTCCCTGACCGGTTCCCGGGGCGGGAGCCGAGGCGGGCCCCGGGGCGGGTCCACGCCCGGGTCCGCGTAGGCACTCGCAGGCGTCCTCGCCGGTCCCGCGTAGGAGAATCCTGGAGACGCTTCGATCGGGCGTCCCGAGCCGATAGAGCGAATGATCGAAATCCCTTCCGTTCGATCAACTCGACCTGATCTGCTCTAAGGTCGGGAACGACCACCACCGCCAGGGGAACCGAGGGGATCACGCCGTGCGCGAGAGTGCTGCCGAACGACACGACCGACTGCTGGCCCTGGTGCGCGAGCGCGGCACGGCCCGGGTCTCCGACCTGGCCGGACTGCTCGGGGTCTCCCCCGTCACCGCCCGCCGCGACGTCGAGGCACTGGCCGCCAGGGGGCTGCTCGACCGGGTGCACGGCCAGGTCTCCTGGCCCCGCGCCCAGGGCACGCCGGGCGGCCTCGCCGGCGGCGGGAGCGGCCTGGTGCTCGGCCTGCTCGCACCCTCCGCCACCTACTACTTCGCCGAGGTCATCCGGGGCGCCCACGAGGCCGCCGCCAGGGCCGGCGCCCGGCTCATCCTGCGGATCTCCGACTACCGGCCCGAGGAGGACCGGGCGCGCACCGAGGGCCTGCTCGCGGCGGGCGCCGAGGGCGTGCTCGTCGCGCCCGGCTGGCGGGCCCCGGAGGACCGGCTCGCCTACGGCGACTGGCTGACCGAACTGCCGGTGCCGGCCGTGCTCCTGGAGCGCCGGGCCGCGCCTGGCACGCCGCTCGACGGCCTGGACCGGGTGTCGTCCGACCACGCCCACGGCGTGCTGCTCGCCCTGCGCCACCTGCTGGAACTGGGCCACGCGACCCCGCTCCTGGTGGCCCGGGGCGACAGCCCGACGGCGCTCGCGGTGCGCGCCGGATACGCCGAGGCGCTCGCCGCGCTCGGCCTGGAGGCGCCGCGCGCGGTGATCGACTCCGTCCCGGCGGAGACCGACCCGGAGGGCTTCGAGCGGGCGGTGCGGGCGCTGCACGAGGCCGTGGCGTCGGGGCGCGCGAGCGCGGCGCTCGTGCACAACGACGTGGACGCGATCCAGATGGTGCAGCGGCTCGCCGAACTCGGCGTGCGGGTGCCGGAGGACCTGGCGCTGATCGCGTACGACGACGAGGTCGCCGCGCTTGCCGACATCCCGCTCACGGCGGTCGCCCCGCCCAAGCGGCAGGTGGGCAGGCACGCCACGGAGCTGCTGGTGGAGCGGCTGGTCGCGGGGGCCGGCGGAGGCGACGAGGACGAGGCGGTGCGGCGGCACCTGAGCCTGCTGCCGCGGCTGCGGGTGCGGGCCTCGTGCGGGGCGTCGCGAACGACCGCAGTCTGATCTTTTTTCGATCAATCAATCTTTCGCTCTTGACTTCGCTCACGAACCGTCCCAGGATCACGGCCAACCCCGTCCACGCCGCCGTGTCAGGAGCCGTGCCGTGAGTCGTACTCGGAACAGTCGGAGCAGAACCACCCGCGTCATAGCCGGCGCCGCCACCGCCCTGGCCGTCCTCACGGCCTGCGGCGGCGGTGGTGACACCGCCGAGGGCAGCCCGGACGCGCCCGTCACCATCACCTTCTGGGGCTGGGCCAAGGGTTCCAAGGACGTGGTCGACGCGTTCAACGCCTCCCACAAGAACATCCAGGTGAAGTTCGAGGAGATCCCCTCCGGCACCGCCGGCGGCTACGCCAAGATCTCCAACGCCGTGAAGGCGGGCAACGCCCCCGACCTCGTCTCCGTCGAGTACGCCTCGCTCCCCGAGTTCGTCTCCTCCGGCGCCCTCCAGGACATCGGCGACGAGTTCACCGAGCAGGACCGGGCCAGGCTGCTCCCGCAGGCCGTGGAGCTCACCACCCTCGGCGGCAAGAGCTGGGCGGTCCCCTTCGACGCCGCCCCCCAGGCCTTCTACTACCGCAAGGACCTCTTCGCGAAGTACCAGGTCGCCGTGCCCAGGACCTGGGACGAGTTCAAGTCCGCCGCGGAGAAGGTGAAGAAGGCCGACGCCAAGGCCAGGATCGCGACCTTCTTCCCGGACGACCCGACCACCTTCGAGGCCATGGCCTGGCAGGCCGGCGCCCAGTGGTTCAAGGCCGAGAACGACACCTGGAAGATCGACACGACCGACCCGGCCACCACCAAGGTCGCCGCCTACTGGCAGGGCCTCCTCGACGCCGACCTCGTCCACAAGGACGCCTCCTTCACCCCCGAATGGACCGGCTCCCTCAAGAACGGCACCACCATCGGCTACCTCGGCGCCTCCTGGGGCGCGGGCGTCCTCAAGGGCACCCTGCCCGAGCAGAGCGGCAAGTGGGCCGTCGCCCCCATGCCGAACTGGGGCAGCCCCGCCAGCGGCATGCTCGGCGGCACCTCCTTCGCCGTCACCAAGGACAGCAGGAAGAAGGCCGCGGCGGTCGAGTTCGCCGAGTGGATGTCCACCACCGAGGCCGGTGTGAAGGCCCGCATCGCCTCCGGCACCTCCAGCGCCTTCCCCGCCGCCACCGCCCTGCGCCCGGTCGCCAAGTCCGTCTTCGACGCGAGCTACTACGGCGGCCAGGACATCTACGCCCTCTTCGAGGAGGCCGGCGCCTCCATCGACGACAACTGGGCCTGGGGACCGACCACCGGCACCACCAACACCACCATCAAGGACCAGTTCGGCAAGCTCGGCAAGGGCGGCCCGACCATCACCGACGCCGTGAAGGCCGGCCACGACGCCACCGTCGCCGAGCTCACCAAGCGCGGGCTGAAGGTCGAGGGCTGACCCGGTGAAGGCCCGCACCCGCGCGGCGGCGACCCTGCTGACCCCGTTCTTCCTGCTCTTCACCGCGGTGATGGTGGTGCCGATCGGCTACGCGGTCTGGCTCAGCCTCTTCACCGAGAAGCAGTCGGGGCTCGGCTTCGGCGGGGCCGAGACCGTCTTCAGCGGACTCGACAACTACACCGCCGCGCTGGGTGACCGGGCCTTCCGCGAGGGCTTCGGCGTACTGCTCGGGTACTGCCTGTTCTACATCCCGCTGCTGCTCGCCGGGGCCCTCGGCCTGGCCCTGCTGCTCGACTCCGCACTCGCCCGCGCCCGCCGCTTCTTCCAGCTCGCGCTCTTCCTGCCGCACGCCGTCCCCGGCATCATCGCCGCGCTGATCTGGGTCTACCTCTACACGCCCCAGCTCAGCCCGGTCGTCCAGGCCATGGAGGCCGGCGGCGTCGGCTTCGACTTCTTCTCCCCCGAAGGCTCCCTCCCCTCCGTCGTCAACATCGCGCTGTGGGAGTGGCTCGGCTACAACATGGTCATCTTCTACGCGGCGCTCCAGGCCGTCGACCGCTCCGTCCTGGAGGCCGCCACCGTCGACGGCGCCGGCGCCTGGCGCGTCGCCTTCAGCATCAAGGTCCCGCTGATCCGCGCCTCGCTCGTGATGGTCGGCCTCTTCACCGTCATCGGCTCGCTCCAGCTGTTCACCGAACCGCTCATCCTCGACAAGGGCACCGGCTCCGCCGTCACCTCCACCTGGACGCCCAACATGTACGCCTACACGGCGGCCTTCGACCGCAACGACTACGGCCTGGCGGCGGCGGCCTCCGTGCTGCTCGCCCTCACGGCCGCGCTGCTCTCCTTCGCCGTCACCCGCCTGACCGGCCGCCGGACCCGCCGGACCCGCCGCAAGGAGAGGACGGCATGAGCAAGCCCCGCACGCCCTCCGTCTGGCTGTCGAGGACCGCCGTCAACGGCGCCCTCGCCCTCGCCGCCGTCTACATGCTCTTCCCGCTGGTCTGGCTGGTCACCGCCGCCACCAAGGACGCCGGCGGACTCCTCGCCGGAAACGCCTTCTCCTTCGAGGGCTTCGACCTGGGCGGCAACCTCTCCCGCCTCGCCGACCACAACGACGGCATCTACTTCCGCTGGTACCTCAACAGCCTGCTCTACGCGGGCCTCGGCGCCCTCGCCTGCTCGCTCATCAGCGTCGCCGCCGGCTACGCCTTCGACAAGTACGCGTTCCGGGGCAAGGAGAAGCTGTTCGGCGTCGTCCTCCTCGGCGTACTCGTCCCCACCACCGCGCTCGCCCTGCCCATGTACCTGCTCGCCAGCGAGGTGGGCATCGTCAACACCTACGCCGCCGTGCTGCTCCCCGTCCTCGTCAACCCCTTCGGCGTCTACCTCGCCCGGGTCTTCAGCGCCGGTTACATCCCCGACGAGGCCCTGGAGGCCGCCCGTATCGACGGGGCCGGCGAACTGCGCACCTTCTGGTCCATCGGGCTGCGCATGGTCATGCCCGGCTTCGTGACCGTCTTCCTCTTCCAGTTCACCGCCATCTGGAACAACTTCTTCCTCCCCCTGGTGATGCTCTCGGACCAGAAGCTCTTCCCGCTGAGCCTCGGCCTCTACGCGTGGAACAGCAACGCCCACGCCGAACCCGACTTCTACCCCCTCGTCGTCACCGGATCCCTGCTCGCCGTCGTCCCGCTCGTCGTCGCCTTCGTCTCCCTCCAGCGCCACTGGAAGGCGGGCCTGACCGCCGGCAGCGTCAAGTGAGGAACACAGGTCCCAGGATGCACCCGACCACTGACAACCGCCCCTCCCTCCTCCTCGCCATGGGTCCCGGCGTGGCCGGACGCCTCCTCACCGAGGCCCACCGCGCCCGCCTGGCCGCCCTCACCCGCACCGACCCGCACCTCGTCGCCCACGACCTGACCGCGCCGGACCCGGCCGTCGCCGCCGCCCTCGCCGAGGCCGAACTGCTCCTCACCTGCTGGGGCGCCACCCCGCTCACTCCCGAGGTGCTGGCCCGCGCCCCGCGCCTCAAGGCGGTCGTCCACGCGGCCGGTTCGGTCAAGCACCACATCACCGACGCCTGCTGGGAGCGCGGCATCCGGGTCACCTCGGCCGCCGCCGCCAACGCCCTGCCCGTCGCCGAATACACCCTCGCCGCGATCCTCTTCGCCGGGAAACGGGTGCTGCGCTCCGCCCAGCAGTACGCCGAACTCCGCACCGACCAGGCCTGGCTCGCCGAGTCTTGCCCCTGGGGCAACTACCGCAGGACCGTCGGCATCGTCGGCGCCTCCCGCATCGGCCGCCGGGTCCTCGAACTGCTCCGCCCCTTCGACCTCGACGTGCTCCTCCACGACCCGTACGTGACGGCCGCGCCGCCCGGCACCGAACTCGTGGGCCTCGACGAGCTGTGCGCCCGCGCGACGGTCGTCTCCGTGCACGCGCCCCAACTCCCGTCCACCTACCGCATGATCGGCGCCCGCCAGCTCGCCGCCATGCCGGACGGCACGACCCTGATCAACACCGCCCGCGGCTCCCTCGTCGACGAGGACGCCCTGCTGCCCCACCTGCTGAGCGGCCGTCTGCACGCGGTCCTCGACGTCACCGACCCCGAACTACCCGCCCCTGACTCCCCGCTCTACAGCCTCCCCAACGTCCTGCTCACCCCGCACGTCGCCGGCTCGCTCGGCAACGAGCTGCACCGGATGGCGGACCAGGCCGTGGAGGAGGTGGCACGGTACGGGCGGGGCGAGCCGTTCGCGGAGGAGGTCCACGCCGCGGATCTGACCCGGTCCGCCTGACCGGGCCGGCACGGCCCGGCCGGCCCTGCCCGGTCGGCCGGCCCGGTCGGCCCTTCGGCTCTGCCCGGTCGCCCCGGCCATTCGGACCTAGACTGGAGAGGTCCCAGCGGGTGCGGGGGATGCCTCCGGGAGGCGCCATGAGCTTCGTGCAAATCATCGACTGCAAGACCAGTCGGGTCGACGACCTGAACCGCCTCATGGACCGGTGGGTCGAACAGACCAAGGGCAAGCGCACCGCCACCCACAGCATCGTGGGCAAGGACCGCTCCGACGCCTCCCACGTCGTGGAGATCGTCGAATTCCCCTCGTACGACGTGGCCATGCGCAACTCGCAGCTCCCGGAGACCGACAGGATCTTCCGGGAGATGGTGGCCCTCTGCGACGAGATGCCGACCTTCACCGACCTGGACGTGGTGCGGGACGAGGCGCTGTACAAGGCCAACGCCCGGCGGCTGCTCGAGATGCTCGCGGACGAGCCGGAGCTGGCGCTGCTCGACGAGGTGCTCGCCGAGGGCTACCACGACCACGACCCGACCAACGAGCAGGACGTGATCGGGATGGACGCGGTCCGGCGCGAGGTCGAGATGTGGCGCGGTGGTTTCGACTTCGCCTTCACCATCGACGACCAGATCGCCGAGGGTGACCGGGTGTGCACGCGGTGGACCTGGCGCGGCAGTCACACCGGCGACTTCATGGGCCTCCAGCCCACCGGCATGGAGGTAGAGATGACCGGCACGGTCATCCACCGCTTCCGGGACGACGGGAAGATGGTCGAAGGGTGGTGGCAGTACGACCTGCTGGGCCTGATGGGACAGCTCGGCGCCGTGGAGGCCTGAGGACCCCGGCATCCGGACGACGCACCGAGGCCCGGTTGTACCGCGCAGGGAGACCCCGGGGAAGGGGGGCTGCTACGGGGCGCAGTGGGTTTGGGCCTGGCCCCCCAGGCTGTGGGCGGGGATGTACG
>NZ_JBHXTJ010000053.1:15288-46423 GCF_042677525.1 Streptomyces sp. NPDC127114
GCGCAGCCCCCAGCCCCCCCCCCACCGTACCACGCCCCCAGCCCCGGTCCTCCCGCGCCGCTACCACCGGGCCTCGGTGGTCAGCTACGGGCCTCAGTGGGAGTGGCCGTGGCCACCGTGGCTGTGGCCGTGGTTCTCCGGCTCCTCCTCCTTCTTCTCCACCACGAGGGTCTCGGTGGTGAGGAGCAGGGAGGCGATCGAGGCGGCGTTCTCCAGGGCGGAGCGCGTCACCTTCACCGGGTCGATGACGCCGGCCTTGACCAGGTCGCCGTACTCGCCGGTGGCGGCGTTGAAGCCCTGGCCCTTGTCGAGCTCCGCCACCTTCGCGGTGATGACGTAGCCCTCGAGGCCGGCGTTCTCGGCGATCCAGCGCAGCGGCTCGACGGCGGCGCGGCGGACGACCGCGACACCCGTGGCCTCGTCGCCGGTCTTGTCGAGGTTGCCCTCGAGGACCTTGACGGCGTGGACCAGCGCGGAGCCACCACCGGAGACGATGCCCTCCTCGACCGCGGCGCGGGTCGCGGAGATGGCGTCCTCCAGACGGTGCTTCTTCTCCTTCAGCTCCACCTCGGTGGCGGCGCCGACCTTGATCACGCACACGCCGCCGGCCAGCTTCGCGAGGCGCTCCTGGAGCTTCTCGCGGTCCCAGTCGGAGTCCGTGGCCTCGATCTCGGCCTTGATCTGGTTGACGCGGCCGAGGACGTCCTCGGAGGAGCCGGCGCCGTCCACGATCGTGGTGTCGTCCTTGGTGACGGTCACGCGGCGGGCGGTGCCCAGCACGTCCAGACCGGCCTGGTCGAGCTTGAGGCCGACCTCCTCGGAGATGACGGTGGCACCGGTGAGGGTGGCCATGTCCTGGAGCATCGCCTTGCGGCGGTCACCGAAGCCGGGCGCCTTGACGGCGACGGCGTTGAAGGTGCCGCGGATCTTGTTGACGACGAGGGTGGAGAGGGCCTCGCCCTCGACGTCCTCGGCGATGATCAGCAGCGGCTTGGAGCCACCGGCCTGGATGACCTTCTCGAGCAGCGGCAGGAGGTCCTGGATGGAGGAGATCTTGCCCTGGTTGATCAGGATGTACGGGTCGTCGAGGACGGCCTCCATACGCTCCTGGTCGGTCACCATGTACGGGGACAGGTAGCCCTTGTCGAAGGCCATGCCCTCGGTGAAGTCGAGCTCCAGTCCGAAGGTGTTGGACTCCTCGACGGTGATGACACCGTCCTTGCCGACCTTGTCCATCGCCTCGGCGATGAGCTCGCCGACCTGCTGGTCCTGCGCGGAGAGCGCGGCGACGGCGGCGATGTCGGACTTGTCGTCGATCGGGCGCGCGGTGGCGAGCAGCTCGTCCGAGACGGCCTTGACGGCGGCGTCGATGCCCTTCTTCAGGGCGGCCGGGGAGGCGCCGGCGGCGACGTTGCGCAGACCCTCGCGGACCAGGGCCTGGGCGAGGACGGTGGCGGTGGTGGTGCCGTCACCAGCGATGTCGTTGGTCTTGGTCGCCACCTCCTTCACCAGCTGGGCGCCGAGGTTCTCGTACGGGTCCTCGATCTCGACCTCGCGGGCGATCGTGACACCGTCGTTGGTGATGGTGGGGGCGCCGAACTTCTTGTCGATGACGACGTTGCGGCCCTTGGGGCCGATCGTCACCTTCACCGTGTCGGCCAGCTTGTTGACGCCGCGCTCAAGGGCGCGACGGGCGTCCTCGTCGAACTTCAGGATCTTCGCCATGGGAGCGATTCAGCCCTCTCGGAAATCGTTGAAAAAACTGCGCCCCTGGACGCCCGCGGAGAAACCAGGGGGTCAGGGGCGCAGTTCAAAGCATCTCTGCAGGTGCCTTGGGGTGACTTACTTCTCGATGATCGCGAGCACGTCGCGAGCCGAGAGGACGAGGTACTCGTCGCCGTTGTACTTCACCTCGGTGCCGCCGTACTTGCTGTAGAGCACGACGTCGCCGACCTTCACGTCGAGCGGAAGGCGCTCGCCGTTCTCGAAGCGGCCCGGGCCCACGGCGAGGACGGCGCCCTCCTGGGGCTTCTCCTTCGCGGTGTCCGGGATGACCAGGCCAGAGGCGGTGGTCTGCTCCGCGTCGAGCGGCTGGACCACGATGCGGTCCTCGAGCGGCTTGATGGCAACCTTGGAGCTGGTGGTCGTCACGATCCGACCTCCCCCTTCGGAGATCTCACGGGGTTAACTGTCTGAGGTGGCGACCAGGTGGATCCGTCGTCGCGGGTGCCGGACCTGCCCGTCGCTGTGTTGGCACTCTCCTTCGGGGAGTGCCAGAGCCGAGACTATGACCGCGATTAGCACTCGGTCAAGCGGAGTGCCAATTCACGACCCCGTGGCGTGACGGGCCGGTGCCGCTTCCTCCCGGAGAGGGGGAACGCTCGGGCGGATCTTGTGGTTCCGTACGAGCGGGCTCACCTTCTCCGCGGCCTTGCGGCCCAGCCGTTCGATCGGGTCGACCGAGGAGGCACAGGCCGGGACGGCGGCGAGCAGCGCGCCGGTCAGGGCCAGGGCGGCGGTCAGCCGGCGCGCCCGGCTCATACGTAGTCCTCCAGCCTCGCCACCGCGTACCCCTTGGCCGTGACCGTCTTCATGACCCTCCGGATCATGTCCGGCATGCTGCCCTTCCAGTCCTGCTTGCCCCGGAAGTGGGTGAGGATGATGTCGCCGGGGTGCAGGTCCCGGTCCCACTCGCGCCATTCCATGTGGTCGGGGAAGGCCTCGGACGCCCACAGCGGGACCGCCTTGACGCCGCAGGACTTCGCCGCGCGCAGGGTGTCCTGGTTGTAGTTGCCGTACGGCGGCCGGAAGAGCGGCGGCCGCTTGCCGTAACGCTTCTCGATGACGTCCTGCATCCCGCAGATCTGCCGCTTCTGGTCGTCGTAGTCGAGGCCCGGCAGATAGGGGTGGGTGAGCGTGTGGTTGTGCAGGGACACCCCGGCGTCCTGCATCTTCTTGAAGTAACCGTAGTCGCCCTTCACCAGGTAGTTGCTGAGGAAGGCGCTGTACGGGATCTTCAGGTCGCTCATCATCCGCAGCAGCTCGGGGTCCTTCTCCGCGCCGTCGTCGATCGTCAGGAAGACGATCTTCTCCTTGGTCGGCACGGTGGTGAAGACCGGCGGCAGGTCCGTCCCCTTGGTCTCGAAGCCCTTGCGGGTGGTGATCCTCGGCTTCACCCTGGGCGGCTCGGGCGCTTCGAGCGGCGGCTGGGCCAGGCCCCACTTCTTCGCGGCGGCGACCCTGGCGGCGCGCGCCTTGCGGACCCGCTGGACGTACGCGTCGAGCGCGCCGGCCGCGCCCTCGACGCGCGGCTGCTGGCCCGCGGCCGGCTTGGCCGGGCCCGCCGGGGCGGCCGGGGCGGCCGGGGCGGGCCGGTCCTCCGCGGCGGGCCCGGCACAGGCGGCGCCGAGCGCGCCGACGAGCAGGGCGGCCCCGACCGCCCGCACACCCCGGAAGAGGGGCTTCTGTTCCTTTTGTCTGACAAGCTGCATGGCGCCGCATCCTGTCAGCGGCACGCCCTTCCGGGCCGCCGACACCACCGGCGGCCGCCCACCGTCCCCCGGCCGGCCCGCACCCGTCCGGACCGCACCCGTCCGGGGAGGCCGGGGCCCGACCGGGAAGGCCGGGGCCCGACCGGGAAGGCCGGGGCCCGACCGGGAAGGCCGGGGCCCGACCGGGAAGGCCGGGGCCCGTCCGGGAAGGCCGGGGCCCGGCACCCCGGACCGGTCCCGGTGCCACGGGACCCGCCAGAATGGGAGGGGTGACCGACCTCGCCGCCTTCACCGCACTGCTCGCCCCCGAGGGGCAGGCCCTCCTCGACGCCCTGCGCGACTACGACCCCGCCCAGGAGCTGGCGGTCGCCTCGCGACTGCGCCGCGACCACCCCGCCGAGCTGGTCTCGGCGGCGCTCGGGCAGGCCCGGCTGCGGCAGCGCGCGGTCGCCAAGTTCGGCGCCGAGGACGCCCACCGGATGTACTTCACGCCCAACGGCGTCGAGCAGTCCACACGGGCGAGCGTCGGGGCCTACCGGGCGGAGCGGATGCGGGCGCTCGGCGTGCGCGCCGTCGCCGACCTGTGCTCCGGCATCGGCGGCGACGCGATCGCGCTGGCCCGCGCCGGGATCTCCGTGCTCGCCGTCGACCGCGACCCGCTGACCGCCGAGGCGGCCCGCGCCAACGCCGCCGCCCTCGGCCTCACGGACCTCATCGAGGTCCGCTGCGCCGACGTGACCGAGATCGACACCAGCCCGTACGACGCCGTCTTCGTGGACCCGGCGCGGCGCGGCGGGCGGGGCCGCATCTTCGACCCGGAGGCCTATTCGCCGCCGCTCTCCTGGGCGGTCGAGGCGGCCCGCAAGGCGCCGCACGCGGCCCTGAAGATCGCGCCCGGCATCCCGCACGAGGCGGTGCCGGACGAGGCCGAGGCGGAGTGGATCTCGGACGGCGGCGACGTGAAGGAGGCCGTGCTCTGGTTCGGCACCGAGCCGGGCGCCCGCCGCGCCACGCTCCTGCCCGGCGGCGCGTCGCTCACCGGGCGCGCGCTGCCCGACCCGGCGGTCCGGCCCGTCGGCCGCTATCTGTACGAGCCCGACGGCGCCGTCATCCGCGCACACCTGGTCGCCGAGGTCGCCGAGCAGCTCGGCGGCGGACTGGTCGACGAGACCATCGCGTACGTCACCGCGGACGAGCTGCGGCCCACGCCGTACGCCGCCGCCTACGAGATCACCGACGAACTCCCCTTCAACCTCAAGAAGTTGAAGGCCCTGCTGCGGGAGCGCGAGGTCGGCACGCTGACCGTGAAGAAGCGCGGCTCGGCCGTCGAACCCGAGGAGATCCGCCGCCGGGTGAAGCCCAAGGGCCCGAACTCGGCGACGGTGCTGCTCACTCGGGTCGCGGGGGCTCCGACGATGCTGATCGGGGGTCCTGCCGGCGGGTGACCGGGCCGGTGACCCGGAGCGCCAGGCGGTAGTGGGAGACGGCCTTGGTCAGCCCGATGAGGCCGTTGATCCAGAGGATGAGCGCGACGCCCATGCCGTACGCGACGAGGCCGTAGCCGCCGTCCAGGCCGATGCCGTCGGCGTCCCGGGAGGTGCCGGCCGGGACGGCGAAGCCCAGCCACAGGCCGATGCCGCACATCGCGGCGGACAGCAGCATCCAGGAGACGCTCAGGACCGGCGCCCGCAGCCGCGCGTCGGTGGGCCCGTGCCGGTCGAGGACCGCCCACTGGACGAGCCGCTCTCGCGCGATCCGGTCCTGCCGCACGGACCGCACGGTCAGCCACACCGCCGGCGCGAGGACGCCGATGCCGAGCGCGGCCACGATCAGGCCGACGAGCATCGCGATCGGGTCGAGGATCGCGCCGCCGAGCGAGGTGAGCAGCACGCCGACCATCCCCCAGCCGAGCTGGAGCAGCAGCAGGCAGGCCAGGAAGAGCGCGAGCCGCCCGCCGCCGAGCAGCCGCCGCCCCAGCGCGTCGAGCGCCACCGCCCGGTCGACGAGCCGCGCCTCGCGGTCGGGCCAGTTCTGGATCTCGGCGGGCGGGGGCGGCGGAGGCATCGGTATGCGCGGGGACATGGTGGAAGACCCTACCCAGGCACCGTCTACGCCCCTGGCTCCGGGCCGAGTTCGCGGGCCCGCTCGCGCAGCAGGGCGCGCTCCCGTTCGTTGCGGGTGAGTCCCGCCGCGCGCTCGAACTCCGCCCGCGCGTCCTCGGTCCGGCCCAGCCGGGCGAGGAGGTCGCCGCGGACGCTCGGCAGCAGGTGGTAGCGGTCGAGGGCGGGCCCCGCGGCGGCGGCGAGCGCGTCGACGAGGGCGAGACCGGCGGCCGGGCCCTCGGCCATGGACACCGCGACGGCCCGGTTGAGCTCGACGACCGGTGAGGGCGCGACGGCGGCGAGCCGCCCGTAGAGCGCGGCGATGGTGGCCCAGTCCGTCTCCTCGTAGGTCGCCGCCCGCGCGTGGCAGACGGCGATGGCGGCCTGGAGGGCGTACGGACCGGTGGCGCCGCCCACCGCGACGGCCCGCTCCAGGGCGGCGAGGCCGTTACCGGCTCGGCTCACAGGCTGTCGAACGGCGGGATGATCCGGACGATGACGATGAGGCGGGCCCTCGGCGCGGCGAGGAAGTAGAACCATCCGCCCGCCGCATCCATGCGCCGCAGTCCCCCCGGCCGCGGTCCGTCGCCCTGATCGCCGACGTCCACTCCCATCCGGGCGAGTTCGACCAGCTGAGCAGTCAGTCGCTCGACCTCGGCGACGACCCCGGCGGGGATTCCTCCCGCCACGTGCTCGCTGTCGGGGTCGTACTCCCAGCGCCAGTCCTCACTCACCGCCGGTACCCGACACGGCTTCCCGCGCCTCGTCCAGGATGCGGCCGAGCTGGGCGGCGGCCGCGCGGACCTCGTCCGCGTCACCGGCCGCGACCTGGGCCTCCAGCTCCCTGAAGCGTGAGGCCAGCCGGGGCAGGCGCTGGATCTGGACGAAGACCGCCCAATGGGCGATGAAGCGGCGGAGCGGACCGAGATCCGAGCCCAGACGTGCCTGATCGGCCGCCTGGTCCAGTTCACGCGTGAACGCGGGTAGCGCCGCCGGCGCGATCTGCGCCACAGCCTGGCGCAGCGCGGCGACGGTCGACGGCGGCTGTGGAATCAGCGGCTGATCGGACGCGCTCGCGGTCATGTGTTCTCCCATGGCCCGGATGGTGAACCGTGCGTCAAGCCTAGCGACCGGGAATCCGGAGCAGTCGCCCGATCGGGCGACTTTCAGACGTAGTCCTCCAGACGCGCCACGGTGAAGCCCTGCTCCTGGATGTGCCGGAGCAGGTTGGTCATCATCTGGGTCATCGTGCGGCCCTTGAGTTCGGACGGACCGCGGAAGTGGGCCAGGATGACGTCGCCGGGGTGGAGCTTCCGGTCGCCGCGCTGGTACTGCATGTTCTGGATCTGCATGGACTCGCGCCACAGCACGATCGCGTCCACGCCGCATTCCTTCGCCGCCGCGCGCGTGTCCTCGTTCCAGTTGCCGTACGGCGGGCGGAAGAGCCGCGGGCGCTCGCCGTATCGTTTCGCCAGCTTCTCCTGCTGGCCGCAGATCTCCTGGCGCTGGGCATCCCGGGAGAGGGTGCGCAGGTTGGGGTGGGTGAGGGTGTGGTTGGCGAGGCCGTGGCCCTGGGCGACGAGCGGCGCGAAGTAGGCGTAGTCGGCGCGGATCGCGGAGTCGGTGAGGAACATCGTCACCGGCACGTCGAGGTCCCGCATCATCGCGACGAACTCGGGGTCCTTCTCCGCGCCGTCGTCGATCGTGATGAAGACGATCTTCTCGCTGGTCGGGATGTCACTGATGACCGGCACCTGGCCGCCGGCCGTCCGGGTCTGCGGCTTCTTCGCGGGCGGGGCGGGCGGCTCCGCGAAGGGCTCCAGGCCCCACTTGCGGTACGCGGCGGCCCGCCGGCCGGGCGCCGCCGGCGCGTCCGGGGCCTTGTTGCCGGCCGAGGGGGCCGCGGAGCCGGACGCCGGGGCCGTACGGTCGGGGGTGTCGGCGTCCGCCGCCGACGTGCAGCCGGTCGCGAACAGAGCAACGGCGGTCAGCGCCGCCCACAGCGCGAGGGTCTTCTTCACGCGCTGTGGGATGCCCGTTCCGGACGAAAGGTTGCCTCCGGTACGACTATCCGACTGACTCGAAGCGCCATCGGTGGACCGGACGGGTGACCAGACCCGCGTCCGGCTCCGGCAGCTCCGGCAGCTCGGCGTCGAGCCCGTCCGCCGTCTCCCACCAGGTGAGGACGAGGACCCGGTCCTGCGGCGCGCGGAAGGTCTCGCGGCGCAGCGGCTCGGCCGCGAGCCGCTGCGCCCGTGCCCAGTCGAGGAGTTCGGCGCCGCGGCCCTCGGCCGCGCGCGCCTCCCACATCAGGGTGACCGTCGTCGTCGACGTCACGAGTACAGGTTCTCCTTGCTGACCTCGTGCACGTGGTCGTGGTCGTGGACGTGCGCGCCCGGCACGTGCGACTCGGTCACCGGCAGCGAGGAGTCGGCCGACAGCTCCAGGTCGGAGGCCGACCGCCCGCGCGCGACCATCTCCGCGCCGAGCGCCGCGACCATCGCGCCGTTGTCGGTGCACAGGCCCGGCCGCGGCACCCGCAGCCGGATGCCGGCCCGCTCGCAGCGCTCCTCGGCGAGGGCCCGCAGCCGCGAGTTCGCGGCCACGCCGCCGCCGATCATCAGGTGGTCGACGCCCTCGTCCTTGCAGGCCCGGACGGCCTTGCGGGTGAGCACGTCGACGACCGCCTCCTGGAACGACGCGGCGACGTCCCGTACGGGCACGTCCTCGCCCGCGTTCCGCTTCGCCTCGATCCAACGGGCCACCGCCGTCTTCAGACCGGAGAAGGAGAAGTCGTACGCCGGGTCCTTCGAGCCGGTCAGACCGCGCGGGAAGGCGATCGCCTCGGGGTCGCCCTCCTTCGCGAGCCGGTCAATGACCGGGCCGCCCGGGAAGCCGAGGTCGAGCACGCGGGCGATCTTGTCGAAGGCCTCGCCCGCGGCGTCGTCGATGGTCGCGCCCAACGGCCGCACGTCGGAGGTGATGTCGCTGGACAGCAGCAGCGAGGAGTGCCCGCCGGAGACCAGCAGCGCCATCGTCGGCTCGGGCAGCCGGCCGTGCTCCAGCTGGTCGACGCAGATGTGCGAGGCGAGGTGGTTGACGCCGTACAGCGGCTTGCCGAGGGCGTACGCGTAGGCCTTGGCGGCGGAGACGCCGACGAGCAGCGCGCCCGCGAGGCCGGGGCCGGCGGTGACGGCGATGCCGTCCAGGTCGCGCGCGGTGATCCCGGCCTGCTTCAGGGCCCGTTCGATCGTCGGGACCATGGCCTCCAGGTGCGCGCGGGAGGCGATCTCGGGCACGACGCCGCCGAAGCGGGCGTGGGTGTCGACGCTGGAGGCGACGGCGTCCGCGAGGAGTGTCGTGCCGTGGACGATGCCGACACCGGTCTCGTCGCAGGACGTCTCGATGCCGAGTACGAGCGGTTCGTCAGCAGCCATCGGAATCAGTCCCAGTTTCAGTCTCAGTTGCTTGAACGGTGTGTCGCATCACGAGCGCGTCCACGTTGCCGGGCTGGTAGTAGCCGCGGCGGAAGCCGATCGGCGCGAAGCCGAAGCGCTCGTAGAGCTTCTGGGCGCGCGTGTTGTCCACGCGCACCTCGAGGAGGACCTCCTCGCACTCGAACGCGGTCGCCGCCTGGAGGAGGTCGGTGAGGAGCCGGGCACCGAGGCCGGTGCCCCACTGGTCGCGGGCGACGGCGATGGTCTGCACGTCGCCGAGTCCGCCGGCGGCGGCGAGCCCGGCGTAGCCGACGAGCCGCCCGCCGGCCGGGTCCTCGGCGACGATGTAGTGACGGGTCGCGCGCGGCCCGCGGGCGTGCGCCAGCTCCGACCAGAACATTCCCTCCGACCAGGCGTCCTCGGGGAAGAGCTCGGCTTCGAGCGCGAGCACGGGCTCCAGGTCCCACCAGCGCATCTCACGGAGCACGGTCGTCACTTCGGGGTGACCACCTTGTAGTTCTTCGGCACCTGCGCGTCGGGGCGGCGCAGGTACATCGGCAGCGGGTCGAGGAAGCCGGCCTCCGCGCCCTCGCCGCCCGCGGCCAGCCTCTCGGCCGCGAGGGCGGCGAGCGCGGCGGCCGACTGGTGCTCGGGGTCGCGGGCGTCCGGGAAGGCGTCCGGGTAGAGCCGGGCACCCGCGCCCACCACCGGCAGCCCCTCGAGCTGCTCGGCGATGTCGGCGGGCCGGTCGACGGACGCCTCCGAGACGCGCGTACGGGAGTCGTCGTACCGCGCCCAGTAGACCTCCTTGCGGCGCGCGTCCGTGGCGACCGCGAAGGGCTCGTCGAGCCCGGCGGCGTAGGCGAGTCCGTCGAGCGTGCACAGACCGTGCACCGGCACACCGAGCACGGAGGAGAAGGTGGCGGCCGTGACGAGGCCGACGCGCAGTCCGGTGTACGGGCCCGGGCCGACGCCGACCACGAGACCGGTCACCGCGTCGAGCGTCAGCCCGGCCTCCTTCAGGACCCGGTCGACGGCGGGCAGCAGCAGCTCCCCGTGCCGGCGGGCGTCGACCTGGCTCGACTGCGCGACGACGGTCTCACCGTCGTGGAGGGCGACGGTCACGGCGGGTGTTGCGGTATCCATGGCGAGCAAGAGCACGCGAACAGCCTACGGCGCCGTGGCAGCGGGAGCGGCGCCCCGCCCGACCCGGGGGACGGCTGCTACGGTCGGGCACCGATACGTAGGTACGACAGAAGGTGGGCGCGCGGTGGCAAGGAGCAGCTCGGGATTCGTGGCCGGGCTCACCGTGGCGGCCGTCGCCGTGATCGGCGTCCTCGCCTATCAGGCCTCGGCCACCGCGCCGTCGCCGGCCGAACTGGCGGCGAAGCCGTCGAAGACGAGTGCGGCGCCCTCGGCCGCGCCGAGCGGCAAGCCGACGCCGTCGGCGAAGGACCCGCTGGCGCTGCCGGTGAACTCCGGTACGGGCGAGCGCGTGGTGTACGCGCTGAGGGACCGCCGGGTGTGGCTGGTCGACGCGAAGAACCAGGTCATGCAGACCTTCTCGGTGATGCCCAGCACGGTCTCGCCGCCGCCGGGCAGCTACGCGGTGACCTCGCGGTCCGGCGCGGTGCGCGGCTCGGACGGCGTGCAGATCGAGCACGTGGTGCGGTTCGCGACGGTGCACGACGTGTCGATCGGCTTCAGCGCGGCCGTGGACGGCTCGACGCCGAAGCCGGACCCGTCGAAGCGCACCGGCGGCATCCGGATGAAGCGCGCGGACGGCGACGCGATGTGGACGTTCGCGTCGATCGGCTCGAAGGTCGTCGTCGTCTCGTAGGGCCTGTCCTGCGGTACGGGGCCGCGCGTCGCCCGGGCCGTGGCGGCCCGGGGCTCAGGCGGCCTCGTCGTGCACGAGGGGCGGCACGGTCCCGCGCTCCTCGTCCTCCGTCGTCGGGGCTCCGGGCTCGCGCGGCGGGGTCGAGACGGCGCTCGCCGCGGCGCAGGAGGCCAGCAGGTCGCGCATCGAGACCATGTCCGGGGTCGCGCCCGGGACCGTGTCCGCTGTGCGTTCCGCGCGCTCCGGCGTCACCATGCCTGCCTCCCGTAGGTTAGGTACACCTAACCAAGCTCGTGCATCCATGTGACCACGGTTCGGAGCACCCGCGCAACATTTTCCCGACACGTTGTCGGAACCTACGTACGTTCAGATCAACGAGAGGTCCTCGTCGGCCCAGCGGCCGCCGATCCCGTTGAGCACGACGGTGCGCCGGTCGTCGACTGTGTCCACGGCGTCTCCCACGACGCGGTGGATCAGGACGTGCAGCCGGTCGTCGGTCAGCTCCTCGACCTTGCCGTCACCCCACTCGACCACGACCACCGATTCGGGCAGCGACACGTCGAGGTCCAGGTCCTCCATCTCGTCGAGACCGCCGCCGAGCCGGTACGCGTCGACGTGCACCAGCGGCGGCCCGTCCACGAGCGAGGGATGGACCCGGGCGATCACGAAGGTCGGCGAGGTGACCGCGCCCCGGACGCCCAGGCCCTCGCCGAGGCCGCGGGTCAGGGTGGTCTTGCCGGCGCCGAGCTCGCCGGTGAGCATCACGAGGTCGCCGGGACGGAGCAGCTTCGCGAGGCGGCGGCCGAGCTCCTGCATCCGCTCGGGCGAGTCGACCTCGACGGTGGCCTGGATGTGCGGTGTGTCCATGCCCGCCAACCTATCCGCTGCCGGAACCCGCCTTCTCCGGGTGCGGCACCCCACCGGCCCGGGCGAGCAGATCGGCGATCCGGTCGGTGACCGCCTCGGGATGCTCCAGCATCACCAGGTGCCCGGCGTCGGGCACGATGACCAGCTCGGCGTCCGGCAGCAGATCGGCGATGGCCTCGGTGTGCGAGCTGGGCGTCACCAGGTCGTGGTCGCCGGCGAGGGCCAGCACCGGGACCGCGCGGAAGGCGGCCAGGGCGGCCGCCTTGTCGTGCTCGGCGAAGGCCGGATAGAACTCCGCGACGACGTCGATCGGGGTCGACTCGATCATCCGCTCCGCGAACCGGACGACGGCCGGGTCGACGTCCTTCGACGAGAACGAGTACTTCTTGATCAGCCCGGCGAACAGGTCCGCGGTGGCCCGCCGGCCCCGCTCCACCAGCTCGGCCTGCGAGCCGAGCGCCCGCAGCACGCCCGGAAGGACCCGGCGCACCGCGTTGACGCCGGCCGTCGGCAGCCCGTAGTTGACCTCCCCGAGCTTCCCTGACGACGTGCCCACGAAGCCGACGCCGACGACCCGCTCGCGGACGAACTCGGGGTGGCGGTCGGCGAGCGCCATCAGCGTCATCCCGCCCATGGAGTGCCCGATCAGGACCAGCGGGCCCTCGGGCGCGGCGGCGTCGAGCACCGCCTTGAGGTCGCGGCCCAGCTGGTCGATGGAGACGGTCACCCCGTCGGGCCCGCGCCCGGAGCGGCCGTGGCTGCGCTGGTCCCAGTGGACGGTGCGGACCAGGCCGCGCAGGGCGGCGCGCTGGAAGTGCCAGGAGTCCTGGCTGAGGCAGTAGCCGTGGCTGAAGACGACGGTGACCGGCGCGGGCGCCTTGCGCCCGAAGAGCCTGCGCCTGCGGGAGGCGGCGGCCTTCGGTGCGGTGAGCGCCGCGTCGGCGGCCGCCGGGTCGACCTCGTCCACCTCGTAGTAGAGCTCGGTCCCGTCGTCGGCGACCGCCCGCCCCGGAGTGCCGCGCAGGGCGCCGTACGGGCCCTCGGCGTCGAGCGCGAGCCGCGCCTTCTCCCGTACCGCACGGCCCACCGTCAGCCGCTCGATGGCGACGCCGGCCGCCGCGCCGGCCGCGAGCACGCCTATCGCGGCACCGGCCCAGCCCGCACGCCGCCAGGTGTCCTCGCCCACGGCGTCCTCCTCCCCTGTCTACTCCCCCACGTAGACGCGCGGGACGCGCGCGCCGATCCGGGTGACGATCTCGTACGCGATGGTGTCGGCGGCCTCGGCCCAGTCCTGCGCCGTCGGCTCGCCCCGGTCGCCGGGCCCGAACAGCACGGCCTCCGTGCCGGCCTCGGGCACGTCGCCGCCGAGGTCGACGACGAACTGGTCCATGGCGACCCGCCCGGCCACCGTGCGCACCCGGTCGCCGACGAGCACCGGCCCGCGGCCCGAGGCGTGCCGCGGGACGCCGTCCGCGTAGCCCAGCGGGATCAGGCCCAGCGTGGTCTCGCCGGGCGTGACGTAGTGGTGCCCGTACGAGACGCCGTGCCCGCCCGGCACCCGCTTCACCAGCGCGACGCTCGCCTTGAGCGACATCACCGGCCGCAGCCCCAGCTCGGCGGAGGTCCCCAGCGCCGGGTCCGGCGACACGCCGTACATGGCGATGCCGGGCCTGACCAGGTCGAAGTGCGCCTCGGGGAGGGTGAGCGTGGCCGGCGAGTTGGCGATGTGCCGCACCTCGGGCTCGATCCCGGCCTTCTCCGCGTAGTCCAGCATGGAACGGAAGACGTCCAGCTGTCCCGGGATCGACGGGTGTCCGGGCTCGTCGGCGCAGGCGAAGTGCGACCACAGGCCGGTGACCTTGACCAGGCCCTGGGCCTCGGCCTTGAGCGCCTCGGTGACGAGCTCGGGCCAGTCGGCGGGCTGGCAGCCGTTGCGGCCGAGGCCGGTGTCGGCCTTGAGCTGGATACGCGCGGGGCGGCCGGTGGCCTGGGCGGCCTCGGTCACCTCCCGGAGCGCCCACATCCCGCTCACGGACATGTCGAGCCCGGCCTCGATGCCCTCGGCCCACGGGTCCCCGGGCGTCCACAGCCAGCACAGGATCCGCGGCTCGCGCAGCCCGGCCGCCCGCAGCGCGAGCGCCTCGTGCGGCGTGGCCGTCCCGAGCCACGTCGCCCCGGCGTCCAGCGCGGCGCGGGCGCAGCGCACGGCGCCGTGGCCGTACGCGTCGGCCTTGACCACGGCCATCATCTGGACGTGCGGCGCGACGCGGGCGCGCAGCGTGCGGACGTTCGCACGCAGCGCGCCGAGGTCGATCTCGGCGCGGGCTCGGCGGTGGAGTGCTGTCTGAGTCATCGCGCCCAGTCTCTCAGGTGTCGGACGCGGGGGGCGTCAGGCCTCGGGCCGCCTGCCCCAGACGTAGACGTGGTCGTCCTGGCGCAGCACGTCCCAGAGCTTCTTGGCGTGGGCGTACGACAGGTTCACGCAGCCGCGGCTGCCGGTGGGCGTGGCGATCTGGCCGTAGACGCCGTGGAAGGCCTGGCCGCCGTCGAAGAACTGGGAGTAGGGCATGGGCGTGTCGTAGATCGACGACCAGTGGTCCTTGTGCCGCCAGTAGACCGTGTGCCACCCGGTCCGGGTGCGGTAGCCGGGCCGGCCGCTGCGGATGTTGACCACGCCGAACGTGACCTTCTTCCCCTTCTGCACCCACATCAGCTCACGGTCGAGGTCGACGCAGGCGACGGTGTACGTCATGACGGGGCACCGGCCGGCGGCGTTGGGGTCCTTGCGGGCGGCGAGCAGCTCGGCGCGGGACCAGGTGACGGGCCCGGCGTACCCGTTCGCGGGCTTGATCTTCTCGCGCTGCTGGAACGCCCGGATCGCCTCGCAGTCGGCGGTGGACTGCCGGCCGTCCACCGGGAGCCGCAGCAGCCGCTCGATCCGCCGCTGGTGGGGCCCGGCCGTGGCGGTGCAGGCGGCACCGGCGGCGCTGCGGGGCAGGTACTCGACGAGCTCGTCGACCTCGCCGGCCGGCACGGGCGTGGGCGTGGGCACCTCCCCTTCGGACCGCGTCGGCGGCAGCACCTGGTCGGGCGTGTCCATCGGGTACTCGGCCCGCCCGGCCCCGGCGATGCCGGGCACGAGCACTTCTCCGGGCTCGGGCGCGTCGGCGGCGGAGACGGCGGGCAGGCCCGGGACGAGAACGACGGCGAGGAACGCGGCGGCGAGCCGCCGGCGGCATCGGGATCTGATCACGCGCCCATCCCACGCCGCCGCTCCGGCGTCCGCCTGCGCTGCGCCACGCGCGGAGCAACGCTTTCGCCCGAGTGGCGGCGGGGCGCCCTTGCGGCGCCGCCCGGGCCGGGCTCCCTCAGGACCGCACGTCCCGCCACGCCTCGGGCAGCGCCGTCGCCACGTCGTTCGCGGCGATCGGGGACGTGCCCCGGGAGGCGCGGCGGGCTGCCAGGCCGTGGAGGTAGGCGGCGGTCGAGAGGGCGTCGACGGGGAGCAGGCCGGCGGCCAGGAGGGAGCCGGCCAGACCGGAGAGGACGTCGCCGCTGCCGGCCGTGGCGAGCCAGTGGGTGCCCGTCGGGTTCACCCGGACCGGGCCGGTGCCGCCCGGCCCGCAGACCAGCGTCGTGGAGCCCTTCAGGAGCACCGTCGCGCCGTACCGTTCCGCCAGTTCGCGGACCGCGGCGAGCCGGCCGGCCTCGACGTCCTCGCGGGCCGTGCCCAGCAGCGCCGCCGCCTCGCCCGCGTGCGGGGTGAGCAGGGTGGGCGCGGTGCGGGCGCGGACCGTCGCGGCGGTCAGGCCGCGCAGCCCGTCCGCGTCGACGAGGACGGGCACGTCGGAGGCGAGGACCTGGTCGACGGCCACGCCCACGCCGGGGCCCTCGCCGACCCCGGGTCCCACGACCCAGGCCTGGACGCGGCCCGCCTTGTCCGGCGGCCCGCCGTGCACCAGCGTCTCCGGGTGGGCGGCGACGACCGCCTCGGCCGCGGGCCCGACGTACCGCACGGCGCCCGCCCCGCCCCGCAGCGCCCCCGCGACCGCGAGGACCGCGGCGCCGGGATAGCGCGCGGAACCGGCGACGACGCCGACGACCCCGCGCCGGTACTTGTCGCTCTCCGCCGCCGGCTCGGGCAGCAGCCGGGCCACGTCCTCGTGCTGGAGCGCCTCCAGGTCGGGCACCGACGGAAGGGAGAGCCCGATGTCGACGAGCCGGAGCGCGCCCGCGTACTCCCGTCCCGGGTCGACGAGCAGCCCCGGCTTGTACGTGCCGAAGGTGAGGGTCGCGTCGGCGCGCAGGGCCTCCCCCGCGACCTCACCGGTGTCGGCGTCGACGCCGCTCGGCAGGTCGACGGCGACGACGACCGCTCCGGAGCCGCGCGCCGCGCGGGCCACGGGCACGGCGTCGGGCCGCAGCCCGCCCCGCCCGCCGATCCCGGTGATGCCGTCCAGGACCAGGTCCGCGACGGCCAGGGCCTCGTACGGGTCGTCCGCGACCCGTCCGCCGGCCGCCCGCAGGGAGGCCAGGCCCGCCTCGTGCGCCCGTGAGCCGAGCAGCACCGCGGTGACCCCGGCGCCGCGCCGGGCGAGGCGGGCGCCGGCGTACAGGGCGTCGCCGCCGTTGTCGCCGCTGCCGGCGAGGACGACGACCCGCGCCCCGTACACCCGGCCGCGCCCGAGCAGCGAGCAGCAGGCGGCGGCGAGTCCGGCCGCGGCCCGCTGCATCAGGGTGCCCTCCGGCAGCCGTGCCATCAGTTCGGCCTCGGCGGCCCGTACGGTCTCCACGCGATGAGCGGTACGCATGGGTCAACCCTCCGCGATCACCACCGCCGACGCCACTCCCGCGTCGTGACTGAGCGACACGTGCCAGTGCTTGACGCCGAGTTCGGCGGCCCGGGCGGCGACGGTGCCCCGCACCCGCAGCCGTGGCTGCCCGCTGTCCTCGACGTACACCTCGGCGTCGGTCCAGTGCAGGTTGCCCGGCGCGCCGAGGGCCTTGGCCAGCGCCTCCTTCGCGGCGAACCGCACCGCGAGGGAGGCGGGCCCGCGCCGCTCGCCGCTGGGCAGCAGCAGTTCGTGCTCGACGAAGAGGCGCTGCAGCAGCCCCGGTGTCCGTTCCAGCGACGCGGCGAAGCGGTCGATCTCCGCCACGTCGATCCCCACCCCGATGATCATCCGTTCACTGCCTCACTCGCTCGCTCACGCACGCACACACCTTCACTCCACGGTCACGGACTTGGCCAGGTTGCGCGGCTGGTCCACCTCGTTGCCCCGTGCCGTCGCCAGTTCGCAGGCGAAGACCTGGAGCGGCACGCTGGAGACCAGCGGCTGGAGCAGCGTGGGCGTGGCCGGGATGCGGATGAGGTGGTCGGCGTACGGGACGACCGCCTCGTCGCCCTCCTCCGCGATCACGATGGTCCGCGCGCCCCGGGCCCGGATCTCCTGGATGTTGGAGACGATCTTGTCGTGGAGGACGGACCGGCCGCGCGGTGAGGGGACGACCACGACGACCGGCAGGTCCTCCTCGATCAGGGCGATCGGCCCGTGCTTGAGCTCGCCCGCCGCGAATCCCTCGGCGTGCATGTACGCGAGTTCCTTGAGCTTGAGGGCGCCCTCCAGGGCCACCGGGTAGCCGACGTGCCGGCCGAGGAAGAGCACCGTGTCCTTGTCGGCGAGGGAGCGGGCCAGTGCGCGCACCGGCTCCATGGTGTCCAGGACCCGCTCGACCTCGTCGCCGATCCTCGCCAGCTCGCGGACCACGGCGTGGATCTCGTCGCCCCACTTGGTGCCGCGCACCTGCCCGAGGTAGAGCGCGAGCAGGTAGCAGGCGACGAGCTGGGTGAGGAAGGCCTTGGTGGACGCGACCGCGACCTCGGGCCCTGCGTGGGTGTAGAGCACGGCGTCGGACTCGCGCGGGATGGTCGAGCCGTTGGTGTTGCAGATGGCGAGCACCTTGGCGCCCTGCTCGCGGGCGTGCCGCAGCGCCATCAGGGTGTCCATGGTCTCGCCGGACTGGGAGACGGCGATGACGAGGGTCCGCTGGCCGAGGATGGGATCGCGGTAGCGGAACTCGCTGGCGAGCTCGACCTCGCAGGGGATACGGGTCCAGTGCTCGATCGCGTACTTGGCGATGAGTCCGGCGTGGAAGGCGGTGCCGCACGCGATGATGACGATCTTGTCGGCCTCGCGGAGCACGGCGTCGGGGATGCGCACCTCGTCGAGGCGGAGTCGCCCGTCGGTGCCGATCCGGCCGAGGAGGGTGTCGGCGACCGCCTTGGGCTGCTCGGCGATCTCCTTGAGCATGAAGTAGTCGTAGCCGCCCTTCTCGGCGGCGGACGCGTCCCAGTCGATGTGGTACGCCCGCACGTCGGCGGGGGAGCCGTCGAAGTCGGTGACGGTGACGCCCTCGCGGGTGAGCTCCACGACCTGGTCCTGGCCGAGTTCGATCGCCGAGCGGGTGTGGGCGATGAAGGCGGAGACGTCGGAGGCGAGGAAGTTCTCGCCCTCGCCGACGCCGACGACGAGCGGGGAGTTGCGACGGGCGCCGACGACGACGTCGGGCTGGTCGGCGTGGACGGCGACGAGCGTGAACGCGCCGTCGAGGCGCTTGCACACGAGCCGCATGGCCTCGGCGAGGTCGCCGACGGAGGAGAACTCCTCGGCGAGCAGATGGGCCACGACCTCGGTGTCCGTCTCGGACAGCAGGTCGTGGCCGCGCTCGGCCAGTTCGGCCCTGAGGGCGGCGAAGTTCTCGATGATGCCGTTGTGGACGACGGCGACGCGGCCCGCGTTGTCGAGGTGCGGGTGCGCGTTGGCGTCGGTGGGGCCGCCGTGGGTGGCCCACCGGGTGTGTCCGATGCCGGTGGAGCCGCTCGACAGCGGGCGGTCCACCAGTTCCTTCTCCAGGTTGACGAGCTTGCCGGCCTTCTTGGCCGCGGCGAGGCCGCCGTCGGAGAGCACCGCGACCCCGGCCGAGTCGTAGCCGCGGTATTCGAGTCGCTTGAGGCCTGCGATCACCACATCGAGCGCCGACTGTCCGCCGACGTAACCCACGATTCCGCACATGACGGCAGCCTACGGCGGAACGTCCCGGACCGGCCGGACTCGGCGCGGCCTGTCCGCGTCCCGACTGCCCGCCCCCGTCCCGACCGTCCGCCCCCGTCCCGGCCGTCCGCCCCGTGCGTGCCCGCTCCCGTGCACCGGGTGTGCATCCGGCCGTCATCCCCGCGCCGCCGGGACCGCCGAGGCTCGGTGCTTTCGCCGTACGGCTCGTACGACACGTACGGCCGTACGCCCCGTACGACACGGACCCGGGGGTGGGCCATCGTCACCGTCATCCGATCCCGCGGCGCGGGAACCGCGACCACCGGCAGCGCGACCGGCACCGGCAGTGCGACCGGCGCGGACCCCGCCCCGCGGATGGACTCCCTCACCGGCCTGCGCTGGTTCGCCGCCTTCGGGGTGTTCCTGTTCCACACCTACGGCTACGCCAAGGAAGCCCCGGCGCTGATGCGGCTGATGACCACGGGCTACGAGGGCGTGGTGTTCTTCTTCGTCCTGTCCGGCTTCGTCATGGCGTGGGTCGCCCGCCCCGAGGACACCCCGGCCCGCTACTACTGGCGCCGCCTGGCCCGCATCTGGCCGCTGCTCGCCGCGACGACGCTGGTCTTCGCGGTCCTCCAGAAGGAGTGGCTGCGGCTGCCGGTCTCGACGGCGGACGTGGTGTGGACGCTCACGCTGGCGCAGGCCTGGAGCACCGACCACTTCTACAGCCTGAACATCGTCACCTGGACGCTGTCCGTCGAGGCCTTCTTCTACCTGCTCTTCCCGCTGCTGTTCCGGCTTCTGACGCGCTGTCCGTCCGGACCGCTCCTGGCCCTGGCGGCGCTGACGCCGGTGGCCACGGCGGCCACGCACGTGGTGGCGCCGCGCCTCGGCCTGGCGCCGGAGACGGCCCGTCTGGTCACGTCCTCGCCGCTGTCGCTGACCCCGATGTTCGTGCTCGGCGTGTGCGCGGCCCTGCTGGTACGGCGCGGTCACCGGCCGCCGTTCGGTTCCGGCACCGCGCTCGTCCTGACGGCCGGCTCGCTGTTCCTGGGCTGGCTGTGGCTGGGGCACCCCGGCGCGGTTCCGTGGCTGGTCCCGAAGCCGGGCGCGCTCGACGCCCTGGTGATGCCGTCCTTCGCGGCGCTGATCACGACGGCGGCCGTGGGCGACCTCCGGGGCCGTCGCTCTCCGCTGACGCGTCGCCCGCTGGTGAAGCTCGGCGAGTGGTCCTTCGCCTTCTACATCTGCCACCTGGTGATGCTGCGGATCTTCCGTCACCTGGGCCTGGGCCCGAGCGCGGGTCTGCGCGCCGACGCGCTCTCGGTCGCCCTGGTGCTGCTGACCACGCTCGCCCTGGCGGCCCTGCTCCACGAGTACCTGGAGAAGCCCGCCGAGCGCCGGCTGCGGGCCCTGCTCCCGGCCCGTACGAGGGCGGCCTGAGGCCCCGGAAAGCGACGGGACCGCACCCGCCGGGCGGGTGCGGTCCCGTGAGCCGGTGAGCCGGCCGGCGTCAGCGCAGCTTGGCGACCTGCGCGGCGATGACGGCGGTCGGCTGCTCCTTGACCTCGCCCGCGAGGCTGGAGGTGGCGAAGCCGGCGAGGTTGTTGCCCTTGCGGAGGACGGCGAGCTTGCTCACCATGACCGTGCCCTCGACGTCGCTGGTGATCGTCCAGGCCAAAGCCTCGTCACCACCGGTGGCGGAGTCCGCGGCGACCTTCGTGACCTTGATCTTCTGGCCGCTGCCGAGGGCGGTGAACCCGCCGGCGCACTCGGTGCCCGCCGTCTTGAGGGAGGCGAGGGCCTGCTCGGCGCCCTGTCCCGCGTACGAGCCGAGCGTCACCGCGGTGGTGGGCGTGCCGAGGGCGCCGAGAGCGTTGCCCGGGTCGGAGGCGGCGTCCTTGCCCGGGATCCGGATGGTCTGCCGGACCGCCTTCGCGCCCGGGGTGCCGGGGGCGACCCAGGCCATGGCCTCGGCGAGCGGCTCGCACGCGGGCTTGTCGGCGCTGACGTCGCCGGGGTTCAGGACGTCGGCGGCCTTGGGCTTCTGCACCTTGTAGCCCTTGAGGTCCGCCTCGCCGACGACGAGCTTCTCCAGCTCGGCGGCGGAGAGTGCCTTGACGTCCGGCTTCGCCGCGGCGGAGGCGGAGGCGTCCGCCTTGCCCGTGTCCTCGGTCTTCTTCTCCTCGCCGCCGCAGGCGGTGAGGAGAAGGGCGAGGGAGGTGACCGCGGCGGCGGCAGCGGCGTGACGAACGGCACGTGCTCTCATGGCTCGACTCTCTTTTCGACTGTGAGCTGTCTGCGTGAACCCTATGTGCGCAGGTCGCGGGCGCCCAGCGAATACATCACCTCGGCCGGCCGCCGCTCCGCCGATTCACTGACATCGACCGAATTGGCCCGTTTTCTGGCGTCATAGGAAGCACACAACGACCCCACAAACCGGTCACAGGGCCGTGATACGTTGCTGGACCGAAAAAGAACGCGACCATTTTCGACGACCCCGGAATTCCTTAGGAGTGGGTCAGCATTTCCGCGACCACCACGAATTCGGCCACCCCGACCCAGGGCGTTCGCACCCGAGCACCCGGCACATCCGGCACACCCGGCGCACCCGGCGCGCACGTCCCCTGGTCCCCGGCGAACCCGTGGGAGCTTCCGGTCGGCGGCACCCGGGTCGACTCATTGACCGGATTGCGCTGGTTCGCGGCGTTCAGCGTCTTCTTCTTCCACGCCCATCCCTATTTCGTGGAGATCGAGAGGGCCGGCCAGCTGGCCGTCATCGGCTACGAGGGCGTCCCGTTCTTCTTCGTTCTGTCCGGTTTCGTCATGACCTGGGTCGCCCGCCCGTCGGACTCGGCGCCGCGCTACTACTGGCGCCGCTTCGCCCGTATCTGGCCACTGCTCGCCGCGACGACGGCGATCACCGTGCTGCTGATGAAATGGTGGTGGCACGCCCGGGTATCGGTGGAAGACATTGTCTGGACCCTCACATTCGCCCAGGCATGGAGTACCGATCACTTCATGACGATGAACATCGTCACCTGGACACTTTCCGTCGAGGCCTTCTTCTATCTCGTTTTTCCGCTGGTCCTGCGGCTGCTGCTGCGCCGCTCGTCGGCCGTCGTCGCCGGGCTGGCCGCGCTGTGCGTCGCGGCCACGGCCGCCACCCGGGTGGCGGCGGTGCTGCTCGACCAGCCGGAGCGGCTCGAGCGGCTCCTGGTGTCCTCACCTCTCGCCCTCAGCCCGATGTTCGTCCTGGGCGTGTGCACGGGCCTCCTCGTACGGCGCGGATGGCGGCCGCCCTTCGGCACCGGCGCCGCCGCCACGCTGACCGCCGGAACGATCCTGCTCTGCTGGCTGTGGATGCGGGAGCCCGACCTCCTCTACCCCTTCCGGGGCGCGATCGGCTTCTTCGACGCCGTCCTCATGCCCGTCTTCGCCCTGCTGATCGCCTCCGCCGCCCTCGCCGACGCCCGCGGTGCCCGCTCCCTGCTGCGCTCCCGCGCCCTGGTGAAGCTCGGCGAGTGGTCCTTCGCGTACTACCTGTGCCACGTGCTCGTCCTGAAGTGCTTCCGTTACCTCGGCCTCGGCCCCGGTCCGGGCCTCGTCCGGGACACCGTCGAGATGGCCGCGGCGGCCCTCGCGGCCCTCGCGGTGGCGGCCCTCCTGCACGAGCTGGTCGAGAAGCCCGCGGAGCGCCGCCTGCGCCGGCTGCTGCCGACCCGCGCCCGCGCCACGTGACCCACCCCACCACCCCGGGTCCCCCACGACCGTCCCGCAGCCACGACAATGGCGGGGTGATCACTTCGCCGCCACGGAGCTCCAGCGGAAACGGAAACGGGAACCCCCCGACCGGCAACGGTGCCGGCGCCGGGGGCCGTAAGCCCGCCGAGCCGACACCGTACGTCGACCTCACCCGGGCCGAGTGGAGCGCGCTGCGCGACAAGACGCCGCTGCCGCTGACCGCCGACGAGGTCGAGCGGCTGCGCGGGCTCGGCGACGTCATCGACCTCGACGAGGTGCGGGACATCTACCTCCCGCTCTCCCGGCTGCTCAACCTGTACGTGCAGGCCACCAGCGGACTGCGCGGGGCGCTCAACACCTTCCTCGGCGAGAAGGCCGAGCAGCGCGGCACGCCCTTCGTCATAGGGGTGGCCGGCTCCGTCGCCGTCGGCAAGTCGACCGTCGCCCGGCTCCTGGAGGCGCTGCTCGCACGCTGGCCCGAGCACCCGCGGGTGGAGCGGGTCACCACCGACGGCTTCCTCTACCCGATGGAGGAGCTGAAGGCCCGCGGCCTGATGTCCCGCAAGGGCTTCCCCGAGTCGTACGACCGGCGGGCGCTCACCCGCTTCGTCGCGGACGTCAAGGCCGGCAAGGAGGAGGTCAGCGCGCCCGTCTACTCGCACCTGATCTACGACCGGGTGCCGGACGAGAAGCTCGTCGTACGCCGCCCCGACATCCTCATCGTCGAGGGCCTCAACGTCCTGCAGCCCGCGCTGCCCGGCAAGGACGGCCGCACCCGGGTGGGCCTGGCGGACTACTTCGACTTCTCGGTGTACGTGGACGCCCGGGCCGAGGACGTCGAGCAGTGGTACCTCAACCGCTTCCGCAAGCTGCGCGAGACCGCCTTCCAGGACCCCTCCTCGTACTTCCGGCGCTGGACCCAGGTCTCCGAGGAGGAGGCCCTGGACTACGCGCGCACGATGTGGCGGACCGTCAACAAGGTGAACCTCCTGGAGAACGTGGCCCCCACCCGCGGCCGGGCGACGCTCGTGCTCCGCAAGGGCCCGGACCACAAGGTGCAGCGCCTGAGCCTCCGCAAGCTCTGACCTCCCGCCGGAACGTCCGTAAGCTCGGAGCATGCTGCACCTGCGACTGATCGTCCCGCCCGACCGTACGGAAGCGGCCGTCGCGCTCATCGAGCGGACCGTCGGCACCACCCACCTGGTGGTGCTCCCCGGCGCCGCCCGGAACCCGTCCGGCGACCTCGTCCTGTGCGACGTGGCCCGCGAGGCGGGTGACGAACTCCTGCACGGCATGAGGGAGCTGAGGATCGATCAGGACGGCTCCATCGCGGTCGAGAACATCGACTTCTCGCTGTCGAAGCGCGCCGAGGCCGCCGAGGAGGAGGCCCCCGGCGAGGCCGCGGACGCGGTGATCTGGGAGCAGCTGACCGAGGCGACCCACGAGGAGTCGACCCTCACCATCACCTACTCCGCGTTCATGATCCTCGCGACGATGATCGCGGCCTGCGGTGTGGTGCTGGACAACGCGGTCCTGATCGTGGGCGCGATGGCCGTCGGCCCGGAGTTCGGGCCGCTCGCGGGCGTGTGCACCGCCGTCGTGCAGCGCCATCCGAAACTGGCCCTGCGCTCGCTGTCCGCGCTGCTCATCGGCTTCGCCGCGGCGATCGTCGCGACGACGGTCTTCAGCCTCGGCATGGACGCGCTCGACCTGTTCAGCAGGGAGCAGTTGGACGCCGACCGGCCCAACACCAGCTTCATCTGGCAGCCGGACCCGTTCTCCTTCGTCGTCGCGGTCCTCGCCGGCATCGCCGGCGTGCTCTCGCTGACCTCGTCGAAGTCCGGGGCGCTGGTGGGCGTGGCGATCTCGGTGACGACCGTCCCGGCGGGCGCGAACGCGGCCGTGGCGCTCAGTTACGGCGAGTTCGGCCAGATGTGGGGATCCGTCGAGCAGTTGCTGCTCAACCTGTTCGGCATCATGCTCGCGGGCGTCCTGACCCTGTACGGCCAGAAACTGCTGTGGCGCACCCAGCGCGGACACTGGGTGCGCCCCACGAAGCGTTGAAAAGCAGGGACTAGCCCAGCGCCGACTTCACCACGTCCGCGAGCCGCCCGGCGACCGAGCGGGCCTGCTCGATGTCGGCGGCCTCGACCATGACGCGGACCAGCGGCTCGGTGCCGGAGGGGCGGAGCAGCACCCGGCCGGTGGAGCCCAGCTCGCGCTCGGCCTCGGCCACGGCGGCGGCCAGCTCGGCGGAGGTGCCGACCCGCGTCTTGTCCACGTTCGGCACGTTGACCAGGACCTGCGGCAGCCGCTCCATGACCGCGGCCAGCTCGGTGAGGGACTTGCCGGTGGCGGCGACCCGGGCCGCGAGCATCAGACCGGTCAGGGTGCCGTCGCCGGTGGTGGCGTGGTCGAGCACGATGACGTGGCCGGACTGCTCGCCGCCGAGGGCGTAGCCGTGCTCCTTCATCGACTCCAGGACGTAGCGGTCGCCGACCGCCGTCTGGACGAGCGACAGGCCCTCGCGCTCCATCGCCAGCTTGAAGCCGAGGTTGGACATCACGGTGCCGACGACGGTGTCGCCGCGGAGGGTGCCGGACTCGCGCATCGCGAGGGCGAGGATCGCGAGGATCTGGTCGCCGTCCACCTCTTCGCCCCGGCCGTCGACGGCGAGGCAGCGGTCGGCGTCGCCGTCGTGGGCGATGCCGAAGTCGGCCTCGTGCTCGACCACGGCGGCCTTGAGGAGGTCGAGGTGGGTGGAGCCGCAGCCGTCGTTGATGTTGAGGCCGTCCGGCTCGGCGCCGATGGTGACGACCGTGGCACCCGCCCGGGAGAAGGCCTCGGGCGAGACGCGGGCGGCGGCGCCGTGCGCCTCGTCGAGGACGATCTTCAGCCCGTCGAGGCGGTTGGGCAGCACGGCGACGAGATGGGCGACGTACTTGTCGAAGCCCTCGTCGTAGTCGCGGACCCGGCCGACGCCGCCGCCGGTGGGACGGTCCCACGGCGCGCCGGTGCGGTGCTCCTCGTAGACGGACTCGATGCGGTCCTCCAGCTCGTCGGCGAGCTTGTGGCCGCCGCGGGCGAAGAACTTGATGCCGTTGTCGGGCATGGCGTTGTGGGAGGCGGACAGCATCACGCCGAGGTCGGCGCCGAGCGCGCCGGTGAGGTACGCCACGGCGGGCGTGGGCAGCACGCCGACACGGAGGACGTCGACGCCCGCGCTGGCGAGGCCCGCCACCACGGCGGCCTCCAGGAACTCTCCCGAGGCGCGCGGGTCGCGCCCCACCACGGCGGTCGGCCGATGGCCCTCAAAGGTGCCCGTCTCGGCGAGCACGTGCGCGGCCGCGACCGACAGGCCGAGCGCCAGCTCCGCCGTCAGGTCGGCGTTGGCCACGCCGCGTACCCCGTCCGTGCCGAAGAGTCGTCCCACAGCTGTCCTCCGAAAGTCCTTGTGCCCAGGTCCCAGGGTCGTGCCCCCCGGCCCAAGATTATGAAAGCAAGATGTGAAAAAGCCGTACGCCCCGGGGCACGGGCAGTGCCGCCGGGGCGTACGGACCAAGCAGACCGAGCAGGCGATTAGCGCTTGCTGTACTGCGGGGCCTTGCGGGCCTTCTTGAGACCGGCCTTCTTGCGCTCGACCGCACGGTCGTCGCGGGAGAGGAAGCCGGCCTTCTTCAGCGGGCCGCGGTTGTTCTCCACGTCCGCCTCGTTGAGGGCGCGGGCCACGCCGAGGCGCAGGGCGCCGGCCTGGCCGGAGACGCCGCCACCCGCGATGCGGGCGATGACGTCGTAGCGGTTGTCGAGCTCGAGCACCTTGAAGGGCTCGTTGACTTCCTGCTGGTGCACCTTGTTGGGGAAGTAGTCCTCAAGGGTGCGACCGTTGATCTTCCACTTGCCGGTGCCCGGGACGATGCGGACACGGGCGATGGCGTTCTTGCGACGGCCCAGGCCGGCGGCCGGCTGCGGGTCGCCGAAGCGGGACGCGAGGGACTCGGAGGTGTAGTCACCCTCGACGATCTCGGTCTCGGTGGTGTACTCCTCGACGCCCTCGAACTCGTCGACGGGGGTCTCGGGGGTGGTCTCGGCCACGATGCTCCTCAGATTTCTTTCGTTCTTAGGGGGTGGCCGGAATTACTGCGCGACCTGGGTGATCTCGAACGGGACCGGCTGCTGGGCAGCGTGCGGGTGGTTCTCACCCGCGTAGACCTTCAGCTTCGAGAGCATCTGACGGCCCAGGGAGTTCTTGGGGATCATGCCCTTGATGGCCTTCTCGACGGCCTTCTCGGGGTTCTTGTCCAGCAGCTCGTCGTAGCGGACGGAGCGCAGACCACCCGGGTAGCCAGAGTGGCGGTAGGCCATCTTCTGGGTCTTCTTGTTGCCGGACAGGTGGACCTTGTCAGCGTTGATGATGATGACGAAGTCGCCCATGTCCATGTGCGGCGCGTAGACGGGCTTGTGCTTGCCTCGCAGGAGGTTCGCAGCCGTCGTCGCCAGACGGCCCAGGACGACGTCCTGCGCGTCGATGATGTGCCACTGGCGAGTGACATCGCCAGGCTTGGGGCTGTACGTACGCACTTCGTAGCCTTCGCTTCTTCAGTGGATGGAGTCCAGACACACCTGAAGCGATCATGCAGCTGGGGCCCACACTGCCGGGACGACGCCCGTATGCGAGCCACTGGTAACTGCTCCAGGGAACCTGCGTAGGGCCCCTTCGCGTGAGAACGACGAAGCCGATACGCATAACAAACCGCTACGGTACCCGCGCCACCCCCGGCGGGTCAAAATGTCGCCGGGCAGCAGGTCACCGCGCCCGCTCCACCCGCCGCTCGTCCCACACCGGCTCGCTCGGCCCCTCTCCTCCATGCCGCCCTCGCACGGCTCGGCCCCGGGGGGCCTCCCCGGCTTCGGCCGGCTGCGCCGGACTCCGTCCGTCGACCAGTGGCCCCAGGCCCGTCCCGCATCCGACGCGGCCGGGCTCACCGGACCGGCTACCGCGCCCGCTCCACCCGCCGCTCGTCCCACACCGGCTCGCTCGTCTCGCGGACCACGCCGTCCGAGCCGAAGACCAGGTAGCGGTCGAAGGAGCGGGCGAACCAGCGGTCGTGGGTGACGGCGAGGACGGTGCCCTCGTACGACTCCAGGCCGTCCTGCAGCGCCTCCGCCGACTCCAGGTCCAGGTTGTCCGTCGGCTCGTCCAGGAGAAGGGCCGTGGTGCCCGCCAGCTCCAGGAGCAGGATCTGGAACCGCGCCTGCTGGCCGCCGGAGAGCTTGTCGAAGGGCTGGTCGCCCTGGCGCTCCAGCTCGTAGCGCCGCAGCATCGACATCGCCGCGCCCCGGTCCTTGGCGTGCTCCGTCCACAGGATGTCGACGAGGGAGCGGCCGAAGAGCTCCGGGTGCGCGTGGGTCTGCGCGAAGTGGCCCGGCACCACGCGGGCGCCGAGCTTCCACGTGCCGGTGTGGGCCACCGACCCGTCGCCCGCGAGCAGCCGCAGGAAGTGCGACTTGCCGGAGCCGTTCGAGCCGAGGACGGCGACCCGCTCCCCGTAGAAGATCTCCAGCGAGAACGGCTTCATCAGGCCGGTGAGCTCCAGGTTCTCGCAGGTCACCGCCCGCACTCCGGTCCGGCCGCCGCGCAGCCGCATCCGGATGTCCTGCTCGCGCGGCGGCTCCGGCGGCGGGCCGGCCTCCTCGAACTTCTTCAGCCGGGTCTGCGCCGCCGCGTACCGCGAGGCCATCTCGTGGCTGACCGCGGCCGCCTGCCGCAGGTTGACCACGAGCTTCTTCAGCTGGGCGTGCTTCTCCTCCCAGCGCCGCTTCAGCTCCTCGAAGCGGGCGAACCGCTCCCGGCGCGCCTCGTGGAAGGTGTCGAAGCCGCCGCCGTGCACCCACACGTCCGAGCCGGCCGGACCGGGCTCCACGGCCACGATCTTCTGCGCGGCCCGGGACAGCAGCTCCCGGTCGTGGGAGATGAAGAGCACGGTCTTGCGGGTCTCCCGCAGCCGCTCCTCGAGCCAGCGCTTGCCGGGGACGTCCAGGTAGTTGTCCGGCTCGTCGAGGAGCAGCACCTCGTCGTTGCCGCGCAGCAGGTACTCCAGGACCAGCCGCTTCTGCTCGCCGCCGCTGAGCGTGCGCACCTGCCGGAACTGGGCCTTCTCGTACGGCACGCCCATCGCGGCCGTGGTGCACATGTCCCACAGGGTCTCGAACTCGTACCCCTGCACCTCGGCCCAGTCGCTCAGCGCCTGGGCGTACGCCATCTGCGCGGCCTCGTCGTCGACCGTCATGATCCGGTGCTCGGCCTCGTCGACCGCCTTCGCCGCCTCCCGGATGCGGGCGGGCGCCACCGAGACCAGCAGGTCACGGACGGTGGACTCGTCCCGCACGGAGCCGACGAACTGCGGCATCACGCCGAGCCCGCCGCTGACGGTGACGCCGCCGCCGTGCGGCTGGAGCTCCCCGGAGATCAGCCGGAGCAGGGTGGTCTTCCCCGCTCCGTTCGCGCCGACCAGGGCGACCACGGCACCCTCGCCGACCCGGAAGGAGGCGTCCCCGAGCAGGACCCTCCCGTCCGGAAGGTAGTACTCCAGGTGTGCGGCCTCGACATGTCCCATGAGGGGCATTGTCACCGCCGACACCCCTGGAACCCAACCGGTTTAGGATGCGCGGCATGAGCTTTGGGGGACCGCAGCCGGGCGGCGAGCAGCAGGGACAGCAGGGATACGGGTACGGATACCCGCAGCAGCCACAGCAGCCGTACGGATACGGGTACCCGCAGCAGCCGCAGCAGCCGTACCCGCAGCAGCCGTTCGGGCAGCAGCCGGCGGACCCGTTCCCGGGCGCGCAGCCCACGGGCACCCCGGACTGGGGCGCGCTCGCCGAGGCCTCGGAAGCCCGCGGCAAGCGCAGGCGCTGGCTCCTGATCGGCGGCGCGGCCGTCGCCGCGCTCGCCGTGGGCGCGGTCGTCGCCACCGCGATCGTCACCACGAACAGGAACAACGAGCAGGCCAAGAACGGCGGCGCCACCCCGACCGGCTCGGCGGCCCCCACCGACACCGCGAGCCCGGCCCCGACCTTCTCCTCGGTGGCACCGCCGCCGCCGCCGAACCCCATGGACTTCATCTCGGACGCCCGGAAGGACAAGGCGCCGCTGAGCCCCGAGGGCCTCTACCCGGGCAAGAAGCTCACCATGAACAAGCGCCCGTACCAGAAGGGCGCCACCTCCTCCACGACCGACTGCGCGGCGGTCACCCAGGGCGGCCTCGGCGCGGTCCTGAAGAGCAACGGCTGCACCCGCGTGATCCGCGCCACGTACGTCAAGGACGGCGTCGCCGTCACCGTCGGCGTCGCCGTCTTCCCCACCGACGACCAGGCCCTCAAGGCGAAGAAGCAGGCGAGCGGCGGCATCGCGCCGCTCGCCGGTGCCGGCGTGAAGGACTTCTGCCACGCCACCGTCTGCCTGCGCCGCACCAACTCGATCGGCCGCTACGTCTACCTCACCCAGGCCGGTTTCCTGAACGGCAAGAAGGTCACGACCGGCGACCGGGCGGTCTTCCAGGCCAGCGACGACGTGGGCACCTTCACCTTCAACCAGATCTACGCCCGCGGGCGCGCCCAGGCCTCAGCAGCAGCCGGCGCTCCCGGGGAGTGACCGCTTGTTGCGGGCCTCCTTGTTGCGGGCCGCGAGCTGGTCGTCGGCCGGGTAGCCGACCTCTTCGAGGGTGAGGCCGTGCGGCCGTACGACGTGCACGGCCGAGTCCCGCACACCCGCGGCGAGCACCTTGCCGGGCCACTCCACCGGCCGGTGGCCGTCGCCGACGAACAGCAGCGCGCCGACCAGCGAGCGGACCATGTTGTGGCAGAAGGCGTCGGCCTTGACCGTGGCCTCCAGGATGCCGTCGGGACGGCGCTCCCAGCGCAGCTCCTGGAGCGTGCGGATGGTGGTGGCACCCTCGCGCTTCTTGCAGTACGCGGCGAAGTCGTGCTCGCCGACGAGCCGCTCGGCGGCGGCGTTCATGGCGTCCATGTCGAGCGTCCAGTCGTGCCACAGGACGTGGCCGCGCAGCAGCGGGTCGACGCCGCCCGGGTGGTCGGTGACCCGGTAGGCGTACCGGCGCCAGACGGCCGAGAAACGGGCGTTGAAGCCCGCGGGCGCCTCGCTGAGCTTCCAGACCCGTACGTCGTGCGGGAGCCGCCCGGCGAGCCGCCTGAGCAGCTTCTCGCGGTGCTCCTCCCACAGCGCGACGGGCAGGTCGACGTGCGCGACCTGGCCACGGGCGTGCACCCCGGCGTCGGTCCGGCCGGCGACGGTCAGCTCGTACGTCTCCTGGGAGCGGGTGACGGTGCGCAGCGCGTCCTCGATCTCGCCCTGCACGGTGCGCTGGCCGCGGGCCTGCTTCGCCCAGCCGGAGAAGTCCCTGCCGTCGTACGAAAGGTCGAGCCGCACCCGTACGAACCCGGGCTGTACGTCATCACTCACCTGGAAATCCTCTCAGACACACGGGAGCGGGGGGCCCCCCCCCCCGGGGGGGGGGCGCCCGCGCGAAAATGTACGAGGAACCAAAACCCAGCAGAATCACGCACAACGGGCCCCCGTGCCGGC
>NZ_JBHXTJ010000054.1:0-46134 GCF_042677525.1 Streptomyces sp. NPDC127114
GCGACCGCCGGGCCGTCCAGCCGCATCGAGTCGACCGCCCGGCGCGCCAGGACCTCCGGATCGATCCGCGGCGCCGGGGCGGCGCCGCCGGACGGGACGAACGGCGCCGACGCGGCCGGAGTCCGGGCACTCGACCTGGTAGACGGTCCCGTCGTTGGGGGTGTGGCCTTCCCAAGGTGCTCGGGGGCGGGCTGGGGATTGAGGCGGGTGTAGGTGCACGGCGGCGCCGAGCTGCCGGACGAGGGCTTGCCGCCGATCCCGGCCGGGGTTGTTGTCCCCGAAGACCCTGCCGAGCCGCCGTTGACCGTGCCATCGGCGGCGCACACGGTCACCTCCATGTCGCCGCCCTCGCAGACCCCGCCGCTGGGTCCGTCGGCATGGGCGGCCGGGGCGAGGACGACAGCCAGGAGCACGCCCGCGGCTGCTGCCGCACGCCTCAGCACTGCCGGTCCCCGTGGGGCGTGTAGTCGGTGACCATCCAGCCGTTGGGCCCCGCGCCGCCGCCCGGCGCGCCCAAGACCTCGAACAGCGCCAGACCGAAGGCCTGCCGGTGGAGTCGTGGGCCGGTGCCCTGTCGCCGGAGCGGCGCGAGCAGCTCGAGGACATCGACCCGTCCTGGTGCCCGGCCTGGCCGGTGGAGTGGCAGCGCGCCTTCCACCTCGTCCGGCTCCACCTGGAGGAGGCCGGCGGCACGCTGCCAACCGAACCCGGCAAGGTCATGCACCAGGGCGAAGACCTCGGACGATGGGTGCGCTCGGTCCGGCTCGGGTGGGACAAACTCACGGCCGTGCAGCAGTGGATGTGCGAGCAGGTCCTCGGCATCACACCCGCCACCGAGGAGGAGAAGCCGCAGCCGCGCCGTACACAAGCCGACAAATGGGCCATGAACTACCAGGCCGCCCGCCAGTACTACGAACGCGAAGGACACCTCCAGGTCCCCCGGAAGCACGTCGAACGCATCGCCGCCGGCGAGACCCAGAAAGAACGCGAGCTCCGGCTCGGGGCATGGATCAGCAACCAACGCAGCCGGGCCGCCACACTCACCCCGGAACGGATCGAGCTACTCTCCGCCATCGGAATGCGATGGACGTAGCCGTACAGGCAGTGAGCGGGGCCGGGCAGGATAATCCTGGCGGCCCCTTTGCGCTTCGCGACCTCAGCGGCGTGTGGTCCAGAGATGCAGGATGTCCCCCATGGGCTCTTCCGTACCATCCGGGTGCTTCCGGATGCCGGGGGCCGCGGCGAAGCGCAGCGTGGGGCCGCGCTTGCTCAGCTGAACTCTGTCGAGCGCCGCGTGCCGGTCCGGGTGCCCGACGACGACCTGCTCGCAGCTATCCGCGAGATCCTGGTTGCAGCAGATCACTCGCCTGGGCTTGACCTCTTTCACCGATGCGCCTTGGCCGGGGACGAGCACGAGCTGGGCCGTGGGGCTGACCGGGAACCTGATCTCGTGAGCACCCTCCAGGCCGAATCCTTGGTAGGCGTCGCTCGCAGTTTCCGGGCGCCAGAGAACCAGGGGGGCGTCGGAGGTGAGGAAGATCGGCTTGCGACTGGTCTCGAGTCGCCAGTGCCGAGCACGGTACTGCGGGATACACACCCCTACAGAGCTGAACGTCACCGCGACCGCTTCGTCGTGGGTGGGGTCGTTGCCGCCATTCATCGCTCGCGTGCCGTGGTAGTAGTCCCAGGCTCCCTGGGCTTCGGCTGCTCGGGGCGGGTGACCGAGATGCTTGTGGGTGAGGTACTCGGTCATGAGCGCCAGGTCGACTTCCCGTCCGTTCGCGTGCGCGGTGACGTTGCGTCCGAAGAGCGGTCCCGTACGCTGCCGCGGCGTCCGGGCCATCTGAACAGCCAGGTATAGGCAGAGCACCTCGCGGTCGTCGGTGCCGACGGCCGGAGGCATGCCCCTCTCGTCTATTCGGCGCAGGGCGTCAAGCCCCCGACCTTCCAGGCGGCTGAGCTCATGCTCGATAGCCGTGGCGGGCATGCCGTTGTCGTCGGTGATCGTGTAGAAGCCGGTCTCAGCCGCGACGTTCTTGACGTTGGCGAGGTGCGTCTTCGGCGGGCACCGGCGCCTCACTCTGACCATGCCGCCTCGCCCGAAGAGAGCCAGGTAGCTCTGCGGCACATAGTGGTGAAGTTTCGGTGCAGACACATCACCCAGAGTAAGCGGCCCGCCTTCGAGTGACCATGCAGAAGGTGCGGACACAGTCTGAGCCGCCGTTCAGCGAGGCATCTCGGTGTCAAAGAACTTGATCACTGAGGTGACGAGCATCAGGGCGTAGATGGCGTTGATACGTGAGTACTGAAGCTTGGAAACACCGTGGGCGCTGGGGTGCCGGCCGAACGTACGCGGGATCGCATCCCCCTTCGCCGGAAAGTACTTCGCGTGCGCGTACCAGACCGGAGCGAACGTGCAGGCGACCTTGAACTTATAGTCGTCCAGCTTGAATTTGATCCCCTTCGCCTTGAAGTCGTTTCTCGTCAGCTGGACTCGCAGGGTTTCGGTGACGTGGCCCCGGAGGAGGGAATCGAGCAGATTGGCCGCCAGGGCCTGGGCGGCGTTGGTGTGGCCGCCCCTCAGAGCGTCAACGACGTCGAGGGCAAAGCCGCGAGCATCCTGCAGGGCCGGGTGCTCCACCCCTTCGAGAACGGCCTCGCAGTCATTGGTGATCCCCTTCCAGCGCCGTCCAATGAGGCGGCGGCGGGTAGCGGCATCGGGAGCCTCCAGCAGGGCCTGGACCGTTCGTGGTGCTGGCACCCACATGAGCGGGATGCCCTCGTCCACCAGCAGCGTCTCCATCTCGTCAAGCCCGGGGGCCAGCTCCCGCAGGTTCTCCGGGTAGATGCTGCGCACCGCTTCGGCCATGGAGGAGAACAGGCGCTGCCACCGTTCCGCCTGGAAAGCCGTGTAGGGCTCAAGGGCCTGCCGGATCGCATCGTTGAAGCCGGTCAGGTCCGCCATCTGCTTGCGGAGGGTCTCCACCGCTGCGCCGACGCCGAGCGGCACAGGGATAGCGATCCTGGGAACAGCCCACTGCGCACGGACTCGTGCGGCGTTGGAGATAATCCCGGCGAGCTGGCTGTTCTGCTGCTTGAAGTGGTCCTTCAGCGGGTTGAACGCCGACTCGTAGAAGCGTGAAAGGTCGACCGGCTCGATCCTGTCGAGGTCCTCGCCGTCGGCCTCTTCGTCCTGGGCCTTCTCGGACTCCTCCTGCGAGTCCTCGGTGGGCTCCTCGTGCTGCTCGGTCATGGGCGTATGTTCGCACGGCCGCGCAACGTCGCCCGCAACGTCCGTACCGGCACCCCACGGCCCCGCCGCTTCGAACCCCTCACCGCCAGCGAAGCCCGCCAGTTCCTTACCGCCTCGGAAGGTCACCGGTTGCACGCGTTGTTCGAACTCGCCCTCCACACCGGACTCCGCAAGGGCGAACTCCTCGGCCTGCGCTGGGAAGACCTCGACCTCGACGCCGGCACCGCCGCCGTCCGCCGAACCCTGCAGCGCACCAGCACGGGCGGCCTCACCACGCTGCCCACCAAGACGCGGGCCTCCGAACGCCGCATCGCCCTCCCCACCCGCTGCGTCCAGTCGCTGAAGCTCCACCACGAGCAGCAGCAACGCGAGCACGAGGCAGCAGGCACCGCGTGGCAGCACAGCGGGCAGTCTTCACCACTACGCAGGGCGGATCGATCGACCCGACCAACCTCACCCGCGCCTTCACCAGGCTTCTCCGCAAGGCCGGCCTCCGCCGCATCCGCTTCCACGACCTCCGGCACTCGACCGCCACGCTCCTCCTGGAACAGGGCGTCGAACTCGTCGTGATCAAGGAACTCCTCGGCCACGCCCACATCGGCGTAACCGCCACCGTCTACGCCCACGTAAGGCTCCGCCTACAGCGAGACGCCATCGACACTCTCAGCACCGCCCTTGACGGCCCGGCCAATGACGAGTCGACCCGCGACAACGGCGACGACCCGCCGCTGTGCGGAGCCACCGTCCACTGACGTTGCCGTCAACTACTGCCGTCACCCACCGCAGAAGCCCCGCCAGGACGCACCTGACGGGGCTTCAAATTTGCTACTGCGTAGCAACATCATGAACGGCGGAGGCTCTAATTCGACCCATCGCTAAGGGAGGCTTGAATCTCCTGCCATCCCTCATGCTGATCCCGCCACGATGCGCTCTCATAGAGAGCCGATTTCGCTTCCGGCAATGATAGGCCGAGAACCCGAGACGCCACATAGATCGACTCGATCGGAGACATTCCGAGCTCACGCAATTTCCGAAACACCTCCTCCTGTTCCGCTATCCCTTCCGCAGCGAACCTTGATGCAAGCGCATCCAAGAGTCGTCGGTCCATTCCTACCCTCCTCCCAAAATCTTCCCAACATCCAAGGTCATGGAGCCAGGACGCTTAAAGATAGTTCCATCTGGCTTCGGAATGTGACGCTCATAGTTGAGCACAACAGTCCTAAACCCCTCAGCATGCGCCCGAGTCGCCAAGGCGTGTTTCATCTGGTTGAGTGCATCGGGGCCAACTGGCGCTCGACTAAGTCCCTCAGTCCCCTTCGGGAAGACCATGAAACCGTCTAGATGCAGAGTGTCGCCGGATATACGTGCCGTCGCCATAGTCTCAACCGTCTGACCAGATACCTCGAATGCGTCATCCCAGATGTCACCATCGACAAATCTGGGGCATCCACTGCTGTTGTGAACGAGTACCGGCGTCTCCCCCGCCAGCACATAGTACGTGTGTATGTCGTCGACGGTGAGATTGTACGTGCGAGCGTGCTTACTGAACGGCCGGTTGCTCTGGACGGTTACGGTGGCGCCGTCGTGACTGAGTAGGGTCATGCCTTGCTTGAGGTGGCGAGCCTCAACCCAGCGATTGCCCGAGGGGGACCAGAAGGGGTGCTCGTGAGTCGCAGTGAGCTTCCTCAATCCGACCTTGGTTGCGATGGTCAGTTCATTGAAGTGCTTGTCGTTTTCTGTGATGATCAATCGCGTGACCTTGCGTGGGCCGGATTTCCCAGTCACAGGGTCGGTTGCGATTACCTCGTCGCCCACTTTCACCTTCTCAATGGGCTTGCTTCTCCCGTCGCCCATGAGAACAGCGGTTCCCGCCAGGAAGCATTTGTTGCAACCCGGCTTAGGGAGTGGCGCATCGTCAGATTTTCGCGCACTCGGGGCTATCTTCCTTGCGCCTCCAAGTAGGCTTTTGACGAGGCCCGCCCCTCCGGCGATAACCGATATGAACCAGGCGTCGTGGGCCCCTTGCTCGTAGAGCTCACTATTGGTGTCGATGCCGTTTTGGCCAGCCACCTCGTCGTACTTTTTCTCGTACCCTCCGCAGGATTCGATCCAGCACCAAGGATTAACCATTACTGCGGAGTCGAGGCTTGACGCGACATAGTTTCCGTATCCGGCGCCGTAGTCCTTCCAGTCTCCGGCAGACTTACATGACAGGCAGGGCCCTGGGCTGTTCAGGTCCTTGATGGTTCCGTAGTTCCCTGTCCCGAAGGGCTTCGCCCAATAGGAAGGACTCAGAGAGCTGTAAGTTCCGTTCCGGAATGCGCTATACGCCGTGACGAATCTGATGACGGCTCGGATTCTTTTGGTGATTGCACCAAACCACTTGCCGTCGGGATCAGCGAACGTCACAGGATTGTTGTTGCTGTAGGCGTAGCCGTTGATCTGCTGTGGGTCTTTGAGGTCCGCGATGGGGTCGGCGCTGATGAAGCGACCTGTCGTGCGGTCGTACTCGCGTGCTCCCAGATGAGTCAGACCGGTGGGGTCCTCCGTGCCACCTACGAAGCCTTTCTCTCCAACCCAGGTGGTGGGTGCAGTGCCGCGGTTTTCACCGAAGGGCTGGGTGTAGCGGCGAGTGAGGGCCTGTGTGGTGGCGTCGATCTGAACGCTGGCGGTGCCGTTGTGGTCGCTGCCGAGCCATGTCAGGTTCTGCGGGGTTCTGACCGCCACAGTCTGGCCGGCGTGGCTGTAGTAGCGGGTGGCGGTGACTGCTTTGGTGGTGTTGTCGTAGCGGAGTTCGGTTTCACCGAGGTAGAGGGTGGAGCCGGCCTTGTCGCGGCGAATAAGCCGGTTGCCGTCGCTGTCGTTGAGGTAGGTGGTTGCGCTGCCGTCGGCATCGCTGACCTTGGTGAGGTCGTTCTCGGGGCCCCAGGTGAGGGTCTGGGTGTTGGCCTTGGTGGTGCGGGTTTCGGTGTTGCCTGCCTTGTCGTAGGTGTAGTTGGTCGTGGGCGTGGTCGTGCTGTCGGGTGGTGCGACCGTGTTGGAGAGCAGGTGGGGCCGGACCGTGCCGTCAGTGGTCTTCTGGTCGTATGTATAGGTGGTGGTTGCTGGGCCGTCCTGGGCGAGGTGGTCGGTCACCGTCTTGCGGTTGCCGGCTGTGTCGTAGGTGAAGGACTGCCAGTACGGTGCGACGCCTCCAACAGTTTCGGTAGTGGGTGCGGTTGTGCAGTCTGCGGTGGCCGTCCAGGCTGTCTTGAGCCTGCTGTGGCCGTCGTACGCGTAGCACTGACGGTCTCCGGCGACGGTGGACTTGTCCTCGATCTCGACCGGATTTCCGGCCGGATCGTAGCTGTAGTAGACGTCCGCGTCGGTGCCGCTGTGCGACGCCGAGGCGATGCTCTGCCGTGCGAGCCGCTTCGTGCCTGTCTCGTAGGACTGGCTGATGTCGACCCACTTGGCGGTGGACGAGACGCCCAGAGTTGTGAGGATACGTTCGCCTGCGGGCAGATAGCGTGTGTCCTGCACGATGCCGGTCAGACCCTGCAGCTTGGTGGGCAGGCGCTGGCTGTTGTAACCGTAGGTGAGGATCTCCTGCGCGAGGCCGCCCATGGCGGGAATGATGCGCTGCTGGAGCGTTCCGTCGACGTTGTAGGCGTTGGTGATGGTGTAGGTGCCCGTGCCTGCGACGGCGCCTTCCAGGGTGCTGATCGTGTACTGCTCTTTGGTCACCCGGTAGAGCGGGTCATAGGCGGCGTTGGTGATCGCGTAGACCTTGCCGGTCTTTCCTCCGTCGTAGCGGATGGAGGAGGTGGGGCGCCCCTTGGCGATCGTGTCGTAGGACCAGCGCGCCAGGTACTTGGTCTCATCGATCGTCGGGACGTTGTTCACCAGCGGGATGCGGTCCCGGAGCTTGCCGGTCTTGCGTCCCAACGCGTCGTAGGTGTAGCTGAGGATCTTGCCGTTCGGGTCCTCGGTGACGACGACTTGGTCCAGCTCGTTGTATTCCGTCTTCGTTGTGCCGGTGTCCGGGTCAGTCGTGCTCGTCTTGCGGCCGAGGAAGTCGTACTCGTACTTCCAGGCGTTGCCGTCGCTGTCCTGAACCTTGGTGAGCTGGTCGGCGCGTCCATAGGTGTAGGTCAGCGTGGTGCTGGCGCCGGTGGCTTTATTGCCTTCGTACTCGCGCTTCTCGGTGAGCATGCCGCGGCTGTCGACCTGCTCGCGGACTGCGGACGCGCCGGCCGGAGGCTCGACGGTGGTGGCATTGCCTTCGTAGGTGGTGGTGGTGCGGGAGTGTTCCTTGCCATTGGCAAGGTTGATGTTGATAGCAGGTCGTCCCGCGCCGTCGTAGATGGTCTGGGTTCCGCCAGGCGCGGCAGTCAGTAGGTTTGCGAGGTCGCCCGTTGGGGCGGTGGTGTCGATGAAGTCTGCTGCGGTCTCGACAGCCAGACCGCGAGTGTCGTACTTGGTTTCGGCGATGACTCGTCCTGCACCAACGGCGGGCGTCTGCGTCTGGCGAGGTCGCAGCAGTGCGTCGTAGATGGTGTAGGCGGTCTGGTACGTCGTGCCGTCGTTGTTGAGGGACTTCGTCGCGACCCAGGAGGCCTTCCCCTGCTGAATCTTGTATTCGATCTTCTTGCTGGGCGTCTCCGTACGAGGCCGGTCAGCGAGCCAGACATCGCTCAGGCGGCCGAGGGCGTCGTAGGCCATCTCGGTGCGGCGGTTGTTCGGGTCGACGCTGGCCTTGGTCATGCCCCAGTCGGAGTAGAACTCCGTGGTGACGGTGTGTCCGAGGGCGTTGAGCTGCTTCGTCGACGCGAGTGGTCCGCCTGCTGCGGGGGTGTAGTCCACGTGCTTGACGAGCGTGTCCTTGGCATCCCACTGGTCCGTGACACGGCCCAGAGCGTCGTAGGCCGTCTTGCTCACTGCCTGGGGCGTCTGTGCGGTGCCGTCGGCGTTGTAGCCGGTGACACGTGCTGTCGCGGTGAGGTCCCCCTTGGTTGGGGCGGAGCCCCAGGCCTGGCCGTCGTATGAGGTCCGCGTGTCGGAGATGACGTCCGTAGTGGCCGGGTCGCTTGTGCGCTTGGGGGCAACACCGCAGCCGACGGACAGCTTCTCGACCTGCTTGGGCTTGTCGAGGATCCACGCCGTCGTGTTCTGGGCGTAGCTGGTGACGGTGCAGTCCTTCTTGCCACCGCCCTCGGTCTCGACGGTGAGCGGCAGGCCGCTCTTGGAGTCGTAGGTCGTCGTGCTCCTGGACGTCATGTCCGCCGTGCCGGCGACCGGGACCCGCGTCGTCTGGGTTTGGGTGCGCACTCGGAACGCGCGGACAGTTCCGTAAGAGTGGGAGGCGGTCGCCGTCGTGCTTGACGCGGGGGTGGTGATGGTTCCGGAGACTTCGCTACCCGTGGTCCCGTTGTAGGTGACCTGCTCACGCGTCTGACCGGCGTACTGCTCGGAGTCGGTCACTGTGCCCGTGGAGTCGGTGACCTTCTCCACGCGGGTGGTGCCGTCGAGCTGCTTGTCACCGTCCATACCCCGGTAATAGAGGCTGACGGTTTTCGACCGGATGCTCTCGGCAGCGCCGACGAGGGTGGTGACCTTCTGGTAGCCGCGCCAGGTGCCCCAGGTACGGTATTTGTCCTGGTTGATGGGGGACTGGTCGTCGTAGGCCCAGGCGCCGCCGGCCGGGTCGTAAATGTAGTTGGTCTCCTTCAGCGGCGCGCCGCCGGTGGGGTCGGACTCGGTCACCTGGGTGACGACGTACTTGTGGAACCAGTCAGTGCGCGGTTGGGGATCGGTGCCGGGGGTGGGGTTGGACGGCGGGATCCACTTCAATGGGTAGCAGCGCTTGGTGTTCTTGTCGAGCGCGGTGGGGATGTTGGTGTCGGCGATGCACTCCGGGTCGGAGTAGTTGACCGTCAGGACCGAGCCGGTTTCCGAGGTGACCTTGCGGACGCGCCACTTGATGAACGGCGGAACGCTGTCGCCGGTCTTGTCGACGCGGTTGTCCATCTGCTTGCCCTCAAAAGTGACGGGCGGCAGGGGGGCGACCGGGGTGCCGTTGGTGGACTTTCCGGTGTGCTGGATGGACTTCAGCCACAGGCCGGCGTTCGATCCGTCACCGGGGTCGGGGAAGGAGTGCTCGAGGTGCCAGTTGTTGACGTCGCGGTAGTCAGTGTCCGCGCCGGTGCCGGTGCCCTTGTAGACCTGGGTGGTGATGTCGGTCAGGCGCTTGCGCGTGAAGAACGACGGCGTCGGCTGGTCGGTGCAGACGGTGTCCTTCTTGCAGATCTGGTCGAACGGGACGTCCGGCCACGCGGTCTGGTTGGTGGAGGTGAGGTTGGTGCAGGTCTCTCCGCCGGTGACCGGGATGCAGCGTTCCGCCACGCCGAACTTGACTCGTGCGGCGGCAGGCTGGGTGGTGGAGAAGATGGTGTCTGTGCTCTGGCCGTAGTCGATGCGCTTGAGGTAGCCGCCACGGGTGTACTCGGTGCCGTTGCCGGTGGAGCTGTTCTTGGCGTAGTAGTTCAGCTCCTTGTCGTACCAGTACGTCATGACGTTGCCGTGCGGGTCGACGACGTAGTCGAGGTTCCAGCGCCAGGCCTGGTTCTTCGCGCGGCCGGAGAAGCTGGTGCCGGCGGAGTAGCCGGGCTCGCCAGCGTCGTCGCCGAAGACGGGCACGGTCCACACCGAGTTGGTCTCGGGCTTGCCGGAGGTCCAGCCGGGCAGCTGGTTCTTGCCGAAGACGTATTGGGTCCCGTCGATGGTCGTGACGGTCCAGTACTCGCCCGTGTCATCGGCGTCGCCCTCGTCGGGGTTTTTGGCGCCGGTGCCGCGTATCACGCGCTCGCCGTCATCCGACTGAAGGTGCCACTCGCCGGACGTCTGGTCCTTGACGAGGGTGCTGGACTTGCCATTGAGGACGATGGAGGCGTTGTGCTCACGCCAGCACAGGTCGCCCTTGCCTTCCTGTCCGTCGTCGTCGCAGGAGCCATAGGAGCGCTCGATGTAGGAGGTGGGCAGGTCGAAGCCTTCGCCGACCCAGGAGGGCTGGGCGCTGGTGGCGGAGGTCCGGCCGTCGACGCTCTGCGCCGAGTAGCCGATCGAGGGGCTTGGTGCCGGGCCGGCCGGGGCCGGTACGACGTCCATCGGGTAGGACCAGGTGAAGTCACCGTTGGATCCGCCGCCTGCCCAGGTGGCCGACGGGGACAGCGGTGTGGCTTCGTAGCTGCCCTGATCGGAGGACGCACCGGCCGACAGCGCCAGGACCGTGAACGCGCTCAGGGCCGAGGCCGTCTTGGGAGTGGTGACCTCGGCGCTGACGCTCTGGTCTTCGGTGTTGTTCTGTGAGGGGACGGGGGTCGTGGTGCGGCAGGCCGGCTTGTCCGGCGTGGTCAGGGCGCACGTGGGCAACTGGACCATGCGCAGGCGGGAAGACCAGTTGCCGCTGTAGGCGCCGGCGAAGCCCTTGTAGTCGACGGTGAGGTCGAGCTGTGAGGTGTCGGTCTTGCCGTCCGCCCGGGCGACGCTCAGGACGACACCCTGGATACCGAGCTTCTCCGTGGTCTTGCGGTCGGCAACCTGGACCTTGGCGGCTTGAGGTGCCGCGGGGAGCGGAGGTGTTTTCGCTGTGGCGGCGCGAGCGGACTTCGGCGCGCTGGGCCTGGCCGGAGCGGGCTTGGCCAGTTCCACAGGAAGGCCCTGCGCCTTGACGTGCTTGCCGGTGGTAGGCGGCAGTGTCACACGTGCAGACGCCGCAGTAGGCCAGACAACCTTGGTCTGGGCTCGCTTGCGGGTTTTGGCTTCGGCGGCGCGGACGGGGTCAGCAGAGGTGCTCTTGCGAGGCTGGAACGTTTCGGCCCTGCCGAACTGGGCCTTCTGCAGGGGCGTGTGGTCGCGCTCGAATTCCTGGACCGGCGCCGCGCCCAGGAGTGTCGTGATGATCGCTGTGGTCACTGGCAGGGCGACGGCGGCTATGCGCCGCCGCCTCGCTTTGCGCCAGGACCGTGTGGGCAGCACTTGTTTGGTGCCGAACACGTGGTTCTCCGCATTCTGAAGGCCGGGGTGTGCCGTTGAGGCACACCCCGGTAGGTGAATGTGACAGGTAGTGGTCTGTGAGAAAGAAAGGGCTATTCGATCGGGACCGGCGGCTCGTCCTTCAGCGAGAGCTGAGTGATGTCCTGCTGGGACATCACTCCGCTGTAGACGCGCAGGTCGTCGACCTGACCGAGGAGAGTGTCACCCCAAGCGCCCGTCGGATAGATGCGCGACTTGCCCGTGATCACAGGGCCAGTCGGCTGGTAGGTGTTCTTCACCAGCGCGCCGTCCTCGTCGCCCTGGCGGACACCCGTGAGGTAAAGCCTGGCCGCACCAGTGACGGAGTCGTAAGTGGCGGCGACATGCACCCATCCCTTGGGAGCTTCGGTCACCTCGGAGTACAGCAGCATTCGCGGGCCGCCGGCGACGTCGTTCTCCGCCATCTCCAGGATCCAGTAGCCGTCCGGCTGGCCCTTGGGCTGGTAGTAGATGAGGCGGAAGGCGCTGGTCTGCGTACCAGGATGGGCGAGGATGGTGGCGGCGTGGCCGATGCTGAGGTCGTCCAGACGGGTGTCGTCGGTGACGTCGACCCAGCCGGCGACGGTGAAGCTGCCGGAGTTGTCCAGCGGTACGCCGGCGCTCGCGGAGGAGTCCAGCGCGCCGGTCAGCTTCAGCACATTGCCGTGTCCCTGTGCCTCGGAGTCGACGAACGAGGCGCCCTTGTCCAGGGTGATCGTGCGGGCGTTGTCGCTGCTGTCTGCTCCGGTCGTGGTCCCGGCCGGCTCGTCCAGGGCCCACTGCGCCTCAAGGCGCGGCTGAAAAAGCGCGGTGGACTCGTTCTCCAGGTTCACCTGTGCGCCCAGCTCGTCGGGGAACACGACTCGGTTCCAGACCTGCAGCTGGTCGATGTCACCGGGGAAGAAGTCCCTGTCTCCGCCGGCCGCCCACTTCCCGACGCGGAGTGCGGCGTTTCCTGCGAACGGTGTGGTGTAGGCGGACTCGGCCTGCAAGCGGCCGTTGACGTAGAGACGGACCTTGGCCGCCTGCTGGTCGTAGACACCGAGCAAGTGGGTCCATGCGCCCAGGACGGGCGGCTTCTGAGAGGAAGCCCCGATGGTGACGCCGCTGGTGGTGTCGGAGGAGTAGCGGGCGAACACCCACCGGTCGGCGTAGGAGGAGTAGTAGAGCTGGAACGACGACATGACGGTCCCGGGCTGGCCGGCGACGCCTGCAGCGTGAGTCCGGTCGGTGAGGCGGACCCAGGCGGAGACAGAGAAGTTGTTCAGCGTGTCGACCACGGGTGCCGAGGTCTGCCCGGCGGACGTCGTGCCGTCCAAGTGCACGGCGCCCTTGAGGCGGCCCTGCTCGGCCCAGGACGTCGTGCTGCTGAAGGTCAGCGGTTCCCCGGCGCCGTCGGCGGTGTTTGCGGCGGTCGTCCCAGCGGTCTCGTCGAAAGCCCACGCAGCCAGCGGCTTGCTGCCGGCCGCCACGTTGAACTTGTAGTCCGTATTGCTCCAGTTTCCTGCAGCGTCATAGGTGACGGCCCGCAGGATATTGAGCCCCTTCTTGGCTGGCGCGAGCTTCACCTCGTGCGTCTTCGTGTCGGTGCCATAGACCTTCGACTCGAAGGGCGTGCCGTTGAGGAACGTGTCGAAGCGGCGGATGTCGCTCGCCGGTGTGGTGATGGTGAACGTGCCGGTCATACCCACGCTGCCCAGCTCAGGATCACTCGCACACTCCAGGCTGGCGCACTCCGTGTACGGCGAAGATGTCACCGTCGGCGCCAGTGGGGCTTGCGAGTCGACTCTGAAGTAGCAGCGTGCGGACCACGGCCCGTACAGCGAGGTGGTCGTCCCGCCGTAGGTGTAGCGGTACTCGGTGCGCGCCGCGAAGCTATACGTCTTCTGTTCCGCGAGGGCGGCCGTGGTGACACTGCCCGCGGTTCCGCTGGCGGTCCATGTACTCGGGGACAGCGACGCGATCTTGGTGTTGGCGGAGTCGAACAGCTCGAAGTTGGGGCGCAGGCTCGCGTTCGCGCCGTCGGCGGACGTCGGCGTAGCGGTCAGGCGCGGCGTCGTGTCCCGAATCATGGCCGGGCTGGAGGACGCCGAGCACGCCATGTTCGGGTCAGCGAGTTTCACATACGAGGGCTTGGTGTCCGGAGGCGAGACGTATGTGATCGACAGGCGGGGCTTGCGCGTCGAAGTGGTGTCAGGGTCGGTGGGCGACATGAACTGCTTCCACTGCAGGCGATCCGTCTCGCTACCAGCGCGCAGACCCAAGGTGGTGGTCGTCGCTGCAGCCTTTGCGGTGTAGGCGACGGCCGCTGTGGCGTTGAACTCAACGTCACCGTCCTTGCAGGAGTCGCCGTAGCCCTTGGCCGCCCAGACGGTGGTGACCTTCGAGGACCAGGCGGGCTGCTTCGACCACGTGGTGCTGGACGAGATCGCACCCGTACGCCACAGGTCCACAGGCTGCGGCGTGCAGTTCGCCGCCCACACCTCGTACGCGGTGAACGTGGCGTTCAGAATCTTCTTGCCGGCGACCCGGCGGGTGTCGAACTGGAATAGAGCGCGCGTCAGCTTGCCGTCGACCCAGCCGTCATACCCGGCCCCCAGTGTGTGCGAGGTCTTCCAGAACGACGTGGAAGACAGGTTGGACCATACCGTGGTCCAACCTGTCAGCGACGCGGTCACCGACGGCGGATCGATCACCACCGGGTAGGTCGTCTCCGGATCCGCGAGGAAGCCCTGATTCGGAGTGACGGCCACAGCATCAGCAGTGATTGCGACATCGGCCACCGCGGTGCGGGCGTCGGGAGCGGCGTCCACGGCCTCGACCGGATCGGTCTCGGCGTCCGCCGGCGACGACAGGGACATCGTGCTCACGCCTGACTGAGTGGCGGCAGGCTTGCCCGCGTCCCACATCAGGGCGCCGCTGCTCGAGAACACGGCGTGCCCGCGCTCATCGACCAGCGACATGTCCCCTGAGCCGGACTCCCGCACCTCGAGCCCTACGGTCCTGACAGGGAAGCGCACGCTCTTGAGCGCCGGATCGGCCGCGGCGGTCCGGTCATGCACGACAAGATTCTGAGTGAATCCGTCAGGTCGGGCCTGCACCACCAGGTCGATCCCCGGCCGCACCGAGGCGTAGACGGCCGTGGAACCGGTCAGGGTCGGCCGAGGCAGGGCCCACGGCGATCCCAGCTCGTAGGCGCGACCGTCCTTCGTCATCCGCGCCAGCGGACCGGAACCGCCACCGGAGAAAGTGACCTCCTGGCCGGCCTTCGGCTCGATCAGTCCATCTGTTCGCTGCACAAGGGTCGTGTCGACCGGCGTCCAGCGCCCGTCCTTGCGGACACGCTCCACGACTGGGGACGTCTCGACGGTGAACGTGCCGTCGCTGTTGGCGAACACCTCGCTCGTCTCGCTGGTCAGGCTCTCAACCGGCACCCGTTGCCCCGAGGCCACCGCCTTGCGTGATGCCACCTGCTCCGCTGTGGCCTGCGGTAGAGCGTCGTCCTGCCAGAACGCCCTGCCCTGCCCGGCCTCGTCGGCCGCCGGAGAAGACGCAGGCGTCAGCGGAAACTCCGCGCCCGACTCGGTGTTGGTCGAGGATGCCGAGGCCTGGGCCGTAAGCCCAGCAACCGCCAGCAGCGACACCGCTGCTGTGGCCACCCCCCGCGCCGCTCCCCAGCGACGCCTGAACGTTTTCACTTGGCACTCACAATCTGAAGAAACCATGAAGCGGAGAGTGACCTTATACCGTCCTTACAGCGCGGTCTAGGGTCACCCAAGCCTGTGACCAGGCACAATGCGCTCATCCAGGTGCAAGCGCGGATGTGGCCACCTTGAAGAACAGCGCCAGCCAAGGCCAGGCCCGCAGCGAACTGCGAGCGGGCCTTACAACAACGCCACTTGGGCGAACCGTACGACGCCCCACTGACATCTCGGCCCGTCCAGCCCGCTGCCAGAGGTTGGAAGGACAGGTCATCTGAACGAGTGCATTGGCGTCGCGCGAACCCGCCCGGCCGCTGGTCGCCGGCCCACCAAGAGTCGGGCGATGCCGCCTGAGGCCCAGTCGGGGTGAGCGCGGGCGACACCGACAAGAACGGGCTGCCGCTGTCCCTGGGCATCTCCGGGGCCAACATGCACGACAGCCAGGGCCTGAAGCCGCTCGTGCGGGGCATCCCGCCCATACGGTCCCGACGCGGGCCGCAGCGACGGCGGCCGGCGAAGCTGCACGCCGACAAGGGTTACGACTACGACTACCTGCGCCGGTGGCTGCGCGTGCGTGGAATCCGCCACCGCATTGCCCGCAGGGCGAGTCTGCGCAACGGCTGGGCCGACATCGCTGGGTGGTCGAGAGAACGGCGTCCTGGCTCGCAGGCTGCCGGCGCCTCCCCCGCCGCTACGAACGCAAGGCGGAACACTTCCTCGCGTTCGTCGGTATAGCCGCAGCCCTGATCGGCCACCGCCGACTCGCCCGCACTACTCTCCCGACATGACCAATGAAGCTGCCGTATGGCACCGGCTCGCCGCTCTCCTGCCGCCCGACGACGCCCAGGTCGTCGTGGACTCCTGGGGCATCGGCGAACAGGAAGGCGGCCTCGAACTGCTTGTCTCCGCCCTGCTGCAGCACCAAGTACCCATAGACGAGACCACTCGGGCCGAGATCGCGGTTGTCTGCGAGGCCTGGGGAATGTGGCCCCTTCCACTTGAGCCTCGCCTCTCCCAGTGCCCCGGCAGTGGCACCACCTCAGCCCTGCACCTGATCGAAAATACGGCCAGCACACCCCTGCCTGCGACCACAGTCGGCCTGGGCGAGCAGCTCGTCCTGGTTCCTTGGACCAGTTGCACAGCATGCGGCCAGAGTCTGGCCCGCATCCACAGCCGCGAGCCCTGGGGTATGTCCCTTCGTCCTGAGCACTACGTCATCCTGAACACAGACCAGGGCACCATCCGCCGCCTCTTCACGCAGGGAAGCGGCTGGGACGCGCTGACAGAACTCCGCACTTCATGCGAGAAACCGGAGCTCGCTCAGTCATAAGAAACAACTTCTAACCAGGACGTATCCAACTTCGCAGGCTGGCTCCGATAGAGCACTTCCGGCGGGCCGAAGGGCAGAGAGGGGAATGCTCTGAGCCCGGCCCAGGGTGACGGCATCAACCACCACCAGGCCGCCGTCCTCGCTGCGGCCGATCACCGGGACGATCGCTCGGCTTCTGGGCGCAGCGCGGCCAGGAGCTCGGCCGGCTTGGTATGGCGACAGCGCTCATGATCCTCATCCTGGCGCAGCACATAGTCCTGGACGGGCTGCTTCAGAAAGGTGTGGTGATGTCGGAAGTTCGGTCGCTTGAGTCGCTTCGGTAGCTGCGGCGGGCCTGGGTCAGAGTGGGAGCGTTATCCCAAGTGCCTGCATCGCGCTGGACGGTGGGCCGCCTTCTGACCGTTCGGTCTTCCTGCCCTTGGTGCGTGGCTGCAGGGTCGCGGGGTCGATGGCCTCGGCCGGGGCGGAGCTGGCGTAGAGGCCGTCGGGTTCGGTGTCGCGGTCGTGCGGGAGGAGCCAGAAGACGCGGCGGCGGAAGGTGCCGGAGGCGCGGGAGGCCTTGGCGTCGGTGGCGAGGGTGGCGTAGCCGACCATGCGGCCGTCGCGGTGGTAGGCGGGTTTGCCCGTGCGGGTGGGTAGGCGGTCGAGGCTCTGGCGGACGTAGTCGAGGTGGGTGATGTCCTCGAGCCAGACGAGTTCGTTCTCGTGCTTGAGATCGTTCTCGCTGATCAGGGAACTCATGCCGTCTCCTCGTTGGCGAGCAGTCCGATGCCAGGGTAGTACTTCCTCGAATTCGACAAGATCATCTCTTTCGGGGAGGCGAGGCCGAGTAGTTCGCGGGCGCGGGCGGCGAAGGTGCGGTTGCTCATGGGGATGCAGCCCTCGCTCTGGCACCAGCCGCGGTAGGCGTCGTAGAGGGTCTTCTGCTCGGTGCGGCAGTCGGGGTTGATGAGGCATGCCTCGTCGAAGAAGCGGCCGGTGTGGTCCTCGGTCTCGGCGTAGGCGTTGGTGGCGATGCGGACCTTGTCGGGGCCGGTGAGGTCCTTCTCGCCGGCGAGGTAGCGGCGGGCGCCGTCGATGAGCCAGTTGAGGATGCCGGGGCCTTCCTCGGCGACGAGGATGTCGGCGAGGTTGTCGATGCGGGACCCGGTGGGCCACTTCTCCAGAGCGAGGAGAAGAACAGCGTCGCCATCGCCTCCAACGAGTCCTTCTCCGGCTGGACCAAGACCTTCACCGGCCCCCGCCTCTGCGCGGCCATCGTCGACCGCCTCACCTTCAACGGCAACATCATCGAGACCGGCACCGACTCCTACCACCTGGCCACCAACCGAGCACGCGCCGAACAGCAGAGCGTCAGTGACGAAAAGCGTTGGCGCCACATTCCCCGGTGCGGTGGACGGTCACCAGGGCAGCAACAACAGGCCTGTGGTCAAGCGGGACGGCAGGCCTCACACACGTGGTTGTCGATCGCGGCCATCAAGTCCTGAGCCGCTGCCTGCACGGCGGGATCTCCGTCACCGCCCAGCCTGTCTGCCAGGCCTCGGCCGTCGAGCACGGCCTGGTGGACCGCGTATGGAATGTCGAGCCGAGGAGGATTGGTCTGTTCAAGGACCGTCATGAGCAGCTGGATCACACCGGAGCGGCTGGCGACAGAGTCAGTCACCGCGAGATCCCACAGGAACGGAACCGCCTCGGCAGTCGCATCGAAGACGGACAGCTCACCAAGCCAGAGCCCGAGATCACTCAAAGCTGAAGCGCTGGTTAGCGCATCGCCCCACGCCACCCGCGACAGCCGGCTCGGGACCTCTTCCGCTGATCCATACGCGTGCGTCAGCTCGTGCCACCGAACACGGCTCATGCCCTTGAGGATCGTCCCCACCACGCACCCCCGTTCTATCGACACCAGCGACGCCGAGCGCCCCCATTCCGCCTCACGGAGCACATCGACCGCGAGCCTGCCGGGAGGGCGTTCCCAGAACTCGCCCACAGGGAGGCCACCGCCGAGGCCAGAACGTCTCCAAACCCGCCTACATACGTTCTTGGTTCCCACCTACGTAGCGACCGACGAGATACCGGGCTCGTGCATCGCGGCCCGGACATCGTCCGACCATGGAGGGACGGCCCTCTCGTGGCCGCCGCAGGCAACGGCCTGTCTTCAGGAAGCCCGGCGACAGTGCCCGGTGCGGCCAGCGGCCATACCGGGGCGCGGGGACGTGCGGCAGTGCGGTCAGCGGCAGGGGCATGCCCGGCTTCGGCCGGCCCGGCCGGCGGGACTCGGGATCCATTGAGGCTCGTTGATAATGGCTCTGACCGCAGTTTCGTGATGCCACCGGTCAGTGGCGGCGCTCTTCGACGACGTTGTCGTTCTCGTCAGAGAGTTCGACGCTGTGCTGCCAGCCGAGTCTGGCGAAGAGCGTGGACAGGTCGCCGATCCGATGAGGGGCGATCACGCCATTGATCAGCGTTACCCCGTCGTCGGTCTGATCGATTTCGATGCGGCACCAAGCGGTCTCGGCTTGGTAGGAGTACCAGGAGGCGGACCGTGTCCTCCAGCCAAGTGAGCCCAAGCGGGATGCCACCAGGGCGGGGTCGACGCCACTTTCGAGGACGCCGCAGACGTTGTTGGCCATGTCGGCGAAGGCGGCATCGAGCGGCCGGTCGCTGTTGTCGCTGGTAGGTACGCCCACCCGCGTAAGTATCGGGCATTCCGCGTCATGGCTGAGTGAGGATGCGGGTCCGCAGGAGTTCGAACGAGGCCCGGCCGTACATCGCCCTCTTCAAGGTCTTGACCCTGTTGACGTGGCCCTCGACGACGCCGGAGCTCCATTCGAGGGTGAGGCCGGCTATGACGGCGTCGAGGTCCTGGCGGAGGAAGCCTGCGAAGCCGCTCATCGGTTTCGGGGCGTCCTGTTCGGCTTGGCGGATCCAGTCGTTCAGCAAGAAGCCGCGGCGGTTGCGGACCAGGTCGGAGAAGGTTCGCGCCAGGTCACAGCTCCGCGTGATGTCGGGGCAGGCGAGCCGGACTTCCAGCAGTCGTTCCTCCTGCTGGTCGGTGAGGGTCTCGCGAGGGCGCATGATCCAGGCGGTGATCTTCCGGGGGCTGGGGATATCGGCTCGCACGGGTTCGGCGTTGCCGGCGCGGAGGGCGGCGAGGTGTTTGCGGACTACCTGGCGGCTGCCGCGGTAGCCGCGTTCTCGGATTTCGAGGAAGAGGCGGCTGCCGCTGACCTGGCCGAGCGACTCGGTGAACCGGGTGTTGAGATACGGCTTGAACGGCTCCAGTACGCCTGCCGGGCGTCGCTCGTAGGCGGAAGCGAGAAGTTGGTCGAGGTCGGTGTCGCGGAAGCGTCGTACTGTTTTGCGGTCGAGGTTCAGGCGGCGGGCGATGGCGCTGATAGTCCAGCCGGCGGCCACCAGGCGGTGGATGTCCGCGTGGCGGTGACGGGTCCGTTCGATGATCTGCGTCCGGGGCAGCTCATGGAGGGGCAGGTCCATCAGCGGTGGTGCCGCCGAGATGTTTCCGGTCTCCTCGTCGGCGCGTTTGCGCAGGCAGGCGCGGTGCTGGTGGCAGGTCTTCTCGACTGCTGCGGCCAGGTTCTGGAGCAGGTGCCAGCGGTCCGCGACTTCCAGGGCGTGTGGTGCGGCTTCTTTGACCGCTCGCGTGTAGGCCGAGGCCCGGTCGCGGCAGATGATCTCGGCGCCGGGATGGTCGCGAAGCCAGTTGGCGAAGGTCTCCGAGGTGCGGTCGGGCAGGACGTCAACGACCTGCCGGGCTTCCACGTCGACGAGGAGCGTTCCGTAGGTGCGGCCCTTGCGGAATGCGAACTCGTCGACGCCGAGGACTCGCGGGGCCCGCTCCGGCACCGGTGGCGAATCCAGCAGCTCAAGGAGCCGGCTGCGGCCCGCAGAGAGAGACAACTGGCGGCACAGCCGTTCACCGGGACGGCCGCCGAGTTCGACCGCGACCGCGTGAAGCCACCTCTTCAGACCGAGGCTGGAGCGTCGATAGCGTTCGCTCAGCCCTCTGACCTGCTCGACGAACGTCTTCCTGTGGCAGGAGGAGCGGTCACAGAAGAAGCGACGGACCCGCAACCTGACCTGCAACTTCCTCCCGGTCAGCGGGCGCTCAGCCAGACCGCGTTCATACGAGGAGTGCACACGGCGGGCACGGGCTTGGCAGCCGGGACACCGCGGTGCCGGGCCGCATGCCACCGCCACCACAACCACAGTCTCCGCGGTGAAGTCCACCTGCTCCAACCGCACATCGATTTCCGGGAACAGCACATCTTCCAGCGAGCAGACCCCCACAATCCAGAGATCCCCTGACGAAACGTTCCCGCACGCGCCTTGCCGACCTGGGGATTCACGAAATAGCGGTCAGAGCCTTGAATTTCCCCACCCGGTACTCAGGGGATTCCCCGGACCTGCTCACTCTTCTCCCCACCCGCAACGCGCGCTGGCCTGCCGAGGGATGTCACTCGGGAGGGGGCCGCCCGATGGCCAGCCCAGCCAGAGCCGGAATGGCCGATACTACGATCGCTCGGGTGTCGGTGGCAGGTTGTGCCATGCATGTCCGCAGGCGCCTTTGCAGTACGTCTCGCGGCGGCGGGTGCCAGTCACGGCGAACACGGAAACGAGGACGCGGAACGCCGTGACGTGTTCGGCGGAGGGCAGGCCCACGAACCCGTAGCGGGGCGGGTCCATGCACATCATCACCGCATGTCGAGGATCGCGTAATTCCCCAGGCGGAAGTTCACGTAATTCCCTAGCTGCTGACCTGAGCCGACGGTGAGGCAGTCGGCGACAGTCCCACCAGAGCACGACGAGAAGTTGCCGTTGGGATGCACCCCGGTAGAACTTGCGCATGGCGTTGAAGTGCCCCAGCACGTACTTCTTCGGGCCCCCGACGATCTTGTCCGCGCCGTTGCCGATCAACGTGGCGGCCTCCGCTTCGTCTGTCGGCAGGGCGGCCAGGAGGGCCGGAAAGCCGATCTCTCCGAGCAGTTGCGCAACACGATCCACTTGAACCGCTGAGAGGGTCGTGGGGTCTGGCCCGAAGGGGGCGATGGCATGCGGATGCGTGTTGAGGAAGGCGAGGTCGATGGCAGTCTCGCCCTCGAGAGCTTGCCGGAGAGCATTCCGATGAACGCCGTCGAGACCTCCCAGCTCGCAGACCCGTTCGATCAGGAACGGTGCCCAGTCCAGGTCGAGGACGTCCGCCGACGGTGGATCCCAGAGCGGATCTCCATCCGGTGATGCGTCGGCTGACTGGCGGCAGGAGGCGAGATACTCCGCCGCGATGCGGGCGAGTTGCTGAGTGACGGCCATGACGGCAGTATCGCGACGACGTCCACCGGTTTTTCCTACTTGGTCTTGTCGGTGGGATTCCCGGGCCGCTTGAGGGACTCGGCGACGACAGGTTGGGGAAGAGTGGGTACCAGTCGCTGGGCGCCCTGTTGCTGGTGATGATCAGCGAGCGTCCCTGCCGCTCGGAGACGAGTTCGTAGAGGTCGTCGGCCTGGGCCGCGGACATTGCCGCATGGCGAAGTCGTCGAGGATGAGGACGTCGGGACGGACGAGTTCGCGGATCCGTTTCTCCCAGGTGCGGTCCGCGTGGCCGCCGGCCAGCTGGGCGAGGATGCGGCTGGTCTTGGCGAAGCGGACGTGGGCGCCCTGCCGGACGGTGAGGTGGCCGAGGGCCTGGGCAATGTGGGTCTTGCCGACGCCGACGGGGCCGAAGGGGATGACCGACTCGCCGGCATGCAGCCAGCGCAGTGCACCCAGGTCACGGATCTGGGCGGCGGGCAGTTTCGATGAGGCGGTGAAGTCGAACTCCTCCAGGGTTACCTGCTGCTCGCCCGCTGCAGGCGCCGTTGGAACGCGACGGTCTCCCGGCGGGTGATCTCGTCCTGGCAGAGAACTGGAGGAAGTCGAGGTGACCGAGCTCGCCGCCGTGGGCCTGGGCCAAGCGGCGTCGAGGGTTTCCAGCATGCCGGACAGTCGCAAGGTCTTGAGCAACTTCCGCAGAGCGGCGTCCATCACGGTCATCGGGTTTCACCTCGGCTTCGTCGTGGGCCTGGTCGTTGTGGTCGTCGTCCGTCGTCTCGGGGTCACGACGGCGGCGAAGAGCCGGGCGGGGCCATGGAAGAAGGCCGCGGCCCCGGCGTCTCCGCTGGTCTCGGGCTCGGGATCGGTCTCGGTGCCGGCGATGAGGATGCCCTTGATGGTGCGGTAGGAGGGTCGCCGACCGCGATGGCCATCGCGCAGGCGGCTTCCAGCCGCATCTCGTTTCTTCCGCAGGCCGAGGACCCCCTGGGCAGCTCGGAGCCGATAGGGGACGTTGACTTCCAGCAGCTGGTCAACGACGTCGCGGCAGGCGTCGCCGATCTCTGACGCCTGGCTACGTCACCAGACCGGTGTCCGCATCTGGAAGGCGATCTATTAAAAACTCTTCACCTACGCTGCGGTCGTCGACTTGCCGCGGCCGACGAGGGAGTTTTAAACGGTCGTGTCGCCGCTCCAGGCTACGGCGGCGGCGGCAGCACGTCCGGCCCGGCCGGTTCCCGAGAGTGCTGTCACAGGCGCACGTGCGCGAGGTCGACGGCAGCGGCCATCGCGTGCGCGCCCGCGTCGTTGAGGTGGAGGTGGTCGCCGCTGTCGAGGTCGGCGCGGATGGAGTCCGGTGCGGCGGGGTCCTGGACGGCCGCGGCGACGTCGACCACGGCGTCGAAGACGGTGGAGGTGCGGAGCCACGCGTTGACCTCGCGCCGGACCGCGCGGCCTTCGGGGGTGTCGACGCCGGGGTAGACGGTGCCGGCGTACGGGCCCATCGTCATACCGACGGTGGCCAGTCCGGCCGAGCGCGCGCGGCCGGCGAGCGCGGTGAAGCCCGCGATCAAGTCCTCGGCGGTCGCCGGGGGCTCGCCGAGCGTGCCCGGCAGCCCCACGTCGTTGAGGCCGAAGTGGAAGAGCACGTGGGTGGCGCCAGGCACCTGCAGGACGTCGCGCTCGAAGCGGTCCAGGCCGCGCGGGCCGACCTCGTCGGTCAGCAGGCGATTGCCGCCGATGCCCTGATTGACCACCCATCCGCGTTCGAGGCGCCGGTTCAGCTGGTTGGGGAAGCGCTGGTTGGTGCCGGTCGAGGTGCCGACGCCCTCGAACCAGGAATCACCGAATGCGACGGCGATCGCGGTGTCCTCGGGGGCGAGGACGTCGACGCCGGTGACGTAGTAGCGGCCGTCGATCTCCTCGGCGCCCGTGAAGTCCGCCGCGGCCACGTCGCCGGGCAGCACGTAGGCGTTCTGCGACGGGGTGTGGGAGTACGTCGCCAGGCCGGTGTCCTCGGGCAGGTGAAGGGTCAACGCCAGATCGGTCCCGGCGGACACCGCGAAGGCGACCGGGTCGCTACGGAGCCGCTCGCCGACGGGGATGACCACCTCCGTCGCGCCGCCGAAGCGCAGCTCGGTGTCGGTGGCCGGGTCGACGGCGCTGCCAGTGGTGCGGACGGCCAGCCCTGCCGCATCGATGACCAGGGGTTCCTTGCCGTACTCGTTGCTCAGGAGCACCCGCACCGCCTCGCCGCCGCCGTCGAGGTGGAGGATCTGGCGCAGCGTGTGGCCGTGGAAACCGCGAGACGGCTTGAGCTGGATGCCTTCGTAGGGGCTGAGGACGGCGGAGCGGAAGCCTGCGACCCAGGTCGTCGTCATGGTGGTGAACTCCTTGTCGTGGTTCGGGCGTTGCACAGTCCGGCGGAGTCCGATGACCAGGCCCCATTTACTTGCGGCGAGGAATATCCCCGCGGCAAGTAAATACCTACCCTGCATATATTCCGCACGTCAACTATCCGCACAGCAAGTACCTTCGGCTAGGATGCGGGGCATGGACCCCGATGTCTTCGACGACCCCCGCCTGACCGCGGCCGGCCTCCTCTTCGAAGCCCACGACGGCCTGCACGCCAAGCTGGCGCCGACCCTGGAGAAGGCAGGCCTGTCCTCGCTGGACTTCGGCGCCTTGATGCGGCTGAGCCGTTCCCCCGAAAGGCAGTTGCGGATGACCGACCTCGCCGCCCAACTGCTCCTGTCGACCAGCGGCGTCACCCGACTGGTCGACCGCCTGCAGCGCGGCGGCCTGGTACGCCGAGAGTCGAGCACCGAGGACCGGCGCAGCACCTACGCCGTCCTCACCGCCGAAGGCTCAGACCGACTGCGCCGGGTACTGGCCGACCACCTCGACGAGATCGAGCGCTGGTTCACAGGCCTCTTCACCCCACAACGCCTGCGCGACCTGGTCACCGACCTGCGGACCCTGCGCGATGCCGTACACCCCAACGCCGCAAAAAACACCGCTCCACCCCCCTCTCACGCAAAGTAGTAGGAGCACGCGCCCCGCCAGGCGACCACGAGTCCGGCGCGCCGACCCGCCCAGGTGCCTTCGGACACACCAAGGCCGGATGCAGCCCCGAGTCCATCGCCGAGAGCACCGGCCACCGCCGAGCACCATTCGCTACCTGGATCACCCCGCACGCTCTGCGCGCGGAAACCTTCCTCATCAGACGCTAGGCATCTTGACTGCCCTCGTGACGGGACCCTCGCCCTCCGCGCGTGCCAAACCGCCCGCCGGAGGGGGCTTGCGCGAGGCCGAGCGCGACCATATGGGCTGGACCCTGCCGAGTGCGAGGCCCGCCTCAGGAAGTGATCTTCATTACGTTTGTCAGACAGCGCTTCGCATCACGCTGTGCACTCATACTGGAGAATTACATTCCACTAACTGGCTCACCCCACGGTCGTCGACCAAACACATCGCCGCCGCTTCGAGCAGCCCGACTGAAGAGGCGAACGGCTAGCCCTCCAGCCTCTTGCGACAGTCGGCTACTCGCTGTAACTCATCCCTGCTCGATCCCCGCGCTGATCCGGCTCGGATGTGTCGCTCTATGCCTTGATTTAGGCGGGCGGAACCATGACTTCCGGACATGACATATCGCCTTGACGCGATGACGGGTCATGTCATTGGGTGACCCACCTACTGTGACTTGCGCGATGCAGGGGTGGGGATTGTGAAGAGACAGTGGGTGCCTCGGCGTGCCCGAAGCACCGTAGTTGCCCTATCGGCTATGGCCGTGGGTCTGGTGGTTCCGGTTCCGGTCCACGCGGCCCTGCCAACCGTGGACTCGCCTGCAGTCGACGAAGCGCACCAGGCGCTCGAAGAGGCCAAGCAGACCGGTCACCGCGTCGAGGTCCAGAGCGAGCGCGGGGAGCGCACCACCGTGTTTGCGAATCCCGACGGTTACACCTTCACGCTGGAGCAGCACACCGTGCCGGTGCGCGTCGCCAAGCCCGGCGGCGGATGGCAGGCCCCAGACGCCACGCTGGAGCGGCGCGCCGACGGGACAGTCGGTCCGAAGGCGGTATCTGCCGAGATGTCGTTTTCCGGCGGTGCTGCCGATGAACCCTTGGTCAAAATCTCGGAGCAGGGGCGGTCTCTTGAGCTGGACTGGAAGGGAGATCTTCCCGCTCCGGAGCTCGATGGAGCCAACGCGATCTACCGCAATGTCCTGCCGGACGTCGATCTCAAGGTCACGGCCACTGTCGAGAGCTTCCAGCAGGTTCTGGTCGTCAAGACGCCCGAGGCCGCCGCGAATCCGGCGTTGAAGCAGCTCACGTTCGACTTGAAGACGGATGGCCTCGCGGTCCGCAAGGGTGTTGCGGGCAATCTCGCCGCCGTCGACGGCAACGGCAACACGGTGTTCCGCTCCCCGCCAGCACAGATGTGGGACTCCGCGGGCAAGACCGCCGCGGAGTCATCCGCTACCCCGACTGCTGATGCCAGTGCCGCGACCCAGCTGATGCAGCGGACTGCAGTCGCCGCGAACGAGGCGGAGTCGACGCCCGGTGACCCGTCCGAGCAGGCGACTTCGGGGACGGGTATGGGGCCCGGGCAGGGCGACAACGTCTCCCGCATGGACGTTGAGGTCACTAAGGACACCTTGTCGGTTGTCCCGGACGCCGACATGCTGACCAGCACCCCGACGGATGCGTATCCGCTCTTCATCGACCCGACCGTCACGTGGGGCGAGTCCGAGCGCACGCTGCTCAGGTCGGACGGCCACGTGTCGTATGGCTGGAGCAATGGCCCGGAAGACAGGGGTGAAGGAACGGGCAAGTGCGGCTCGTGGAACGGCTATTACTGCGGTCCGGGTTACGTTCAGAAGCTGTACTTTGAGTTCGCGCCGGACAGCCTCAGAGGCAAGCGAGTGCTGGACGCGACCTTCCGCGCAACGGAGACATGGTCGTTCACCTGTGACGCGCGTACGGTCGACCTGGTCCGTACGAACAACATCTCCTCGACCACGACCTGGTCGTCCCGGCCGGCGGAGCTGGACTGGCTAGGGGACCGGTACGTCTCGGCCGGCCGGGGCACAGCCTGCAGCCCCTCGCAGCCGGAAGCGCCGATCGAGTTCAACGACAACCCGGCAGAGACGAACGAGAACCTGACGCCGACGGTGAAGGACTTCGCTGACGGCAAGTTCTCCCGGCTGACGTTGGAGCTCCGGGCCCATGACGAGACTGATCCGACGGCCTGGAAGCGGTTCAAGAACGACGCCGTGCTGGCCGTGAACTACGTCGCCTACCCGGCCACGCCGACCGACGTGAAGATCATGAGCGGCTCGAGCCTGACGTGCAGCACCAACAAAGACAAGCCCACTGTCGTGGACGACCCGACACCCACGCTGACCTCCACCCCGCAGACCGCGGCGGGTGGCGAGGCGGGCGCCAAGCTCCACGCGTGGTGGCGGGTCGAGACCCTGGGCGCAGACGGAACGACCTGGACCGGCTCGGGCATCAGCAGTCCCACGGGCACGAACTTTGTCGGGGACAACATCAAGCTGACGACGTCCTGGCCCACGGAATTCCCCGCCACGCAGGACGGGATAACGCGTCGCGTCGCATCCTTGACCCAGGCGTTCTACGACGACGGCACGTACTCGCAGTCGTCCGGCTACAGCAACTGGTGCTACTTCACGGTGGACCGTGAAGGGCCCAAGCCGCCGTCCATCACCTCCGACGGCACCTACGACCTGTGCCAGACCAACCAATGCCCGGCGCAGGGCGCCCCGGACCTCAGCGGCACCTTCACCTTCGGGCCAGGCGGAACCGACTCCGCTGTCAAGTACTACGAGTACTCCCTGTCGGCGCCCGCCGCGAGCTCAGAGTCGCCCGGCTGGACCAAGCTGAACGTCGGAGAAACGAAGGCCACCGTCAAGCCGACGGTCGCCGGCATGTACACACTGCACGTGCGTGCCGTCGACACGCTCAACCGTCCCGGCACCGAGTCCGAGGCCCAGTTCAACGTGGCCAAAGGCGACGACCCGATCGCCCAGTGGCACTTCGACGAATCGTCCGGCAACGGCCTGGACAGCGCGCCGGCCGAACCCGTCTCCAACGCAAGCCTCAGCAGCACCGCCGTCCGCGACGATCGCGGCCGACGAGGAGTCTTGAACACCACAGCGGATCCGAAGGTGATCGACAAGGGCCTCACCCTCGCAGGAGCCCCCGGCTATGCCTCAACCGCGGAGCAGGTACTGCACTCAGAGGCGTCGTACACCGTTTCCGCATGGGTCCGCCTGGCAGACGGGAACAACAACTACACCGCCCTCTCACAGGACCCGCGCCCGACGCCGGACGGCTGGTACAGCGCCTTCTACCTCGGATACCGGGCGGATTCCAAGACCTGGGAGCTGCGCACCTCGCCTAAGGACGCCACGGACGGCGACATCAGCAACCAGGTCGTGAAGGCGACCCGTCCCGCCGTCATCGGCGCCTGGACCCATCTGGCCGCGGTCTACAGCAAGTCGGACACCACACACAGCATCTCGCTCTTCGTGAACGGCAAGTTCCAAGGCTCGGACGACGTTGCCCCCTCCTGGGCCTCCACGGGTGCGTTCCAGATCGGCCGCTCCTGGTGGCGTGGGGCGTACTACGACTACTGGAAGGGTCAGATCGACGAGGTCACCGTGTGGCAGCGAGCCCTCGGAGAGGGAGAGATTCTGGACGAATCCAAGCTGGCTTTCTCCGGCAGCGGCTACAAGGCCGGCGAGCTCGTCGCCGACTGGTCGGTCTCCGGAGTCAGCGGCACCACCCTGGCGGACAGCTCCGGATACGAACAGGCGCTGGCGCTGGAGGGACAGCCTGCGCTCAAGACCGAGGGCATCGATCTCGATGGCGTCAATGATGCAGCCGTGTCCGGTCGGCCGCTGCTCGACGACACAGGTTCGTTCACCATCGCGGCAGACGTCGCCCTGACCCCCACAGAGCTGATGAAGAAGGGCGTCGGCTACGTCGGCCAGGTGGCCGGGCAGCGCGCCGCAAACGGATCCTCCTGGAGCCTGTCGTACAAGATGACGGGCACCGAGACGCTCCCGGGCACCGATCCCGAGGATCCGGCGGTGCCGGGGCCCGAGGTTCCCGTCGGAGTGTGGCAGTTCACCCGCTTCAACGCAGACGGAACCTCCCAGACGGTGCAGTCGAGTGCTGCCAAGGCAGAGCCGACGGCGGTCGACCTCGTCGCTGTCTTCGACGCCCATGCAATGACGATCTCGCTTCGTCGGGGTTCGGAGTCCTTCAAGACCTTCAACCTGCCGTCGACCGTTGTACCGCCTCTCGTGGCCAGCACGGACCAGTTCACCCTCGGCAAGGCCATGACAGGCGGAGCGGGGACGAGCTATCTGCCGGCCACCCTCTCGCAGGTGCGTGTCTGGGTCGGCGCGATGGACAACGACAACCAGCTGCTGGAGTAGCTGGCTTCGTGACCTCGCATTCATGAACCGCTCGGGTGGTACCGCTTCTGCGGTACCACCCGATTCCACACCGATGCCGTCCGCGGCACCGGAACAACGCCATTCGCGACCATCAAAGGGTGGGAAGAGTATCTGTGATATTCAGCAGAAATAGATCCGGCATCTCGCCGGACATAATGCGACAGCGACGTCGTCGCTCGCTCGTTGTGGTGCCCTTGGCCGTTGCCTTGTCGGTGCCGCTCGGACTTACGCCGGTGGCGGCTGCCGACGGAAAGGGCGGGCTCGGGCGACCGAACCTTCCCTCGGAGCTGGTCACCAAGGTGAAGCCGTTCAGCGGTCCAGCGACCAACAAGGCCCGCCAACAGGTGGCGAAGGACCAGCGAGAAAACGGCCTCCAGGTACAACGGGCTCGCGCGGAGCAGAAGCAGGCGGTCTGGCCCAAGGCAGGCGCTGCGAACCTGGACCTGGCTGTGAACAAGGCGCAGACAGCCGCTCCGGGCGGCCTTCCGGTCAGCGTCGGCCCTTCGGCCGGCAAGGAGGGGCTGCAGGCCGGCACGGAGACCGCGATTACGGTCCTGGACCAGGCGGTCGCCGGCAAGCTCGGCATCACCGGCGTCGTGCTGACGGCCGGGGCGGAGAGTTCGGGCAAGGCTCGGATCAGCGTCGACTATGGGGCGTTCGCCTCCGCGATCGGTGGCGGCTGGTCGGGCCGCCTGCAGCTCGTACAACTGCCCGGCTGCGCGTTGACGACTCCGCAGAAGCCGGCGTGCAGAACGCAGACCTTCCTCGGCTCGCGCAACAACATTGAGAAACACACGGTCAGCGCCGACGTAGCGGTTCCCAACACCGACGCTGGCATCGCGACCCAGCTGGGGACGAGCACCTCGGGACCAACGGTCCTGGCACTGACCGGCTCAGCCAGCGGTCAGTCGACGAAGGGCACCGGCGACCACAGCGCGACCCCGCTGGCCGCGTCGTCCTCCTGGTCTGCTGGTGGTAGCTCTGGGTCATTTACCTGGTCGCACGGCTTCACGGTGCCTCCGGCCGCGGCCGGACCGGCACCGTCGCTCCACCTTGCCTACGATTCCGGAAGCGTTGACGGGCGCACCGCCACCACGAACAACCAGGGCACCTCGGTCGGTGAGGGCTTCTCCCTGACTGAGTCCTATATCGAGCGTGCCTATGGCAGCTGCGACGACGACGGTCAGACTGATGTCTTTGACCGCTGCTGGAAGTACGACAACGCCCGCCTCGTCCTCAATGGCAAGTCGTCCCGGCTCGTGAAGGTCTCCGACGCCACCTGGCGCCTGGAGAACGATGACGCCTCCAAGGTGACTCGCTCCACCGGGGCAGAAAACGACGACGACAACGGCGAGTACTGGACGGTCGTCACTGGCGACGGCACGAAGCACGTCTTCGGCCTGAACAAACTCGACGGCGCCACGACCCAGCGCACCAACTCCGCCTGGGCCGTTCCCGTGTTCGGCGACGACGCGGGCGAGCCCGGATACGACAAGGGCAGCACGTTTGCGGAACGCTCTGCGCTCCAGGCGTGGCGGTGGAACCTCGACTACGTCGAGGACACCCGCGGCAACGCGGCCACGTACTGGTACGCAAAGGAATCCAACTACTACAAAAAGAACAAGGCAGCGAAGGCCGACGCCGAGTACACCCGTGGCGGCTACCTGACGGAGATCCAATACGGTTTGCGCAAGGACGCGAACGGGAGCCTGTTCACGGACAGTGCCGACGCGAAGGTCACCTTCGGCTACGCCGAACGGTGCACTGCCGCGGACTGTACTTCCCTGACGAAGGACACCGCGGAGAACTGGCCCGACGTCCCGTTCGACGCGATCTGCGCCCAGGACTCCACTGAGTGTCTGTCGCAGTCCCCGTCGTTCTTTAGCCGCAAGCGGCTCACCGGTATCGACACCTTGTCCTGGAAGACCTCGACGAGCACATACGACCCGGTCGACTCATGGAAGTTCGGGCAGGAGTATCTGGACGGCGGCGACATCGGCGATACCTCGGACCAGGTCTTGACGCTGACGTCGATCACCCGTACGGCGAAGGCCGGCACGACCGCGATCAAGATGGACCCGATCTCGTTCACCTACCAGATGCGCCCGAACCGCGTGGACGGCACGGATGACATCCTGCCGCTAACCCGCCCACGCATCTCCACGATCACCAACGAGACCGGCGCCATCACCACGGTGACGCTCTCCGCCCAGGAGTGCGTCCGCAGCCAGGTCCTCACGGCGCCGCAGGACTCCAACACCCGAAACTGCTACCCGCAGTACTGGAACATCAACGGTGCCAAGGAAGCCTCGGTCGACTGGTTCCACAAGTACCGAGTCCTCGGCGTCGTCACCACCGACCCGGCGGGCCAGAACGACGCCGTCGAGAACGAATACGTTTACAGCGGGGCTGCCTGGCACCATAGCGACGACCCCTTTACGCCGAAGGCTGAGCGGACCTGGTCCGAATGGCGCGGCTACCGAGAGGTCACCGTCTACAAGGGCTCGCGGAACGCTCCTGTCCGCAGCAAGACCGTCTCCCTGTACATGCAGGGGATGGACGGCGACCCGAACAAGGACGGCACCACCAAGTCAGTCCCCGTCGCACCGCTCGCCCAGCCGCCGATCGGCCTCGCCACGGTGACAGATAGCGACCAGTACAGCGGAACCCTCCGCGAGCAGGTCACCTACGACGGCGCGACCCCGATTTCGGCCAGTGCCAATGAGCCGTGGTCGAAGGAGACCGCACGGCAGGCTGGCGTGCCCGATTCAGGCGACCACGTGGCCCGCTTCGTCCGGACGAAGAAGACCACCTCGTACACCTACCTCACCGCGGCACAGAAGTGGCGTTCCAGCAATTCGGAGACCGTCTCATTCGACGCCGAGGGACGTGCCGTCAAGGTCGTCGACAACGGTGACCTCTCCAAGGAAGGTGACGAGACCTGCACCCAGACCTGGTACGCCGACAACGATGACCTGGGGCTCACGAGCCTCGTCTCGCGCGTGCGGACCGTCGCCAGCGACTGCTCGTTTGCCGAGGCGGACCTGAAGCTGCAGAACACCGACGGCACCCGTGGCAACGTCATGTCGGACAAGGCAATGGCCTACGACAATCTGGCGTGGTCAGACACGATGAAGCCCACCAAGGGGCTTGCCACATGGACCGGCCGGGCCGAAACCTACGGCACCCCAATCAAGTGGCAGAAGATCGCGTCGACGTCGTATGACGCGCTCGGCCGGCCGACGGCCGTCAGCGATGCCGACGGAAAGTCCACGACAACGACGTACACGCCCACAGAGGCCGGCCCGCTCACCAGGAGGGTCGCCACCAACGCCGCCTCGCACAAGGTCTTCAACTACCTGGACCCTCGGCGCGGGCTGACGGTGAGCACCTTCGACCCGAACCTAAAGAAGACCGAGCTCGCCTACGACGCACTGGGCCGCCTGACCGACGTCTGGCTTCCCAACCGCATCCGGGGCAGCGAGTCGCCCAACACCACCTTCCAGTACACGCTCAGCAATACCAAGCAGTCCTGGGTCTCGACCTCGACTCTCAAGGCTGACGGAGCAACGTACAACACCAGCTACGCGATCTACGACGCACTCCTACGGCCGCTCCAGACGCAGTCGCCGACCCCGAAGGGCGGTCGGCTGCTGACGGACACACGTTACGACAGTCGAGGTCTGGCGTACGAGACGCATGCCGATATCTTCGACAGCGGAAGCACGCCGAACGGCGCCTACATGCGTGTCGCGTACGGTGCGGCGCCGACGCAGACCCAGATCGTCTTCGACGGTGCGGAGAGGCAGACGTCGAGCACCTTGCTCGTCGGCGGCGTCGAGAAGTGGACGACGACCACTACATACACCGGTGACTCAACCGCCATCACCGCGGTGGAGGGTGGCACGGCCGGCCGCACCATTGTCGATGCGCGCGGCCGGACCCTCGAGACCCGTGAGTATGCGGGCACCAGCCCCACTGACGCGCAGTACGGGGCGACTCTCGGCACCGCCTACACCTCGACGAAGTTCGAGTACACGCTGGACGGCAAGCAGACCAAGATCACCGGCCCTGACGGTGCCGTGTGGTCCTACACCTACGACCAGTACGGTCGTCAGAAGACCGCGACCGATCCCGACAAGGGCACGACCTGGTCCGAGTACGACGCCATGGACCGCGTCACGCAGTCGACCACCGACGGCAAGACTGTCCTGTCCGCGTACGACCAGCTCGGCCGTCCCACCTTTACCTGGGCCGGCAGCATGTCGGACCAGACGCTCCTGACGGAACGCACCTACGACACACCCCTGAAGGGGCAGCCCGCCACCTCCACCCGCTATGTAGGAGGCAAGGGGCAGGCGGGCTCGAAGGCGTACACGAAGACCGTGACGTCCTACGACGCGCTCAGCCGCCCCACGACCACCGAGCTGGCCCTGCCGGCCACGGAGGCACTGTACGCATCCGTCCCGAACGGCAAGCTCGCCTTCACGACCAGCTACCGCCTCGACGGTACTGTCGGAAGCACGAGCGAGCCAGCACTGGGCGGCCTGCCGTCAGAGATCGTCCAGTATGGATACGGCTCGGTGGGCCAGCTCACGTCCGTCAAGGGTCTCTCGGGCTACCTGCAGTACGCCGACTACTCGGCCCTTGGCCAAGTCCAGCAGATGACCCTGGGTCTCGGAGGTACCGGCGACCGCAGCGTCTACGTCTCCAACTCCTACGAACCAGGCACTGGTCGGCTGACCCGCAGCAACGTTACGGATCAGACGCATCCGTACATGCTGCAGGACCTCACCTACACCTTCGACCAGGTCGGCAACGTCCTCTCGATCGCCGACCCGGCGACCCTCGGCGGGACTGGCAAGGCCGAAACCCAGTGCTTCACCTACGACGGCCACCTGCGCCTGACGGAGGCGTGGACCCCCGCGTCGCAGAAATGCTCGGACGCTCGTTCCGCGAGCACGCTCGCCGGCCCGGCCCCGTACTGGACGTCGTACACCTACAACCAGGGCGGTCAGCGACAGCTGGAGACGCAGCATGCGGCGAGTGGGGACACCACAACCACGTACTGCTACAACCCGGACAAGCAGCCGCACGCACTGCGGTACACCACGACCCGCGCGGACGTGGACTGCAAGGCCGCAGCCGACCCGGCGAAGGACAAGGTCTACGACTACGACACAGCAGGCAACACCACCAAGCGACCGGGTGCGACGGGGCAGCAGAACCTGACCTGGTCGCATGCGGGGCAGCTCGCTGCACTCGCGGAGGGCACCGAGGTCACGGACTACGTCTACGACGCCGACGGCACTCTGCTGATCCGCGGTGCCAAGAACGGCGAGCGGATTCTGTATGTCGGCGCCACCGAGCTCCACCTGCCTACGGGCAAGGCGGCTTGGGCCCAGCGCACCTACACGGCGGGCGGCGCTGCGATCGCGGTCCGCACCAACCAGTCCGGCACCGCTCAGGTCCTATACCTGGCCGGCGACCACCACGGCACACAGAGCCTCGCGGTCACCTCGGACGCCACCCAGAAGATCACCAAGCGCTACATGACGCCCTTCGGGGCGGAGCGTGGAGGGGCGATCGGCACCTGGCCGACGGACCGAGGCTTCCTGGACAAGACGGCCGACAAGATTACGGGCCTCACCCACATCGGCGCCCGCGAGTACGACCCGTCGATCGGTCAGTTCATCAGCGTCGACCCGGCCCTCGTTGTCGACCAGCACCAGTCCCTCAACGGCTACGCCTATGCCAACAACACCCCGGTAACCTCAAGCGACAGCACCGGCCTGTGGCTCGACGACGGCTGGGGTCACGCTGAACCGGGTGGCCCCCTGGGCGGCCACGAAAGCAGCACTCCGGGTCAACCGGTAGGCGGAACCGGCCCCGGCGGCTGCTACTACAACTGCCCAAAGAAGGGCAACGGAGGCACTTCCAGCACTGGTGACAGTGGCGACACCGGTACCGTTACTTATGACACCAGCACGTCCACGCCCGTCGACCAGGTCTTCTACGGTCTGATCCGAAACGCCCCGGACACTGCTTCGTACTTCGGCTGGCTGGCGGATGGGGATTGCTGGAATGGCGGAGCCGGGGCACCTGGCTGCGACTACGCCGCCGACTACGACCAGTGGATGCTTGAGCAAGGTGTCGATACGAATTCCGACTGGTATCAGGTGCCCGGTTTCGTTGTCGCGTTGCTTGGGCACGGGCGCGCCGGGGCCGGCCCGGGCGCGGGTGGCACCCGGGTCAAGTGGATGCCGAAGGCGGGTGGTCAATGCTTCCTCGCCGGAACTCTTGTTGTCCTGGCCGACGGCACAAGCAAGAAAATCGAGGATATCGCCATCGGTGACGAGGTTCTGGCGACGGACCCCGAAACCGGGGAATCCGGTGCGCGTCCCGTCACTCAACTGATCCGGACCGAGGAGACCAAGCACCTCAACACAATCTCCATCGCCACCCCCGACGGCACGGAAACCCTTACGGCAACGGCTGAGCACCCCTTCTGGTCGGCTTCGCAGCACTCCTGGGTTGCCGCGAAGAACCTGAAGCCGGGCATGACCCTGCTCACTGACAAGGGTGAGACCGTTGCGGTCAACGGTAACGTTTCCTTCACCAAGCATGTGAAGACGTACAACTTCACGGTTGACGATCTCCACACGTACTACGTTCTGGCGGGCCGAACGCCCGTTCTCGTGCACAACACCTGCCTCGATGTTCCCCAGGTTTTGAGCGAACTCGCTGGCAAGCGCGAAACGCACGGACGGATCTTTGACGCGTCCGGGAAGGAAATGCACGGCGAAATACAGGCAGGTGGAAGCGGTCCGCTCGTTCAAGCAACCGATGCGTACCTAAGGAATCACGGGACTCCCATCAACCCGAAAACGAAATACTACCCAGCCTCTCAGCATGTCGAGACGCAATTCGCGGCAGTAATGCGTAAGACTAGAACGACGTCAGCGACAGTTGTAATCAACAAAAAGACTGGCGTTTGCGGCGGTCCGTTCGGCTGCAAGGGAGCAGTTCAGCAAATTCTGCCATTCGGCTACACGATGACCGTTTGGTACCCTAACGCGGAGACGCCAGAGGTCATCAAGGGAAGGGCTGTCGTAGGGTGATACTGAACGCCGTGGTTCATGGAACCTATCGCTACGCTGAGACTTGGGCAGAGATGGCCTCGTTGATTTCGGAAGTGATGGACAATCTTCAGTACGAGCGAAGCGATTCTCCATGGGTCGACCCAGGAGAGGTTGCAACCCTCATGTTCGCCGATCGAAAGCACTCGGAGGATGTGCATGACTGGTGGCCTGATAACTACCTCCAGGTGTCGGTGAACACTCAATCCGGATACGGTGGACTCGTTTGGTTCGCAACCCAAGACCGAGCCGCAAAGGATGAGATCTCCGAGCATATCTGGGTGTCCGACAACCCGAATCCTCCTGCACTTGATCCGCGTGTGGTATCAGATCCGGGCGTCCCGTACTTCTTCGACCCGAGAAGTACTCTCCCTTCCGGGAAGATTCGAGAGGCCGTGGAAGAGTTCTGCAGGTCTGGAACGGGAAATCGACCCGAGTGCGTAGCCTGGGTTCACGGGGAAATGAACGGACAGCGTCACAGCTAATCGTTGTCCCGTAAATGATGGTCACCCTGTCCCCGCCGGTCTAACCGGCGGGGGCAGCTTGTGCATCCGGGCGATGCCGTGCGTGACGTGATAGACGCCGTCGCCCTCGGCTCGGGGGCAGGGAGCGGCCCCACACCCCCCGGCGTGCGGGGCCTCAACCAGCCCAAGGGCGCCCAGCGCCCGTCCGCAGCCCACCCAGGACCAGCCCCGCAGGCGCGCCATGGCCCGCTACTTCGCCGAATCTTGCGCTCGCGGGGACGCCCCACGGCCGGCCGCCGGAGATCGTGCCGCTTGCTGCGCGCCACGGCTGGCCGGACACTCCCTCGGCTTCTCCACCGCCGACCTCGTCGACCAGGCGGAGACGATCAGCAGCCGCGCCCGTACGAGCTGAGGGTCCGCGTCACCGGCTGGTAGGCGAAGGACGTGCGATCACCGGCGGCAGGTGCATGCCTTCAGAGAACGAACGCCACGTAGGTTCCGGTCGTCAGCCCGGAGAACGTGATGAGCTGGCGCGGTTTCAAGAGGCTGAAGGCCGCGTGCATCGTGATGCCGCCGGCGACTGCGTACGGCACCGCCGCCGGGATGAGCAGCACGGCCGGCAGCGCGAGTTCCGCCGCGATCACGGCGGCCGCAGCCAAGCGCCACAGCTGGACGTCGCGCTCGGTCAGATTGCCCAGGTGGCGGCAGACGGGGGCTGGGACGGCGTGTTGGCCGCGCGGCAGCTGGTCTTTGACCTGGGCGTAGGCGTGGATCCACTGAGCCAGGTAGAGGCCGGTACGGAACTGGTCGCTGTGGAGTTTCTGCCAGGCGCTGTTCCAGTAGATGTTGGTCGTCATCAGCACGAGCAGGCACCGCGCCCATGTGTTCGCGGTGCTCGGGGTGTGCTCAATGTTGAACCCGTGGCCGAGGTTGCCAGCGACGAGGAGGCAGGCGCCGGTCAGCAGGGTGTACCGCACTGCGTTGGGGCTGCGGAGATAGAGCAGTTCCATGGCGGCGCCGGCCAGGACCACGAGCAGCGCGAGCCGCGGGGCGAGCCCGGCCGCCAGGGCGGCGGCGGCGATCGTGCGCAGGACCAGCGCGGGCCGGTACACCGTCGCCAGGAGACGGGCCCGGGCCGGGCCGTAGCGCTGCGCGGCGAGGTGGAGGCTGAGCGAGCCGGGGGCGAGGCGGTCCCATCCGCCCTGGCCGAAGGCGAGCGCGAAGCGGGCGGTGAGCACGGCGCCGAAGAGGATGCGGAACCACTGGACGGCGCCGGGGTCGGTGGGGTGTCGGAAGCCGGAGGCAAGTGCGTCAAAGAACCACACGGCTGGCCCTCACTTCCAGGCGCTGCTCGCGGCGGGCGGACAGGACGCGGCCGGTGCCGTCGATCCGTTCGTACCGTCCGCTGCGGGTGAGGTGGTCGAGGACGGCCTGCAGCTGGGGCGGCCCGAGGATGAACGAGCCGGGTGAGAGGTGGGCGTAGACGTTCACCGGCTCGGTGCGGCCGTCGGTGGTGGTGCCGGTGAGCTGGACGATGGTGAAGGTGGCGCGGCAGAACATTTTCCACCGCAGCCAGCGGCCGGGCAGGGGTGTGAAGCCGGTGATCATCCACGCGATGAGGGCGAGGGTGAGCGCGATTTGGACGGCGGGCAGCACGGATCCGTGCATGGGTGAGGGACCTCCGTGTCGGGAGGGTGAAGGTGTGGGCGCCGGCGGCTCCGGGGTGTTGCGGGCCGCCGCGGGGGTCAGTGGTGCTCGGGCTTGGGGGGCCGCTGCATCAGCGCGGCCGCTGCCTCGGTGAGCGTGACCTTCTCGTTCAGGAGGGCGGAGACGACGTCGGTGATCGGCATTTCGACACCGTGGGCGTGGGCCAGGGCGAGGATCGCGGCCGCGCTCTTGACGCCCTCGGTGGTCTGGCGGGTGGCGGCGGTCGCCTCGGCCATGGTCATGCCCTCGCCGAGATGCGTGCCGAAGGTGCGGTTGCGGGAGAGCGGGGAGGAGCAGGTCGCCACCAGGTCGCCGACGCCGGCGAGCCCGGCGAGGGTGGCGGGGTGGGCGCCCATCGCGACGGCCAGCCGGTTGGCCTCGGCCAGGCCTCGGGTGATGAGCATGGCCTGGGAGTTGTGGCCCATACCCATGCCGGAGGCGATGCCGACCGCGAGCGCGATGACGTTCTTCACCGCGCCGCCGAGCTCGCAGCCGATCACGTCGGTGGACGTGTAGGGCCGGAAGTACGGGGTGTGGCATGCCCGCTGGACGCGGTGGGCGACAGTCTCGTCCGGGCAGGCGACCGTCGCCGCGGCGGGCTGGCCGGCCATGATCTCCCCGGCCAGGTTGGGGCCGGACAGCACGGCGATCCGGTCGGCGGGCAGGCCGGTGACCTCGGCGATGATCTGGTTCGCCCTCAGCCCGCTGCCGGTCTCGATGCCCTTCATCAGCGACACGACCACGGTGTCGGGGCCGATGTGCGGGGCCCAGGCGGCGAGGTTGGTCCGCAGGGACTGTGCGGGGATGGACAGCACGAGGTAGTCGGCGCCGTCCAGTGCCGCCGCCGGGTCGGTGGTGGCCGCCACCGAGTCGGGCAGCGCGATGTCCGGGAAGTAGCCGGGGTTGCGGTGCGTCGTGGTGATCGCGTCGGCGATCTCGGGGCGCCGGGCGTGCATGACCACGCGCGTACCGGCGTCCGCCATCACCTTGCCCATGGCGGTGCCCCAGGATCCGGCGGAGAAGACGGCCGCACGGACGTGGTGCTGGGTCACTGCGGGGTCCTCTCGCTGGACACGGGCGTCATGGTCGGGCGCCCGGGCTCGGCCATCCTATCGCTGGCCCCAACCCCGGCCGGGCCGTCCAGCGGGCGCCGCAGCGTCAGCAGCACGGCCCGCCGCCCGCGCAGGTGGGGCAGGGTCTGCTGTGCCTCGCGGAGCATGCGCTCGGCCGGCCCCTCGCCCAGTTCGCGCCGCAGCTCGTCGGCGTGCGCGAGCCACAGCCGGTAGAGCCGCTCCCACATCGCGGGCTCGCCGGGCCGCTCGTCGACGTGCTCCTCGACCAGCCCGGCAGCCGAGACTTGACTGTGCCACGTCGTTTCCGCGCCCTGCCGCAGCGCGCGGGTGACGACCAGGCGCCCGCCGGGCACAAGGACGCGGCCCAGCTCACGCAGCGCCGCCCCGCGGTCGGCTGCCCGCCCGAGGGCGTCCACGCACACGATGCCGTGCGCGTGGCCCGTGGACAGGCCGGTGTTCTCCAGCTCCGCCACGCGGAAGACCGCGCGGTCGCGGTCGGCGCCGAGGAAGTCGGCGCGGCGCTCGCCGGCCCGGGTGGTGGCGACGGGCGAGAGGTCGAAGCCGTCCAGGCGGACGGCGAGCGCGCGGGCCAGCCATAGGCCGATGCCGCCGGTGCCGCATGCGGCGTCCACGAGGAGCTGGCCCGGGCTCAGGCGCAGGCGCGCGGTCAGCAGCCCAAGCAGGGGCCAGTCACACGAGCTGGAGGCGGCGACCTCGGCCGGGTAGTCCTCGCCCATCGCCGCGGCGTACAGGCGGGCGACCACGTTGGTGCGGGCGCGAGCGGTATAGAAGGCGTCGTACTGCGCCGACCTCAGGGCCGGCACGGTGGTGGTGTTCATCGGGGCATCGACCTTCGGATCCGGGAGCGGGTGCCAGGGCAGATGACCTGCACGGCGTGGAGGGGGCAGCCGGGGGCGGACAGGTCCAGGGCCACCGGCTCGTGCCCGGTGGCGGCCGCGACGCGGTCGGCGACATCCCGGGCGTGCTCGGCGAAGCCGCCGCCCACCTGGGCGAAGTGCCCGGTGGCCTCCGCCCAGGCAGCGAGCCCCTCGGTGCGGGCGGGGCTGAAAGAGACGGCGTCGAAGGCGCCGATGTCGGTGGGCAGGTCGTCGCGGGTTCCGGCGATGGCGGCGAGCCGGGACTGCGCCGCCTCGGTCACCGCCCGGGTCAACGCGATCTGAGGGCGGCTGTGGCAGCCGCCCCCGGCGAAGACGACCGGGTAGTCCTCGGACCACAGGTACGCGACGCACACCGGCAGCCCGTACGGGCCGCCGACCAGCGCGATCTCCAACTCCATGCCCGCAGCCGCGAGGCGGCCGATCACCTCCCGGCCGTGTGGGTCGTCGACCGACAGCGGATCGATCAGCGTGCGCCGTCGCCCGCCGTCCTGACCCTCCCGATGCAGCACGTCGCGCTCCACGACCTCGAACAGCGCATGCAGCAGCGCCTCATCCCTCGTGTTGCCGCAGGCCAGCCCCGTGCTGGTCGCGCGCAGCACGTCGGGCGTCCACTCCGACCGGAGCACGCGGCGGCGGACCAGGTCGACCGGCAGCAGCACCTGACGCCCGCTGATCAGACCGGTGGCAGCTGTCCACTCCCACACGATCCGGGCCACAGCCGGCTCGGGGTGAGGGACGGTCATCGGCAGCGCGGACACCGGGCAGTCGGGGGCCACCTCGACGGCGGGCCCGACCGCGGCAACGGGCAACGGCTGCTCGACGTGCCACAGCTCGATCGCCTCCACGACCGCCGACACCTTCGCCAGCAGCGAGGTGGCGCCCTTGCCCTGCGACGTCGACAGCGTCCGCGACGTCGGCCGGATCGCCGTCCACACCGGCAGGCCGACACAGTCCAGGCCGGTCAGGTCCGCGACCCGGGTGATACCGAACTCCCCCAGCAGCGGGCGGACCGCCTCCCACGTTTCTTCGGGTGCCCGCGCACGCACCGTGCCCGGCAACGCCACCAGCTCCTCAACGCCCACCACGGGCCACCTCCGTCCTCTCGACCTCTTCCAGGAACCCCGGCACCAGCCGCTTGGCCTCCACCACGGCACGCGCCGACGACACCAGCCCCCGGGCCGAGGCCTGCGCGTGCAACTCCGCCTCGGTGCAGTCCCACACGCGCAACAGCAGGCTGCGGGCGACGTCGTCGCGGACGGACTCGACGCAGAGCCCAGGGCGCGAGCGGCGAAAACGTGCGAGCGCCGTCGCGTACCGCACGAGCGAGATCCGGTCCTCGGCGCTCTCGCCGGCCAGCAGCAGGGCCACGGTCTGCTTGTCGCGCAGGTCGACCGGCGGATGGAACACGCGGTCGGCGGGCAGGCCATTCCTGCCGCTGGTCGCCCGGGCCAGCCGCTCGGCCAACGCCATTGGCGGCCCGCCGTCGGCGGGATGCCGCGAGCGGTACTCGAGGTAGGCGGCCCACCTCTCGCTGAACGCGGGATCGAAGACCTGCTGATAGACCAGGCGGTCCTCGGTGGCCAGCTCCTGACCGCCGACGCGTGTCCGCGCGGCGGCGTTGGACCAGCGGCGGAAGTACGTGGTGTCCCAGTCCTCCCGCTGGACGGCGACCGGGCCGGCGGCCGCGGCGCCGCCTAGCGCGGCGTGGACGGCGGCGAGCGCGTCGGCCCGCTTCACATCCCCGAAGTACGGGTCTGATTTACGCTGCTGGGCCAGCCAGTCGGCGAACGCCGTCTCCCCGAGACGGCGGCACACCGCCCGTACGGCCGCCCACGTGCGCTGCGGGTAGTACACGGCGCGCAAGCCCGCCAGAAGCCGCGCGGCGCGCTCGCCGTCGAGGACCCCGGCCGCCTCGGCCAGCTCCAGGATGCGGCGGAGGCGGACCAGGGGGCAGGTCAGCGCATCCCGCGCCCGGTCCGGGGCCTGACCCACCGCCACCTCGTCGTCGCCGGTGATCTGCCCTCGTACGTACGCGGTGAAGACGGCGCCGACGCCAACCATCCCGAACGGCGCCAGCTCGGCAGCTCGCAGCGCCCCGATGCTCGCCGCTCCGAGCACCGTCACGCCCCGGCCCAGCAAGGCCAGGATCTCCTTGTGCCGCAGCGCAGGAGCCTGGTGGTACACCCCGTCGATCAGCACGACCGTGTCGCCCGGGCGGATTGCGGTGTCGAAGAAGTCCCCGTGCCGGGCCGGCGGCAGCACCCGCAGGCGCGGCGAGTCAAGGAGCGGTTCGGACGCCGGCAGCGTCGGCCCGATGTAGACGTGAATCACTGCTGCACCTCCAGGTGAAACGCGAGGGCGCCCCTCCCCCAGTCCCGCAAGGGCAGACGAAACGGGAGGGGCGCCCAGGTCAGGACGCGGACGGGCGAGCGAGGACTACTCCTCGTCCTCCACGTCGACGGCGACGACGACGGGGCCGTCGACGTCAGCGACCGGTCCGGTCGACGGCGAGGCGGCGGCGGTCACCGGCTTGGCGGCGACGGTCTGGGACTTGGAAGCCATGGAGGTTCTCCCTCGGTTCGGGGGCCGTTTGCGGCCCGTGGCACCGACAGTGAACCGGCGGCCGCCATGGCCGGTAAGTCCCACCAAGAGGGCCCCGCCGTGGGGGTATCGTCGGGACCCGACGCTGTGTCACGTTGTGAGGTCTCAGGGGGACTTGTGGACGTCTTACGGCCCAGGCCAGCTCAGATTCCGCACCGTCTCCTGCGCGACCCGGCATTCACCGAGGCCGCCCGGATGCGCGACTTCACCACCGTCTTCACCCTGGCCCACGACCATGGGCTCAGCTGGTACAAGGTGGGCGAGGCGTGCGGGATGAAACCCGAGCGCGTCTCCAAGGTCGCCCGTGGCGAGGCGACCGTGACCGCGATGGACACGATCGAACGCGTCGCGGACGGACTGCGGATTCCCGGTGCCCTTTTGGGCCTGGCTGCGCGACCCTGGGAGAACAGCTCCCCGACACCACACCCGGAGTCTGACGATGGAGACGACCCCATGAACCGCCGCCAGCTCTTGCGCGGCGCGCTCGCCGCCGGCCTCACCGGACCCGCCCTCACCGCCCTGACCGACACCCGCCAGTCCCTCGACGTCGCCCTCGCCGCCGACACCGAGGCCGCCGAACTGTCCGACCTCGAACTGGCCGCCGAGGCATACGGCTACGGCTACCACGGCCAGGCCCCCACGAAAGTCCTCGTCGACCTCGCCGGAGACTTCGCAGCCCTGAAGCCCCTGCTCGCCCGGCCGCAGCCCGTCGCCACCCGCATGAGGGTGTGCCACACCGCCGGCCAGATGGCGGGCATGGTCGCCATCGTGCTGCACGACCTCGGCGCCCGGCCCGAAGCCAAGAAGTGGTTCGCGACCGCCTCCGCGGCCGCCCGGGAATCAGGCGACCGTCAGCTGCACGCCTGGGTCCTCGCGCGCGAGGCCATGGTCCCGCTCAACTACGGCGCCCCAAGGGCCGCCGCAACCCTCGCCGAACAGGCCCGACAGGCCGCCGGAGACCGGCCCACGGCCGCCGCGACCCTCGCGGCCGCCGTTGCCGCCCGCGCTTACGCCCTGGCCCACCAGCCCGAGCAGGCCCGCCAGGCCCTCCAGGCCGCCGACACCCTCATGGGCAAGCTCGACCCTGCCGCCCGGGCCGACACCTGGCTCACCCACGGCGAGCAGAAGCACCATGTCCACCTCTCCCACGCCCTCACCGCCCTCGGCGACACCCGCCGGGCCCGCGAGAGCCAGCACCGCGCCCTTCAGCTGTCCGCACCGACCAGCACCATGACCCGCTCCCTGCTGGCCATCGACGCCGCAACATGCCTCCACCACGACGGCGACACCCATCAGGCCTGCCGGCAGACGATCGACGTCCTCACGGGCCTCACGCCCGCCTACCGCACCGGCCTGATCCACCAACGGGCCATGGGCCTGTACCAGTCGATCCCCACCCGCCATCACCACGAGCGCGTCGTACGGGAGCTACACCAGGTGCTCGCCGCCTGAACGGCTACCGCGACCGAGGACGGCCTGGGACACCAGGGGGCCCGCACGCCGGGCCCTGTCTGGCCGGTCACGCAGCTGGCACACTAGTGCCAGGTGGTCCCAGAGTTCCGGGGCGAACCCCGCGACAGAATCCTTCAAAATTCGCCGGTCCCTCTAACTCCCTTGCAGATAAAGGAAGTTGACTGAGCACTTGACCATTTCCGCAGGTCAGAGCGTTGCGAGGCGTGTCGACGGGGGCCCTCGGAGTGCGCTTCGATAGGTCGCGGTGACAGACCCTCACCTCCGGTCCGGGAGCGCGCTTTCTGGCTCCGGCCGGGCCCGAAAGTATGCGGGCCCCGGACGCCTGGACGTACCAGGCAGGGGGGAAAGGGGCGACCCCGTGGGTCGTCGTCGCCGTAGGAAGAACCGCCGTCCGGAGAACCCGGTGAAGCGGGAGCAGTATGCGCCGCCGCGGCGCCGGTCGCCACGAGCGCGCCGGTGGATCGCAACGTACACGGCGATCGTGATCGCCGTGTACTGGACGCTCAAGCTTGCCGGGATTATCCCCTGGTGGGCGGTCGGCTCCTGGCATTGGTAGCCAGAAGCCGACACACCGTATGACCGCGAGGGGCCCTCGTAGCTTTGCCGGCAGGGGGCCCTTCGCGTACGCCGCCGCAGGTCACCTGAAGGTGAGCGCGCACTGACGTGGTAGACCCCATCATGCCAATACCGGACGCTGCGGCACCACGGGGTGCGGGGACAGTAATCCGACCGTCCGTCACGCTCAGCCCGCCTTGGATGCCACCACAGCTCGACCGACAGGCCGGCCGCCGCCCCGAGCTGCCGCTCGCCGCCCGCGCCGTTCACCAGGAGGTGACCGCGGCATGAGCCACCACGACCACGAGGGCCGGGATCGCCTGATCTGGCACGCGCGGTGCCGCCCCGACACCGCCCCGGACGGCCGCCGCCACGTCCTTGACCTGCTCGGCGAGTGCACGCCGCTCGTTCAGCCCGTGCCGCCGCTGGCCGGACTGGCTCAGTTGACCGGCACCCGCCGGCTGTTCGGCGTCGCCGGCGCCTGGTCCACCGCGGCCACCGCCCTCCGCGCGGGTCGACCGCTCCGGCGAACTGTCCCTGCCCGACCACCGCGCCGTCGAGCGCTTCCTGTCCCCGCTGCCGGTCCAGGCCGTCCACGGCATCGGGCCCGCCCAGGCCGCCGCCCTCCAGCGCTACGGCCTGCACACCGTCGGCGCGCTCGCCGCGGTTGGCGAGACCGTGGTGTGCCGGATCCTCGGGGGCAAGGCCGGCCGCGTCCTGCCGCCCGGCCCGCGGCATCGACCCTCGCGGCGCAACCGCGGCCCGCATGCCCGTATCGACCAGCGCCTCCCGCGCCTTCGATGTCAACACCTACGCCCCCTCCGCGCAGCCCTCCTGGACCTGGTCGTCACGCTCGCCAACAAAAACTTGATCAGCCGTCTACTGAACACACCGGAGAGTCACTCGGCTCCGGCGGTCTGCTCAGTGCCGCCAGGGCGGCTGAGTCCAACGGGCTGCGCGGAGTCGACCTTGAGGGCTATCTGATGTGGTCGCCACCGACGAGGTCCGCACCTCGCGTTCATTGTTTGAACGAGTTCGAAGCACTGGTAGCCTCGGGCCACTTGCGGCAGGTG